>JAGSPR010000486.1 GCA_018262455.1 Deltaproteobacteria bacterium | reverse complement strand
CAGCGTGTTCTACGAGCAGTACGACACCGAGCCGGTGATCAACATCAAGGATCCGGCCGTCGTCGCGCCGCTGCGCGAGCGCATGCAGGCCGGGCTCGCCAAGCTCTCGGGGCTATGACCGCCCTCGTGCTCGGCGCGACCGGCTTCGTCGGTCGCGAGGTCGTGCGCCAGCTGTGCGTACGCGGCACGAAGACGATCGCCCACGTCCGCCCCGACTCGTCGAAGGTCGACGCCTGGCGCGCGACGTTCGGCGAGCTGGGCGCCACGGTCGACACGACGCCGTGGGAGGCACCGGCGCTCGCCGCGCGGATCCGCGAGCTCGATCCGGCGCAGATCTACATCCTCATCGGGACCACGCGCAGCAAGGCCAAGGCGGATGCCGTCGAGGGCGACATCTACGAGAAGGTGGATCTCGGGCTGACCCAGCTCACGGTGGAGGCGGCGACCGCCTCGGAGCGCACGCCGCGCCTCGTCTACCTGTCGAGCGTCGGTGCGGATCGCACCGCGCGCTCCGCGTACCTGCGCGCGCGCGGCAAGGCCGAGGACGTGATCCGCGCCGCGAAGCTGCCGTGGGTGATCGCGCGGCCCTCGATCATCACGGGAGATCGCGAGGACGGCCGGCTCGGTGAGAAGAGCGCGGCGGTGGTCGGCGACGGGCTGCTCGCGGTCGCCGGCGTGCTCGGCGGCAAGAAGCTCCGCGACCGCTACCGCTCGACCACACCGGACGTGCTCGCATCCGCGCTGATCCGGCTCGGCGAGGCCCCCGAGCACGACCGCGTCGTCGACGGCCTCGACCTCCGCTAGTCCAGGCGCGGGAACGGCGCGACCTCGATCGTCACGATCTCGCTCGCGGTGATCGGCGTGCAGGTCATCGCGAGCTTGTCGAGGTTGCCATCGATCTTGCGCTGGAGATCCGGATCGCCGAAGTCATCGGGCAGCGCGATCGCGCACGCGCTCGCGTCGCCCTCGGGGGCCGCGATCCGGACGAACAGGTCCCCCGGCTTCGACACCGCATGGAGCGACGGCGTTCGCTCCGCCGCCGTGATCGGCCGTGCGAGGCCGCTCGTCCGCGTCTTTGTGGGCAGCGACATGAAGTCGAGGACGCTCATCGACGCGACGGCCCCTCCGATCACGAACACCTGCGCGTTCTGCAGCGGTGTCCCGACCGTGCTCCGCACGAGCGCCGTGATCTCGCGCGGGGTCTGCGGAATCTGGAGGGTGATCTCGCGGTGCACGGGATCGCGCACGTCGATCGTCACCTGCATCGTCGTCGGCATGAGCGCCGACCGGACGCGGGTCGAGACGATGACCCTGCCGCGCGGCGCGCCGTCGACCTCGAACCTGCCATTCGGGTGCAGCGCCGCGAGCAGCGCGTACGGGAGCGCGCGCGCCTGCGCATCCGCGGTGATGACGATCATCACGCTGCCCGAGCGGACGCCGCGCAGCTCGACCTTGCCCTCGAGCCGACTCGTCGGTGCGAGGCGGAGCTCGACCGGGCTGACGAGCGCCTGCGGCGATGCTCGGCGATCGCCGAGGAAGGCGATCACGGCGCCGCTCTCCGGCGCGCCCGGGATCGTGAAGCCGCCATCGGCCGCGGACACGGTCTCGCGGTAGGAGCCGTCCGAGGTGAGCTGCACCGCGGCGCTCGTCGAGGTCCCGACGAGATCGGTCGCGAGCGCGACCGTGGCACCGGCGATCGGGGTGCCGGACTCGTCGACGACGCGGCCCGTCACCGTCTGCCCCGGATCTTGCGGCAAGGGGCGCCGTGCCCGGGCGAGCCGCGCCGTCGCCGCGGCGGTGTCCCCGCCGTCGATCTCCGCCCGAGCGATCGAGCGATCGACTCGCCGCACGATCTCCGAGTCCACACCGGCGCGCGCAGCCGCCAGCTCGCGCAACTGCGTCAGCTGATCGATCGCGCCGTCGAGGTCCTCGGCGAAGCCGCCGAGCCGCCGGTACTCGACCGCGATCAGGTTGGAGGAGATCTGCGCGACGGAGCGCTGGCGCGCAGCGAAGCCGGCGGCGGCGGCGTCACTGCGCGTGATCGCCTGGTCGAGGTCGCCGAGGCGAGCGGCGATCGCAGCGCGCAGGAGGTCGACGGTCGCGACGAGGTCGGCCTGGGCCACGCGCTGGACCGCGGCCTCGGCGCGGCGGACCTTCGCGATCCGTGCCTCCGCGAGGTAGCCGCCCTCGAGGGAGCTCCCGGCGATCACGAGCGCGACCTCCGCGCGGACCCGATCATCGCCGCATGTCTCCGCGTCCTGCTCGGCGGTCGCGAGGATGCGGTCGCGGTCGTCGGTGGAGAGGCGCAGCTCGACGCCGATCAGCTGCGCGAGCGCCGCGGCGCACGGCTCCTTCTCGACCTTGCGGACCAGCGTGTCGAACACCTCGCGCGAGACCGGCAACGGATCGATCTCCTCGCGGAGCCTCGCCGCGATCACGTCGACGAGCGCCGGGCTCTGCGTCAGAGACAGGCGCGGCGACGGCGTGCGCAGGCAGCGCGCCGGATCGATCAGGAACGCGCCCGCGTCGGTGAACGGCACGCGGTCGAGCTGGTGCAGCGCGCGGACGACCGCATCGAACCGCACGATCACGCCGTCGAGGCAGGTCAGCGCGGCGACCCGCACCGACGTCTCGGCGGCGCACGCCTTCGCGCGCGTCTCGGTCCACGACCGCAGATCCGCCTCGAGCGTCCGGACGTGTCCCGCCTGGCGCCCCTTCGCGATCGGCATCCGGGTGGCGTCGCTCCACACCACGTGCGGATCGAGCACCGGCGCCACGCACGCGGGCGTCATCGCGCCACCGCCCGAGCGCAGCACGACGACCAGGCTGACCGCGGCAACCAGCAGACCCGCGCCGATCACCACGACCGCGGTCCGTCGCTTCGGCGGTCCGTCCGCCTGTCCGAGCTCGGCGATCAGGGCGTGCATGCTGGGCCACCGCTTCGCCGGATCGGGATCGAGCCCGCGCCGCAGCACGGGCCGCAACCGCCGCGGCAGCTTCGACGCGTCGAGCGTCTCCGGGCCCTTCGCGACCTGCGCGCGCAGTTCGTCGATGCTCGGCCCGACGAACGGCCGGCCGCCCGTCAACGCCTCCCACAGCGCGACGCAGTACCCGAACTGGTCCGTCGCGGGCGTCACCGCCCCGCCGTTCCACTGCTCCGGTGCCATGTACGCCGGCGTGCCGAGGACCGAGCCGGTCACGGTCAGTCCCGCGAGCGAGCTCGGCGTGCGCGACCCACCACCCGATTCGCTGCCCGCCGCGAGCGGCAGCGTGACCTCGAGCGGATCCGTCGGCGGCTGGACGTGCGACTCGCGCGCGAGGCCGAAGTCGGTCACCGCGATCCGGCCCTTGCGACTGCGCAGCACGTTGTGCGGCTTGAAGTCGCGGTGGACGATGCCCGCGTCGTGCGCCGCGGCAAGGCCGCGCGCGGCCGCGATGAACGCCTCGAGGATCTCCTTCGGGTCACGCTGCCGCGAGCGCAGCCACTCCGCGAGCGTCTCGCCCTCGATCAGCTCCATCGCGACGTAGTCGCGGCCCGCCGCGGTCCCGACCTCGTGCACGGTGACGACGTTGGGGTGGGTGAGCCGCGCCATCGCGCGCGCCTCGCGCTGCAGCCGCTTCGCCGCGTCGCCGCCCGCGGCGCGCAACAGCTTCAGGGCGACCCGCCGCTCGAGATCGGGATCGAACGCGACGTGGACGACACCCATGCCGCCGACGCCGAGCTCGCGTTCGAGCTGGTAGCGGCCGACCATCGTGCCCACGGGCGCTGCGGCTGGAGCCGGCGCATCGGCAGCGGCCGTGGCCGTGCGTGCGAGCTCGTCGTCGCTGTCCGGGGTCACACCCAAGAATAGCCGTGGGCGGCAAGCTGTGGCTCAATAGCGGGGATGGGAATGTGCGCGATCTACACCGCCGTGCCGCCGCCGTCCCCCGAGCAGCTCCTCGCGCTCGCCCGCGACAACGAGGGCAAGACCCACCAAGGGAATCGCTGCACGCTCGGACGCAAGGCCGTCGAGGAGCTGGTCGCCGCGATCGCGCCGCCTTCGCACGCGGCCCTCGCGCAGGCGGTCCTCGAGCGCGATCTGTGGGGTTTCCTCACGCCGGCCGCCACCCGCGGGAACCACGTCGCGGCGCTCGCGCGCGCCAACCCCGACATCGCGCTTCCCAGCCCGCTGTGGCCCTCCTCGACCGAGTTCGCGTGCCTGGTCGGCGTCTCACCCGCGCACTACATCGGCTCGGGCCTCGTGCTCCTCCCACCGGACCTCGTGTGGTCCGCCGTCGAGGCGTTCGAGGAGCACGAGGCCGAACACGAGGTCGCCGCGCACCTCAACGACTTCCTCCGCCGCGCACGCGCGAAGAAGGAGGCGGTGCTGCTCCATTGGGACTACCGCTAGGTCTTCACGTCGCGTGCGAGCAAGCGGGTTCTGCAGCCCGCGCTGCGCTTCTCGCAGCGTGACCTCGGTGGTCGCATGACGAAACGCGGAGTTGCGCGCGGCACGTCCCTTGCGATGGGAGCACCTGACCAAGGAGGTCAAGATGTTGAAGAAGTTCAAGCTCGTGTTCGTGACCACGGCCGTGCTCGTGGGCGGCGTCGCCGGAATCGCCGCTGCGCAGGGCGGCGGCGACAAGCCCGACCGGGCGGCGATGAAGGAGAAGTTCGCGGAGAGGAAGGCCGAGAAGCTCGCCAAGTTCGATACGAACAAGAACGGCACGCTCGACCCCGCGGAGAAGCAAGCGATGCACGACGCTCGCGCCAAGGAGCGGTTCGCGGCGCTCGACACCAACAAGGACGG
>JAGSPR010000039.1 GCA_018262455.1 Deltaproteobacteria bacterium | reverse complement strand
CGCCGGCCTGGACAGCTCCCCGAGGTGCGAAACGTCTTGCCGTCGCACCCGCAGTACGGCCGCAGGTCGCGCGTGCAGCCCCGCGCGCGCGCCATGCACGTCCCCGGCGAGTCGTCGCCGCAGCCGAGACCTTCGCAGATCCCCGAGTCGCACTCGGCTCCGACGAGGCACGCCGCGCCGACCGGCTTGCCAGCGGGCGCGGCGCTCGAGCCGCCGCCGGATCCTTCGCCGTGCTCGGGCGCCGGTGGGTGCGAGGGGAACGGAGGCACATCGGCGGTGACGCCGGGATCTCGCGTCGTCGGTGGGGTCTCGCTCGCCAGTGGAGGGGAAGACGGTGTCGTCGCCGCTGCCGAGCAGCCGGCCGCGAGCGCGATCAACAGACCGAACGCGAGCATCATTCGCATGCGGGGAGTGTCTCACTCCACGGTGCCGGGTGTGCTGTCGTTGGGCCTCTCGCGTACACTCCGGCGATGGGTAGCAGCTTCGGCAGGCTATTTCGGATCACCACGTTTGGCGAATCCCACGGTGCGGGGATCGGCGTGGTGATCGATGGTTGCCCTCCCCGGCTCCCACTCGATCTTGCACAGATCCAGGCCGAGCTCGACCGCCGGCGACCTGGGCAGAGCCGGCTGGTCAGCCAGCGCAAGGAAGCCGACCAGGTCGAGATCCTCTCCGGGATGCTCGATGGCGTGACGCTCGGGACGCCGATCGCGATGCTGATCCGCAATCAGGACGCACGCAGCAAGGACTACGAGGAAATCTCGCACGCCTACCGCCCCAGCCACGCCGACTACACCTACGACGCCAAGTACGGGATCCGGGCGATCGCGGGCGGCGGCCGTGCCAGCGCGCGCGAGACGGCAGGACGCGTCGCCGCCGGGGCGGTAGCCCAGCAGCTGCTCGCCCGGCGCGGAGTCTCGATCATCGCCTGGGTCGACGAGGTCGCTGATCTGATCGCGACGGTGGACGACGCCACGGTCAGCCGCGACCAGGTCGATGCCAACGATCTCCGGTGTCCCGATGCGCCGACTGCCGCCCGCATGATCGAGCGTGTGGAGCAGGCCCGCAAGGACGGAGACTCCGTGGGCGGGGTGATCCGCGCCGTCGCACGCGGCGTACCCGCCGGCTGGGGCGAGCCGGTGTTCGACAAGCTCGAGGCCGATCTCGCGAAGGCGATCATGTCGATCCCCGCGGTCAAGGGCGTCGAGAACGGCTCGGGGTTCGCCGGTACGAAGCTGACCGGCAGCGAGCACAACGATGCCTTCCATCGTCGGGACGACGGCACGATCGGCACGCGCACCAACCGCTCGGGCGGGATCCAGGGTGGGATCTCCAATGGCGAGCCGATCACGCTGCGGATCGCGTTCAAGCCGACCGCCACCATCATGCGTCCGCAGGAGACCGTCGACCGTGATGGCAACCCCGTGATCCTTACGCCCCGTGGCCGCCACGATCCCTGCGTGCTGCCTCGCGCGGTCCCGATCGTCGAAGCGATGGTCGCCCTCGTGCTCGCTGACCATTGCCTCCGCGCGGCCAGCCTCGGCGCGTGAGATCCCCGCTCGGGCTGCGATGTCAGACCGCCGCTCTAGGTTCGGCCAATGGGCCCGGTCTCCGCGCAGCTCCTCGACGAGCTTGGCTACGATCCCGAGGTACCGGATGTCCGCGAGCTCGGGCTCATCGCGGTCGGCGCGGTCGTCCGGGCACGTGATGGCGCCCGGCCGGTCGCGGTCGCCCGGCTTGGCAGTGGGCGGCTGGTCGTGGTCGATGACCGCTGTCCGCATGACGGTGGACGGATCTCTGACGGCTTCGTCGACGGTGAGCTCCTCGTATGCACGCGACATGGTTGGGAGCTGGACGTCCTGCGCGACGCCACCGGAGGTTCTCGCTGCGAGCGTCGGCGGCCATGCAAGCTGCGGGAATGACGCGGAATTGTTGACCGAATAGTCACCGCACGTTAGCGTCGTCGCAGCGTGGGCGCCGTCCTGGTCCATATCGATCTCGACGGCGAACGGCCTCATCCGTCTTCGCAGGCCGCGCTCGCGGCAGGTCGAGCGGTCGCATCGTCGTGGGGCGCCACGCTCTACGCCGCGATCATCGTCCACGATCCGAACGAAGGCGCCACGACCGACACCGGGCGGATCTCGAGCGGGCGCCTGTCGGTGGTGGAGACCGTGCGCGCCGAGCTCGCGAGCGGCGGCGCCGACAAGGTCGTCGCGGCGATCAGCGATGCGCCGGTCGGGCCGCTCTGGGCCGCGGTCGGCGGCGCGTGGCAGCGGGTGCTGGATCAACTGAGGCCCCGGCTGGTGCTGTTCGGCTCCGACGCGCCCTCGGCCGCCGAGCTCGGGGCGCGAACCGGTGCACGGATCGGTGCACGGCTGCTGACCCGCGCACGCGCGGTCGGGCTCGACGATGTCGAGCTGCGCGATCGCGATGGCGGCTACGTCCGTGCCACCGACGGTGGCGCTGCGGTCGTGATGATCGGTGGAAGTCGCGTGGCGAGCCCGGGCGACGACGACATCGATCTTGTCGTGGTCGGCGCGATCGGTGCAGCCGACACGCGGATCGAGCTCGGGGAGCGCGCGCCGGCGGAGCTCGCGCATACCCGCGGCGCGATCGTCGTGCTGGATGACGAGCACGCCGCGGATCCCAAGGTCGTGGGCCACGCACGCCGGCTCGCGAGCTTGCTCGGGGCGCCCCTCGTCGGCGGGCGCGCCGCGGTCCGCGCGAAGGCAATCGAGCCGAGCGCGGTCATCGAACGCGGTGCCGCGCTGGCGCCGGAGCTCTGCGTCGCCATCGGCACACCCGCGATCGATCTCGCCGGGGCCGCGAGCTTGGTCCGGATCGGGGGCCAGGCTGGCAAGCCGTCCGACGGCGCGCTCGCAGGCCGCGCGGACACCGTGCTCGCCGAGCTCATCCGCGTGCTGGAGGCACGATGAAGCTCGCTCTCTGGCTCGGCAGCGCGATGCCCGCGCGATCGATCCGCTGGCTCGACGGCGCGATCGGCGCTGCCGCCAAGCTCGGCGAGGCGACCGTGGTCGCCGCCGGTGATCCCACGTGGCTCGATCTCGCCGCCGATCGCGCGAGTCGCGCCGGGCTGGGAAGTGTTGGGGTCCCCTCCGAGCTGCAGCTCGATTACCTCGGCTGGGCGCAGGTGATGGCAGCGGTCGCCCGTCAGCTCGGGGCGACCACGATCCTCGTGGACGAAGCGAGCAGGCCCGAGCGCGCCCCGGAGGTCGCCGCGCTCGCCGAGCTGCTCGATCTCGCCCAGCTCACGAACGTCGTCGCGCTCGCGGCCAGCGGCACGGTGATCCACGCGAGCCGGATCGCAGGCGGCGAGCTCCAGACCTGTCGCGTCCGCGGCAGCGCGGTGATCGGGCTGCGGATCGCGGGTCCGCAGATCGACGAGTACCCCACGCCGACGCCGTCCGCATCGATGCGCCGGTTCGATCTGACGTCGCTCGGGCTCGATCCGGGCGTGCTCGGCCACCGCGCGCTGCCGCCGCGGATCGGGGGGCAACCGCGGCGCACCGTCGAGGGCGTCGCCGAGCATCTGTCGGCGCACGTGGTCGCGCGACGGAGCCAGCCGTGATCGTACACGCGCGGACCGCCGCGGTGACCGCGTCAGCACGGGTGCACGTGATCGCGCCGGCTCACCTCGGCGCGACCGCGGTGGCGGCCCTGCGCGCGCGCGGCATCGAGGCGCGCGTGTCGGATGCGGCGATGCTCGAGCCCGCCCGCGACGACGTCATCGCCTGGGCGCTCGCCGCGATCCCCACCGCCGCGGCCGCCGTCGAGCTATCCGCCAGCTGTGCGCGCGCGGCCGCAACCGGCCGGCCGATGTGCCTGCTCGCGCCCACGCCACGCGGGACCGGGCGGCTGGCCGTCGAGCGGGCCGCGGCCGTGTCGTACCTGCGCGCGCACGGAGCCGCGGTCGCGCACGACGTCGATGTCTGGCTCGAGGCCGTCGTGATGCTCGTCCGGTTCGGGCTGCCGGAGGGCCCGCGCGCGGCCGTGATCGCACCGCCGGGCTCGTGGCTGGAGGCGCAGACTGCCGCGCTCACCGCCGAGGCCGAGGCGGCCGGAGCGCGCCCGCCGCTCTCGCTGCCGGACGATCCGACCGACGTCGTGCTGTTCGATCCGGCCCTCGGCAACCCGCCGGACACCACCCCCGGCCTCCACGTCCCCGTGATCGCGCGGGGCGAGCTCGCGACCGAAGCGGCGGTGCTCTACGGCGCCCGGGCTGCGCTCGGCGCGATCCATGTGCTCGGGCAGGCGGCGGAGCGAATCGCGGTCGGCCTCGGGGCGGCCCCTCGGGTCGCATCCGCCGAGCTCGCGATCGATGACGATCGGCTCCGCCGCCAGCTCGCCAAGCTCGGGACCGATCCAGGGCGGATCGGAGATCACGAGACCAAGGTTCTGCTCGCGGCCTACGGCGTCGCGATCACGCGCCAGGCCGTCGCGACCACGCCGTCCGCGGCGGTGAAGCTCGCGCGGCGAGCGGGATTCCCGGTCGAGCTCAAGCCGTGGGGCCATGATCTGCCGAGCGAACCAGCCGGCTGTCCGGTCGAGCGCGACATCACCAGCGATGCCCTCGTGCGCTCCGCGTTCACCTCCGTGCTCACCGCCGCCGGCAAGTCCGCCAGCGAGGGCGCCGCCGTCATCGTGCGCGAGACCCCGCCGTCCGGGCGCGAGATCTCGGTCTCGTTGCTCGACCTGCCTGCGCTCGGCTGGACCGTCGTGCTCGATGCTCCCGGAGCCCCGCAGCTCGCCGCCGCGCCCGCGCCGCTCCGGCTGATCGATGCCCAGGCGCTCGCCGCCCACCTGGTCGCATCGCGCGCCGGCGATCCAGAGCTCGATCGCGCCGGGCTGGCGAACCTGCTCCGCCGCGCGTCGCACCTCGTGGTCGACCTCGATGGCCGGATCACCGTGCTCGAGTTGCCGCGCATCGTGGTCGGTGGTCGCGGTGCGCGCACGATCGTCGTCGACGCCTCGGCCGAGCTTCGATAACCACTTCGCGAAGCGGTCAACGTGGCAGGGGGAGCTCGAAGGCGCGCGCGAGCTGGATCAGCTGCTCGCGCGCGTTGAGCGCCGGATCGTCGAGCACGCGATCGAGCAGCATGGCGAGCAGCCGGCCGAGCAGCGGTCCCGGGGCCAGAGCGAGCTCGCGCATCAGATCGGCACCGGTCACCGCGAGCTCGCCGATGTTGAGCGCATCGCCGCGCTTCGTGATCGTCTCGGCGAGCGTGGCGAGCAGCCCCGCTCCTTTGGCGCGCCACAGGTCGACCGCGGCCCCGGCGTAGGGCCGCGTGACGTCGGCGAGCAGCCGGCGAACCTGTGGCTCGCTCCATCCGGAGGTCGCGAGGATCCCCGCCGAGCCGACGAGGACCGCGGCGCGGGCGAGCTCGTCGTTGGAGAACTTGAGGCGTCGCAGCACCGCCTCGCTCCGCTTGGTGAGCGCGCGATCGAGCTTGCGCGTGCCCGTGTCGGGAGGCGCGAGCTCGGCCAGCATCGCGCCGAGGCGGGCGGCGGGCGGCGCGGCATCGATGCTCGCGAGCCACGCCTGGATCGTGGTGGCTCGGCTGCCTCCATGCCACGGCTCCCAGGCGGCGAAGCCCGCGACGAGCTCGGGCATGATCAGCTCGATGATGCCGGTGCGGATCGCCGGCAGCAGGGCACGCGAGGGCTGGCGCGTCGCCAGGATCTTGCGCAGCTCGTCCGCGACGCGCTCCTTGCTAACCTTCGCCAGCGAGGGCAGCGCCGGCACGATGCCGCGCTCGGTCTCGGCGTCGAGCGCGAACTCGAGCTGGGCGGCGAACCGGACCGCGCGCATCACCCGGAGCCCGTCCTCGGTGAATCGCGCCACGGCATCCTCGTAGACGTTGCCGGTCGGCCCGACGGCACGGAGCAACTGCTGCTCGATATCGCGCTGGCCGCCGTAAGGATCGATCAGCTGATCGTGCAAGGGGTCGTACGCCATCGCATTGACCCGCAGATCGCGCCGCGCGAGATCTTCGATCAGCGGCACTCCGAACGTGACGTTGTCGGGGCGGCGCGCATCGGTGTACGCGCCTTCACCGCGAAACGTCGTGACCTCGACGTGCGACGCCTCGCCCCGCCCTGTCACCACGGTGACCGTGCCGTGCTTGAGCCCGGTCGGCACGGTGTGCCGGAACAGCTTGATCACCTCTTCGGGAGGCGCGCTCGTCGCGACGTCCCAGTCCCCGGGCTCGAGATCCAGGATCGCGTCGCGTACCGCGCCTCCGACGGTGACGGCCTGATGACCGGCCGTGGCGAGGGTCTGACACACCTCGCGGACGTTGGCAGGCACCGCCACCCGCAGCCGCGCGAGGGCCTGCTCGGACGCCATGTCGCTACTCCGTGGCCGCCGCGCCACGCAGGCGCGAGAAGATATCGAGGGCCCGGCCACGCAGCTTCTGCGCCTCGCCCGTCGCACCCTGGCGATCCTTGAGGGTCGCCAGACCCTGGTACGCGCGCGCGAGCTCGACCTCGTGCTTCACCGCCACGAGGATGTCGATCGCGCGCCGGAAGTCGTCCTCGGCCTGGGGAAGGTGGCCGAGCGCGGTCGCGACCTCTGCCTTGACGCGGTATCCGCACCCGATGTGAACCCGCAACCCGACGGCTTCGCTGACCGCGACCGCCGCGTGCGCTTCGACGTCGGCCGCCTCGAGGTTCCCGAGCGCGAGCTGCACGACCGCGAGCCGCTGGTGGGTGACGGCGAGCGCGACGCGATCGCCAAGCCCCGACGCGATCTGCTTGGCAGCCGACAGATCCTTCACCGCGTCCTCGCCATGCCCCATCGCCGACTTCACCTCGCCCGCGCGCGACAGCACATCCGCGAGCGCGAGCTTGTCGCCGATCTCCTGCGCCATCGTGCGCGCCTCGCCGAGCAACTCGAGCGCGGCTTCGTGATTGCCGTCCTCGGCGTGGACCCCGCCGAGATCACACAGCGACTGCACCACACCGACGAGGTCGCCGATGTCCCGGCGCAGATCGAGCGCTTCGCGGAACTGGTTGATCGCCGCCTTGAAGTTGCCGGTGTCGTGATGGACTCGCCCGATGTTCGCGAGCGACAGCGCGATCGAGCGCCGGTCGCCGAGCGCGCGCCTGATCGTGAGCGCCTGCCGATGGAAGTCGAGCGCCTGCCCGAACCCGCCGCGCAGCCAGTTGACGCGGCCCATGTCGTCGAGGGTCGACGCGATGCCGCGATCATCCCGCGACCTCTCGAACAGCTCGTGGGCGCGACGCAGGTGCTGCATCGCGCCGTCGTACTTACCGAGCCTGCGCTGCCCGCGCGCGAGCCGGCTGTAGGCCGCTCCGGCCTTGGCGAGATTGTCGTACCGCCACGCGAGCTGGAGCATCTCCACGAACAACTCCATCGCCTCGTCGGCATGGCCGGTCTGCTCGAGGACATCGCCGAGGTTGTGCAGCGCGTCCATCCGCGCCGGCGCATCACGGTCGGCGATCATCTTGAGGCCCTTCTCGTAGAGCGCGCGGGCCTCCTCCGGGGCGTACCGCGCACGCGCTCGATCGCCACCCTGCAGGTAGCAGCGCGCCGACTTCCGCGCATCGCCGCCGCGCTCGTAGAGGCCGGCGAGAAACTCGAGCTGCTCGTCGCTCTTCTGCGTGGTCTTGGCCTCGAGCCACTGCGCCGCCGACAGGTAGTAGCGCGCGAGCCTGCCCTGCTCGGTCGAGCGGATGATCAGCTCGCGCTCGAGGTTGTGCTTGAACACGACCTCCGCCTCGCCGGGGATGCTGGAGTCGTCTGCCTCGAGCGGCAGCAGGTAGTCCTGATCCGCCAGGATCGAGATCAGGTCGCTGATCCGGCGGCGGACGTCCTCGCCGTTGCCCCACTCGACCTCGAGTGGCCCGAGCGGAGGCTCCACCGGCGGCGCATCGAGCCGCGTCATCGCGATCACCGCCGAGACCCAGAACACGTTACCGAACACCGCCGCCTTCTCGAGCAGCTCGCGCTCCTCGTTCTCGAGCGCGGCGATCCGGGCTTCGATGGCCTCCTCGATGCTGATCGGCAGCTCGGTCGCTGCGGCCTTGTCGGGATCGATGCGCCACACCGCGCCGCGGCTGTCGATCGTGCCGTTGTCGAGGAACAGCCGTACGAGCTGCTCGAGGAACGCCGGGTTGCCGCCCGTCATCTCGACCGCGGCCTGCGTCGTCTCCTCGGGGAGATCCTGGCAGCGAGACAACAGGTTACGGAACATCTGCTCGGCATCATCGGGCTCGAGGTTGCGCAGATCGATCCGCTCGTGATCGACCGAGCCCTCGCCCCAGCCGCCGGCGTGGACGAGCATCTCGGGACGAGCGGCGGCGAGCATCACCACCGGCGAGCCGCCGAGCCCCGCGGCAAGCTCGGACACGAGGCCGAGCGTCTCGGTGTCGGCCCACTGCATGTCATCGAGGACGAGCACCAGCGGATCTCGGGCGGCATCGAGCTCGATGAACCTGCGCAGCGCCGTCCGGGACAGCTCGCGGTGCTGCCGGGAGGTCTCCGCGATCGCGCGCAAGAACGGCGTCGGTGGAAACTCGAGCCCGACGAACACGCCGAGGAAGTGCAGCATCTCGGTGACCTGCTCCGCCCCCATCACCTCCCGGATCTCGTGGGCGAACCGCAGGCGCGACGCTTCATCAGGGCTGGGCGTCAGCTCGAACCGATCGCGCAGCAGCGAGGTCAACGCGGCCAGCCGCACCGGGACGCCGGAGTCATCGCGCTCGGCGCAGCCGTGGAACACGCGGCACGGGCGATCCCGTCTTGCAGCCACCGTCGAGATCAGCTCGTTGATCAGCCGCGTCTTCCCGGTGCCCTGGTTGCCCACCACGGTGACGAGCTGCGGGGCCTGAAAATCGATCGCGCGGATCACGATCTCTTGGAGCATCGATAGCTGGCTCGAGCGACCCACCAGGGGGCTGCGGACCACGCGCGGGGGCTCCACCTCGGTGTCGAGCCGGATGACGCTGCGCCGCTCCGCCAGTGGGGATGGGCTCGGTACCGACCTCGGGACACCCTTCACTGGTGTCGGAGGCGGCGTCACCGGCGGCCGGGCACCCGGCGGGGGACGAGACGTCGACACTGCGCGCAGGATACCCGCCTGCAGCGATCGGTCGCAAGCGTGGCGACCCATTGCGGATCGGGTGTACCGTAATCACCAGGGATGGGTATCCACTGGTCCGGTTCTCACGCCGTCGCCAAGCGGTGGGGCGCGGCTGGCGTCCCGCTGGCGCTGGCGCTGGCCCTGCTCACGGGGTGCCCCACCGTCGATCTCGGCGATACACCGACGGATATCAACCTGTGCAACCCGCCGGGTGGCATCGAGTACTTCCAGAACGAGGTCTGGCCGAACTACATCCGGCCAGCTGATACCGCGAATGGCTGCACCAAGAACGGCGGCTGTCACAACGAGGCCGGCGGCAACGCCCTCAACTTCAAGACCAACCCGGTCGATTTCGCATTCAACTTCCGGCAGGCGCAGGTGTTCCTCAACTGCGGCACCGCCGAGATGAGCCCGCTGCTGTCCAAGCCGCTCGCCGGCGTCGACACGCACGGTGGCGGCGACATCTACGCGACGACGAACGACCCCGCTGTCGTGATCTTCCTCGGTTGGTTCTAAGTGAAGTCCCGGCTCATCGCCCCACTCGCGTTCGCGTTCGCGGTGACCGTCGCCCAGGCCGGTGACGCCGACGCCGACGCGTTCCTCCGGGTCATCGCCCAGAAGGCGCCGGTACACAGCGGGCCCGGTCCGAGCTATCGCGAGGTCTTCATCGCTGACCGCGGCCAGGTGTTCACGGTGCTCGAGCGTGGCGGCCGCGACTACTGGTTCAAGATCGAGCTCGAGGACGGCACCTCGGGCTGGATCCTGGGCGACATGGTGTTCCCGTTCGAGGTCGGCGAGGAGGAGCAGCCCGGCGCGTTCCGCCGGATGGGCCGCGCGATCCGCAAGGCGATCCTTGGCCCGTCGCCTGCGCCGTACGCCAACGTGGGGCTGTCGTTCTCGGCCGGCATCCTCGATCGCGAAGGCATCTTCTTGCTGCGTCCGTCGTGGCTCATCGATCCGTACTGGGCGGTGGAAGGCTTCGCCGGGCTGTCGCCTCGCTCGGACAAGGACATCTTCCTCGGTGGGCTCGGGTTCGTGCTCCGGCTCGCACCTGGCGCCGTGATCGGCCCCTACGCGAGCGTCGGGCTCGGCGCCGCCTACAGCCGCCCGAAGGAAGACAACCCGATCGACAAGAAGCAGACCCTCATGGCACTCGGTGCCGGCGGAGGTCTCGAGATCACGTTCAAGAAGCAGATCACGCTCCGGCTCGATGCTCGCAACTGGTCGTTGTTCGACCAGAATCAGTCGAGCAACGGCCAGGAGTACTCCGGCGGACTCGCGATCTTCTTCTAACCACGTCGAGGAGCCCCATGCGCATCCTGCTCATCATCACGATCGCCGCCGCCTCGCTGGCCGCCTGCGGCCGTCAGGCCGTGCGTGCATCCGAGAAAGCGTTCCTGGCCGACCAGGTGATGGTCTTCGACGACGATCCGCACGACACCTCGTCGAGCGAGCATATCAACTCGAACCGCGAAGGTGCGATCGGCGGCAAGGGCGCGGGTGGAGGCGGATGCGGCTGCAACTAACAGCGATCTGGCTGCTCGGCTCGGCGATCGTCGGCGAGGCCGCGGTGGCGAGCGCCGAAGATCGGACGGAGGTCTCGACCGCGCTGTTCGTCGAGAAGCGTGATGGCGACAAGGGCGGCCTGGTGGTCGTTCATCCTCAGGCGCTTTTCGGGATCGATCTCGGTCGGTTCGTCTCGCTCGACTTCGCGTACGCCGCCGATGCGGTCTCGGGCGCGACCTCCACGGTCTATCAGGTCGACGCGGTGTCGACTGCCACGAAGTTCTCTGATCTCCGCCACGAGGGCACGTTCTCGCTCGGGCTGCATGGCCGGCGGTCGCGGCTGACGCTCAGCGGCACGTTCGGGACCGAGCGCGACTACCTCTCGCGCCAGCTCGGCGGCAACGCCTCGATCGACTTGCCAGGTCGCAACACCACCGTCGCGCTCGCCTACACGCACGGCTTCGACCAGGTCTGCAACAAGGACAACGGGATGGCCACGCCGCTCGAGTCCAAGGCGCTCGTCGGCGACGACAAGTGCAACAAGCCGGGCGTGCTCTACGGCACCGACACCGCCGGCGTGACCCGGTGGGAGGACCTCTCGCTCGACACCGCGCAGATGACGCTCACCCAGAACATCTCGCCAACGCTGAACGCCCAGTTCGCGGTGTTCGGCCAGATCCTGGAGGGCTTCCAGTCCAACCCGTATCGCCGCGTCCGCATCGGACCGAACGCGCCGCAGGAGCACATCCCCGACACCCGCGCGCGGTGGTCGGTGTCGGCGCGACTCAACCGCTACCTGCCCAAGCTCAAGGCCGCGGCGCACTTCGACGCGCGGTTCTACGACGACACCTGGGGTGTGGTCGGCGGCAACGTCGAGCTCGGGTACTCGCAGTACATGGGCAAGTCTCTGCTCTTGCGCCTCCACGCGCGCGTCTACCAGCAAGCCGCCGCGACGTTCTTCAAGGACGCGTTCTTCTACGAGACCGAGTCCACCGCGGGCGAGTACTTCACCGGAGATCGCGAGCTGGCGCCGGTTCGCAACGTCTCGGTCGGCGGCAAGCTCACCGTGATCACGATCAGCGGCGATGCGCCCGTGTGGGGGCTGTTCGACAAGCTCCAGCTGCTCGCGAACGGTGAGGTGATGCTGTTCGACACCCTGCCCGCAGACAGTGTTGCGGCTAACACTGGCGGTCGCGACAAGCAGTTCATGTACGGCGGCAGCCTCGTCGACGCGGTCGTGTTGCAGCTCGGACTGCTCGGTAATTATTGACCGCTCCCCGTGGGAGACGGCCTGTGAGGGCCCTCCCGGGCCAGAGCGGCAGCAAATGCAGGTCCCCCCGACGGGGGTGATATGCTGTCGGGATGTACCGCTTTGGGGACGGGACCCCCTTTCCGCTCGACGAGAACTTCATCGAGACGTTGACGGCAGCGGTCGAGTCCTGCACGAACGCGTTCGAGCCACTCACCGAGCTCGACGAGCGCCGCGAGACCGCGCGGGAGGCTCGGCGCGAGGGCGAGCGCGAGGCTGCCCGGCTCGAGGATCTCGAGCGCACGCTCTCGAGCGCGCTCACCGCGTACCTCCCGATCGACAAGAAGCCAGGCCTCACGCAAGCGGTCGCTCAGAAGGTCGCGGCGAGCGCGAAGCAGGCCATCGCCGAGGCGAAGCGCCAGGTCGAAGTCCGCGTCCAATCTCTCGAAGCGCAGGCGGCGCCCAGGACCGTCGCCGATCAGGTCCTGATCGCGCTCCGCCCGTTCTTCGACGCCCACGAGCTCCCGAAGGCGACCTGGATCATGTCGTGGGACGTGCGCGGCGCCGAGCCGTCGGCCGATGCGGTCGCGACCGCCGGGCGGATCACCGCGTCGTTCACCCTGTCCCCCGATCCGTACCGCACGCCGATCCGCGTCGATCAGCTCTCCGAGGGTATCGTCGTCCACATGATGCGCAAGGGCGTGTTCGGCAAGGCCAAGCCCGCTCCGATCGATCTCGGCAAGTACGCGATGGTGGCCTTCGAGCGCTCTGGCAACGAGCAGATCGTCACGCTCAAGGAGAACGCCAACAAGTCCGCCGCCGGGCTGCGCTTCGCGGTGACCGATGGCGGCGCGACCTGGACCGCGATCACCGCGGCGGGCGACGCCGATGGCGAGGCCAACCCGCTCGACGCCGAGGACCTCGCGCCGGTCCGTCAGCTGATCGAGCGCGCGGGCGCCACGCTGAAGGACCTGATGAGACGCCGCACGCTCGTCGAGCTCATGGTCGGTGGCAAGTCGATCGGCAATCTCGAGGAGCCCAGGACCGCGCCCTTCGAGCTACTCGCTCAGCTCACGCCGCTCGCGCGCATGATCCGCGAGCGCAGCCGGATGTCGGGTGAGCTCGTGCTCAAGCGCGACATCGGCGATGGCCGACGCGAGGAGCTGTTCGTCCCGCGCGCCACGCTCGCGCAGCAGTTCGCGAGCCTGCCCGCGGACTACCGCCGGCCGTTCGAGGAGATGGGCATCTCAGGCGAGGAGACGCAGCCAGCGATCATGCTGTCGCGGCCCATTCCGCCCAGGCGTCCCCTCCCCACGAACACCGACCACATCGATGCGGACACGGTCGAGGTCAACGAAGACGACGTCTAACCCGCAAGCTGAACGATGCCGTCGACGATGTGCTCGAGGATCACGCGCTCGCCGAGCTCGCGACCGAGCGTCTTCAGCTGTGGCCCGGTGAACCTCGAGTTGCCGAGCGTGACGTCGCCCTTCAGCGCGCGATCGGCATTCGCGAGCCGCTGAGTCGCGGTGGCGAGCGCGTCCGGCGAGTAGCTGCGCGCCTGCGCGGCAATCTTGTCGACCACGAACGGCGGCACGCCGAGCCGCGAACCCCATTCGTTGCGTGGTGCGTTCGTCGATCGCAGCACGTGGACGAGCGCCATCTGGCGAACGTGCCGCGCGAGCATGACCACGACGCCGACCGCGCTCTCGCGCTGATCGCACAGCGATGACACCGCAGCCAGGGCGCGCGACCGGTCCGCCGCACCGATCGCGTCGGTGAGCTCGAAGACCGAGCGCTCGCGCGTGTCTGCGATCAGCTCGTCGACGTCGTCCGAGGTCACCGGACGGTTACCCGCGAACAAGCCGAGCTGCTCGATCGAGAGCGTGAGCCGCGACAGGTCGCCGCCGACCGCATCGATCAGGCGGGTGATCGCCGCGGGCTCCAGTCGCACGCCCAGCGCCTTGGCCTCGTCGCGCACCCAGGGCGGCAGCTGGCGCGGCGCCTCGAGCACGTGGAGGAAGCCCTTCTTCGACAGCGTGCTGTACAGCTTGATCCGCTTGTCGAGCTTCGACGTGATCGCCACGATCACCGTGCTCGGGTTCGGCTTCGCGAGGTACGCGAGCAGGGGCTCGGCCTCGTCGGTCGGCATCCCGGACAGCTCGCGGACGAACACCATCCGGCGCTGCGCCATCATCGGCAGGGTCTGGGCGAGCGAGATGATGCGCTGCGCGCTCGGCTTGCCGTCGATGACGTCGTAGTTGAAGCCGCGCGCCGCGGGGGGGACGACGACGTCGCGGATCGCCGACACGACGCGCTCGATCAGGATCGGGTGCTCGGAGTGGAGCACGTAGATCGCGTCGAGCTTGCCGGCCCGGATATCGTCGATGAGGTCGTCAGCCACGGGTCGCTACCCTACCATCTGGTGATGCCCACCATCTGGCGATAGTGTCGGGCTGTGGTGATCTCACGGCGGTCCTTGCTGCGCGGCGCGTCGGCCGGAACCTCGATCTCGGAGGCCGGGTGAGCGAGACGATCGTCGTGATCGCCGATCGCGCCATCGTGGACGGTGCGCGCGGCCCGACCGCGGTGCTCGCGACCGACGGCGCGATCGTGCTCGTCGGAGATCCCGCCATCGTGGTCGCGGATCCGCGGGCCGCGGGCGCGCGCCGGATCGACTGGTCGCACCGCGCGATGGTTCCCGGCACGGTGAACACGCACAACCACAGCTTCCAGTCGCTGCTCCGTGGGATCGGCGACGATCTGCCGTTCCTCGTCTGGCGCGAGCAGGCCCTGTATCGCTACTCGCCGCGCCTGGGCCCCGAGGACATGGCCACCGCGGCGCTGTTCGCGTTCGGCGAGATGCTCCTGCATGGCGTGACCACGGTCTGCGACTTCTACTACCTCAACGCGCAGGGCAACGACCACGCGTCGGCCACGATCGAGGCCGCTCGTCGGCTCGGGATCCGGATCGTGCTCGCGCGCTGCTTCTACGACTGGGACGGCGCGCCCGCCGCGTATCGCGAGACGATCCCGCAGGCGGTGGCGAACTTCGAGGCGCTCGCCCGGCGCTACCAGGATCGGGAGCGCTTCCTGACCTCCGTGCAGCCCGCACCGCACAGCCAGCACGGCGCCACCGCCGCGATGATCGAGGCCGGAGCTGGCTGCGCGCGCGATGCCGGCACCCCGTGGCACATCCACCTCGCCGAGGAGCGCTACCAGGTCGACCAGTCCCTCGAGCGTTTCGGGGCGCGGCCGCTGCATGCGGTCGCCGCGCTCGACGTCGACTTGTCGACGATGATCGCGGTCCATGGCTGCTGGTTCGACGACACCGAGCGAGCGTTGCTCGCCGAGCGCAAGGCGGCCCTCGCCTACTGCCCGGGCTCGAACATGTTCCTCGGAGACGGCGTGACCGACGTCGTCGATCTCGTCGCCCGTGGCGTGCGCGTGGGCCTCGGCACCGATGGTGGGTGTTCGAACAACCGCGTCAGCGTGTTCGACGAGATGCGCACGGCCGCCTTGCTGCAGAAGGTGCACCGGACCGATGGCCAGGCGATCGATGCCGAGACCTGCTTCGCGCTCGGCACGCGTACCGCCGGTGAGGTGCTCCAGTTGCCGATCGGCAAGATTGCACCTGGGTACCGCTGCGATCTGGTCGCGCTTGATCTCGATGATCCATCGCTGTGGCCCGCCCAGGCGCTCGAAAAGAACGTGGTGTATGCGCTGTCTCCTCGCGCAGTTACAGACGTCGTGGTAGATGGACAGGAAGTCGTCGTGGCTCGACGCCTGTGCCATGTCCCCCTTGTCGAGATCCAAGCCCGTGTCGCCCGACTCACAGACGGCTGGGGACGCGCCTGACGCTCCCGATCTGACCAGACCTGGGCCAGACCGTGGCCGCAAGGCAGACCGCAAGGGCAACGTCGCGATCGAGCTCGAGATGTCCCGCCAGCGCCCGCTGGGCTGGACCATCTTCGGCGTGGTCGTCGGCTCCTTGCTGATCTGGAAGCTCGGCACGGTCGGCGTGTGGGCCGGTATCGTGCTCATCCTGGTCGGGCTGGTCCGGGCCTGGCAGCTGGTCCAAACCTTCCTCTATTCGGCGGGCACGATCACCGTCTCCGATGGCGAGGTGACGCTGCCGCGCGGACTCTGCCTGCCACGGCCGGTGAAGGTCGCGCCGTCGCTGGTGACCGCGGTCTACTTCCTGCGCCGGTCGGTGCCGTGGAATCGGTCCGCTCCGGTCCTCGTCGTCGAGCTCGGGCCCAAGGCGATGGCATTCCCACGCGACTGGTTCGCGTCCGAGGCCGACCAGCGCCACGTGGTGCACGCCCTGATGCGCCATCTCGCGCCTGGCAAGCCTGTGGCCGAGCCGGCCGACCAGCCGGTCGACAAGTCGGTCGACCAAGGGTGACCCGGGCTGCGCTGGCCGTCGTGGTCCTGGTGCTCGTCGTCAGCACGGGCGCGAAGGTGCGGGCCGATGACAGCATCGTGCTGCCGCGGACCAAGGCAGTCCTGGAGCTCCCCCCTGGCTGGAAGCAGCTCGACGCCACGGCCCTCGTCGCGGCCTACCGCAGCTCGAATGGCCTGGTCCTCGCCATCACGAGGGCCCAGATCCCCAACTTCGATGCCTGGCGCGACAAGACCCGCGAGGCCTATGCCGATCAGATCGAGCGGGGCGCGGTCGGGGCGGCCCCCGGCCAGCGCCGGCTCGCGCGCAAGCTCCGAGATGCCGGCGGGGTGCCCGCACTCGACCTCGAGATCCGGCGGTCGGACGGGACGACCCTGGTGGTCCGTACGTTGCTGTTCCGCAGCTACACGCTCGCGCTCGCGATCGAGGTCCCTCGCGGCGTGACCCTCGACGAGGCGCGCCGCGTGGCGATGAAGTTCGCGCCGCCCAAGGCCTGACCCCCCAGGGGTTCGCGGATCAGATCCGCTGGAGCCGCATCACGACCTCGATGTGCGAGGTCTGCGGCATGAGATCGATCGGCCAGGCATCGGTCGCCCGATAGCCGGCCGCGACGAGCCGCCCGGCGTCGCGCGCGAGCGTGGCCGGATCGCACGAGACGTACGCGATCGCCCTCGGCGCGAGCTTGAGGATGCCGTCGATCGCCTCGGCCGCACCGGCGCGTGGCGGATCGAGCACGACCGCATCGACCTTGGCCTGCAGCTTGTCGAGCACGCTCGCGACCGACCCGACCTCGAAGCGGGTCGCCGGCGGACGCGCCGGGGCGACGATGTCGCTCGCGATCACGTCCCAGCCGTCGGCGAGCAGGCCCCGCGTGAAGTTGCCCGCCCCCGCATAGAGCTCGACGAGCCGCCCCGGCCCGGCGCCGATGGCCGCCCGGGTCTGGGCGATCAACGCCGCATTCCCCAGCAAGCTTGCCTGCGCGAAGTCCCACGGCCCGCCCCACAGCCCGGGCTCGAGCTCGAGCAGGATCTCGCCGGTCGTGACCGCCTCGCTCCCGCTGCCCGCGATCACGCCGACGATCCCGGCCTTGCCGATCACGAGGTGCGCACCCTTCCACGCGTGCTCGACGCCGATGGCGATCCGGCCATCGGAAGCGAGCATCAGCGCGAGCTCGCCGTCGGGAGGTGAGGCGGCAGCCACCACGTCGAGCGCGGCATCGAGCGCGGGCTCGAGCTGCGGGCAGCGCGCCGATGGCTTGGCTGGATCGATGCGATCGAGCGGCAACACCTGCTGCGTGCCGAGCAGGTACAGCCCGGTCCGACCGCCCCCCACGTGAAACCGCGCCCGTCGTCGCCAGCCGAGCGCAGGCCCCGGCGCGGCGACCGGGTGCAACGTCAGCCCTTCGAGCTTGCGCAGCGCGCCGGAGACGATCGCGAGCTTGGCCTCACGCTGCGCGCCGGCCGCGACCTGCTGCCATTGACAGCCGCCGCAGCCACGCAGGAAGTGCGGGCATGGGGGCTCGACGCGCGATGGCGACGGCTCGAGGACCTCGACGAGCTCCGCGCGCGCGAACGAGGACGTCGCATGGACGATCCGCACGCGGACCCGGTCGCCGGGAACTCCGCGGGGCACGAACGTCACGCGCCCCCCTGCGTCGCGGGCCACCCCGTCGCCTCCGGCTGCGAGCGCCGTGACGGCGACCTCGATGACTACATGCGCTGGCTCGGGCGTGGGCTTCGTCATCGGTACGGCACACTACTCGCCACGGGCTCCGCAGCGGTACCCCGACGTGCATCGAGTGGCGTGGGCACCCCCGGCCATGGGAAATCAGTGGTCAGCGTGATGATCGCCATCGCCGTCAGCGGTAAGCATACGAACGATGAACAAGGTCTTCCCGGACGCGAAGGCGGCCCTCCACGACGTCGGTGATGGCGCGGTCATCCTGGCAGGCGGCTTCGGGCTGTCGGGCAACCCCGAGAACTGCATCGCCGAGCTCGCCCGCCGGAAGGTCCGCGAGCTGACGATCGTGTCGAACAACTGCGGCACCACCGACAAGGGGCTCGGCATCCTGCTCGCGCAGGACCAGGTCAAGAAGATGGTCAGCAGCTACGTCGGCGAGAACAAGATCTTCGAGCAGCAGTTCCTGTCCGGAAAGCTCGAAGTCGAGCTCTGCCCGCAGGGCACGCTGGCGGAGCGACTGCGCGCCGGCGGTGCCGGCATCGAAGCGTTCTTCACGCCGACCGGCTACGGCACGAAGGTCGCCGAGGGCAAAGAGACCCGCAAGATCGCGGGCAAGCACTGTGTCCTCGAGCACGCGATCCGCGGCGACTTCGCGATCGTCAAGGCGTGGAAGGGCGACGCCTGGGGCAACCTCGTGTTCCGCAAGACGGCCCGCAACTTCAATCCGTTGGTGGCGCAGGCCGGCAAGATCACCATCGTGGAGGTCGAGGAGCTGGTCGCGGTTGGAGCGATCGAGCCTGATCAAGTCCACCTCCCGTCGATCTACGTCCAGCGGATCTTCCAGGGCACGAGCTACGAGAAGCCGATCGAGCAGCGCACCACCAGACGAGCTGGAGGGGCGCCAGCGAACGCTGGCGACCCGGGGAAGAGGAGCTAGCCATGGCCTTGCAAGGACTGACGCGCGATCAGATGGCCCGCCGGGTCGCCGCCGAGCTCGCCGACGGCTTCTACGTCAACCTCGGCATCGGGATGCCGACGCTGGTTGCCAACTTCATCCCGGCCGGGATGGACGTCGTGCTGCAGAGCGAGAACGGCCTGCTCGGGATCGGCCCGTTTCCGTTCGAGGGCGACGAGGATCCCGACCTGATCAATGCCGGCAAGCAAACGGTCACGACGATCGCGGGTTCGGCGTTCTTCGATTCCGCGCAGTCGTTCGCGATGATCCGCGGCGGCCACGTCGATGTCAGCGTGCTCGGCGCGATGGAGGTGTCGGGCCGTGGCGATCTCGCGAACTGGATGATCCCCGGCAAGATGATCAAGGGGATGGGTGGCGCGATGGATCTCGTCGCGGGCAGCCGACGAGTGATCGTGATGATGGAGCACACCACGAAGGACGGCGCCCCGAAGATCCTCGCGGAGTGCACCCTGCCGTTGACCGGCGTGGCGTGCGTGCACACGATCGTGACCGAGCTCGCGGTGATCGACGTGGCTCCCGAGGGCCTCACGCTGCGCGAGCGCGCTCCTGGGGTCTCCGCGGAGGAGATCGCGAAGGCGACCGGTGCGCCGCTGCGCTGGACCGGGACCGTGCCCGAGATCCGCGCCTGACGTTCACGCGAGAGGCTGGGTTCAACAGCCGAGCGCTGGAACCAGCCTCGGGCGGTCTCGCTCCGGTCACTTGCAGACTGGACGACTGTCGAACGGATCGACCTGGTTCGGCGGCTGACACGCCGGCTTCTTCTCGGCCGCCGGTGACCGCTTCTCGGCAGCCGGCTTCTTGTCGCTGTTGCCACCCGGAGGGGGCCTGCTGTCGACCGCTGGCTTCTTGTCGACCGCCGGCAGCTTGACGAGCCTGACTTCCTTGCTGACGTCGCCAGACAGGTCGACCGTCGTCGGAATGTCCTCGTAGCCGGTACGGTGGACCACGAGGTTCGCCGAGCCGGTGCCGCGATGGATCTTGGTGTCGAGTGGGGTCGTGCCGATCGGTTTGCCGCCGAGCAGGACATCGGCACCGGGCGGCTCCGAGATCACGTGAATGGTGATCGACTGCTCTCCCCCGCTGGGATCGAGGACGGCGCCAGCTCCTGCGTCGATGACCTGGGGAGGAACCTCGTGCGGGGTCGCCTGGGGTGGGGACACCTCGCGCGGAGCCACCGCAGGCGGGGTCACCACGTCGGCGCCGTCCGGTGGCGGAGATTCGTCCAGGCGCGCGCTGTCGGGCGTGACGTCCGATGCGAGCGAGCGGTGCTCGTCGTTCGGCGCCGGCGGATCTGCGTGCCGACCTCCGAGGCTCACCGCGATCACGGCGATCACGCCGAGCGCGAGGATGCCGAGCCCGATGAACACCGGGCGACGGCTCGAACGGATCTCGAGGTCCTCGCTCTCAGCCTCCGCCGATGGCTCGTAGCCCGCATGCGAGACGGCACCGCCGCCCGTACCGGGCGCGAGATCGAATTCCGCCATCGGCGGCGCCACTGGCAGCGGCGGCGCCGGCAGCGGCAACGCCAGGAACCCGGGCGCCGGGGCCGGCGCGATCCGCAGGTCCGGCGGGGGCGGTGGCGCGCTCGACATGGCTGCCCGCAGCGAGATCGTGGGCGTCGGCGGTGGACTCGGGGACGTCGCAGGTGGACTCGCGACCGCAACGGTGGGGCCCGCTGGCGTCGCCATGAGCCGCTCGGGCAAGTCGTCGATCGTGAGCGGAACTGTCTGGGTCGACCCGGCCAAGATCGGCCGCAACGTCGAGTACGACTTCGGGTCCCACTCGGGCGAGCTCGCCGGCTCGCCAAGCTCGTGATCTCGCGGCAGATCAAGCACCGTCCGGGCGTCGAGGACGCTGTCCTGGGGGACGATCGAGTCCGTGCCCGGGCGCACCGACACGCTGCTATGGCCGTTGGTGTTCGAGATCGTGCCCTCTTTGGGCTGGGCGATCGCCGGCTGGTTGGCGCGCTGCGCCTGGTTCATCAGCCACGGCTCCGGCGCCTCGCCGAACATCTCGCGCATGAACCGCCCGAGCGACATCGTCGACAGCGACATCCGCGCCGCCACCGAGAAGCTCTCGATCGCCTCGAGCAAGGCGCCCGCGCTCTGGTAGCGCTGGTTCGCATCGATCGCGAGCGCCTTCATCACGATCGCCTCGAGCGACTGGGGATAGCCGTGGACCAGCCGCGTCGGCCGGACGACATCACCGGTGACGATGCGGTGCATCGTGTCGAAGTCGCTCTCGGCGCGGAAGCAGCGGTGCTGGGTCGTGATCTCGTAGAGGATGATGCCCAGCGAGAACACGTCGCTGCGACGATCGACCTCGCGGCCGCGGCACTGCTCGGGAGACATGTACGCGAACTTGCCCTTGATGATCCCCGACTGGGTCTCGACCGAGCGCTGGGTCGCCTTCGCGATCCCGAAGTCGAGCAGCTTCACCGAGCCATCGAGCCCGATCATGATGTTCGAAGGCGACACGTCGCGGTGGACGATGCCGAGCGGCACACCGTTCGAGTCGCGTCGCTCGTGGGCGTGGTTGAGCCCGGCCGCCGCGCCCGCGACCGCCGTCAGCGCGAGCTCCAGTGGCACCCGGGTGCCCTGGCTCCCGGCCTTGGCGAGCAGCGCGCGCAGGTCCTGGCCATGCACGTACTCCATCGCCAGGTAGTGAATCCCCGCGTCCTCGCCAACCTCGAACACCTGGGCGACGTTCTGGTGGTTCAGGCACGCCGCGAGCCGTGCCTCGTCGAGGAACATCTGGACCGCGTTCGCCTCGCTGGCGCGCTCCGGCATGATGAGCTTCAGAACGACGTGCCGTTCGAAGCTGCCGATCCCGATCGAGCGAGCAATGTAGATCCTCGCCATCCCGCCGGTCGCGAGTGGACTCAGGATCTCGTACTTACCGAGATGTGTGGGTAGCCCTGCTGCAGTGGCTACGACTGGCACGAGATAATGGTTTCACCGCGGGGTGTTCGAGTCAACTAAAGCCCGTCGATACCACCAACGAATTCGCGGATGTAGGTCCAACGCGCCGTGCCCCGCATGGTCACTTCGAGGTCCCCGCGAGCGTCATGTGGGATACCCGGAACGTTGGTGCGCAGGTCGAGCTGCGGAGCTCGAGATCGTTGGCTACGAGGTCGATTCGCTTGAGGATCTCGTCGAAATTCGCCGCGATCGTCACCTCGCTCACCGGGAACGTGAGCTCGCCGCCCTCGATCCAGAACCCTTGCGCACCGCGTGAGAAGTCACCGGTGATGGGGTTGAAGCCGAAACCCATGAGGCTGGTCACATAGAGCCCCCGCCCGGTCTGCTTCAGCAGCTCCTGCCGCGTGACCGAGCCGGCCTCCATGATCAAGTTCGAGGTGGTCGGACCCGGGTTGCCGCCGATGCCACGCCCGGCCGAGCCGGTCGAGGCCCGGCCGAGCTTGCGAGCCGAGTAGACGTCGCACAGCACCGGTGCCAGCACGCCCTTGTCGACCACGCTGTTCTTGCGCGTCGGTAGGCCGTCGCCGTCGAACGGCCGCGACCCGGGAGCACGAGGGACCAACGGATCGTCGACGATCGTGACGAGCGCGGACGCGACGAGCTCGCCCTCCTTACCGACGAGGTACGACGACTTGCGCCAGAACGAGGATCCGTTGGCGACCGAGAAGATCGTCCCCACGATGGAGCGCGAGACTTCGGGGTCGAACACGATCGCGCACTCCTGGGTCTCGACCTTGCGCGAACCGAGCGTCGCGACCGTGCGCCGCGTCGCCTCGATCCCCACGGCCTCCGCGGCCTCGAGATCGGCCAGGAACCGGGACGCTGTGTACCAGTAACCATTCCGCTTCTTCGGGTTCGTCGGGTCGGTGGTGTCATCACAGAGCGGCTCGACCACGAGGGAGGCGTAGCTGCCGCGATAGCCCCCGACGAAGCCACCGCTGGTCGCGAAGGCGGTCGCGCCGAGCACCCGAGACCACGTCGCGCCCTCGGAGTTGGTCACGCGCGCATCGCTCTTGCGTGCGGCGGCCTCGCCGGCGATCGCCTGCTTCAAGGCCCACGCGGCATCGACCTCGGCCACCGCGGGGTCATAGAGATCGAGCTCGGGGATCCGGGTCGCGAGCAGCTTCGGATCGGGCGGCAATGCGTACTCGTCGGCCTCTGCCAGTTCGGCGAGCGTGACCGTCTCGGCGCACAACGCCTCGAGGGCCTCGCGACGAAGGTCGCTGGTGTAGGTGACGGCGCGCTTGCCGCCGCGCAGCACGCGCAGCCCGAGCGCGCGACTGCCTGCTTCCTGCACGAGCTCGGGCTCGCCAAGCCGGACCTTCGTGGTCAGCTCGCTGCCATCGCGCACCAGCACCTCGGCGTCGTCCGCGCCGGCCCGCTTCGCCAGCTCCACCGCGAGCTGCGCGAGATCGCACAGCTCCTTGACCGTGCGTTCCGTGACCTGCGCGCCGGTCGTTGTTCCTGCCTGGGCCTTCATGCTTGCGTGCCTCCAACCGTGATCGACGACAGCCGTACCGTCGGGGTCCCGACGTTCACCGGCACTGACTGGCCATCCTTGCCACACGTCCAGATCCCATCCGACAGCTCGAAGTCCGAGCCGAGCATATCGACTCGACGGAGCACATCCGGACCGTTGCCGATCAGGTTCACGCCCTTGAGCGGCGCGGTCAGCTTGCCATCCTCGATGAGGTAGCTCTCCGAAAGCGAGAACACGAAGTCCCCGTTCGAGATGTTCACCTGACCACCGGAGAACCGCTTCGCGTAGATCCCGCGCTTGACTGACTTGATGATGTCGTCCGGGTTGTCCTTGCCGCCGAGCAGCGAGGTGTTCGTCATCCGCGGCAGCGGCATCGAGCGAAACGACTCGCGGCGCCCGTTCCCGGTCGGCTTGATGCCGAAGTGCTTCGCCGACAGCCGGTCGTGCATGTAGCCGACGAGCACCCCGTTCTCGATCAGCGTGTTGCTCTGACCGGCGTAGCCTTCGTCATCGACGTTGATCGCGCCGCGCGAGTTCATGATCGTGCCGTCGTCGACCACGGTGCACAGCTTGGACGCGACTTCCTTGCCGAGCTGGCCGGTGTAGTTCGACGTCTCCTTGCGGTTGAAGTCCGCCTCGAGGCCATGCCCGACCGCCTCGTGGAGCAGGATGCCCGAGTCACCAGGCGCGAGCACCACCGGCATCTCACCCGCCGGGGCATCGCGCGCATCGAGCATCGCGACCGCGACTCGTGCCGCCTCGCGACCGTGCGCTGCCGCGTCGCGGGTCGCATCCGCGAAGTAGTCCATGCCGTAACGTCCGCCACCGCCGCCGGAGCCCGACTGGCGTTTGCCGCCCTCCTCCGCCACCGCGCGGACGCCGAACCGCATGAGCGGCTGGACGTCGGACGCCATCCGGCCATCCGAGGTGAACAGCAGCACTTCCTTGATGCTCTCGGCGAACGACGCCTCGACCTTGACGATCCGCGGGTCGAACGCGCGAGCCGCCTTGTCCGCGGCACGCAGCAGCGCGAGCTTGTCCTGCGCAGGCACGATGAGCGATGGCGTCCCGACCGGATAGAAGCTCGGCGTCGGGATGTTCTTGAGCGCTGGGATCTGCACCGGCGGGTGTCCGCCCCCGACGGCGATCTGGCCAGCCGTCTTCGCGGCGTGCGCCATCTTCTCCCATGCGAGGTCCTCGCAATACGCGTAGCCCGTGGCGTCGCCCTTGGTGACGCGGACGCCGAGGCCGAGCGTGATCCCTCGGCCGAGCGTGCGAACCTGCTCTTCTTCGAGGGCATAGTCCGCAGACACCCGGAACTCGAAATAGATGTCCGCGTAGTCGCCGCCGGCGTCGAGCGCGAGGCCCAGCAGCCGATTGGCCAGCTGCGCGTCGATCGCGCTCGCACCACCGGACGAGAACGGCGCGCGTAGCGCCGCAGGAAGCGTCGTCGTCATTGAGGCCACTGTAGCAGCGTCGAGCGCGGACGCCCTCCGGCGAGCTGCGAGTTTCGCCCCCCGCTACTTCTCGCGGCCCGAGACCTTCTTCAGCGCGCCCTCGGCGCCCTCGACCGCCGCCTTGATCTCGGCCTCGCTGCCGCCAAGCCACATCCGACCGAACGCGCCGAACGTCACCACTTCCATCAGGTGGATGTTCGCCGCCTTCTCGGCCTCGTTCGCCGCCAGCGCCGCGTAGGCCGCTGGGAACACCTCGAGGATGTAGAGCGTCTGCCCCGTCATGATCATGTCGCCGTGCCGCATCCGGTTGATGAGCTGGCTCTGGTGACCGTCGAGACCGGTGATGATCTGCGACGAAACAATCTTTGGCTTGATCCGGTCCTCGCGCTTCACGCCCATGTTCGAGACGATCGCGTCGACCGCCGCCTCGACCTGGCCTTTGTCGGCACTGTGCAGCTCGAGCATCCCGTACGCGCGCTCGACGATCTGCATCCCGGGGCGACACGAGGTCGCCTTGAGCGCGATGTCGGTGAGCTGGTTGATCGCGATCCCCGGCGCGATCTCGATGAACAGCGCGGCCTCCTCCTCGAGGGGCATGAATCCGGAGCACACGGTCTGGAGGAATCCCGTGAGCTGCGGTTGTAGCGAGTCGAGGACGGTGAGCGCGCGAAGCTCCATCGCCGGCAAGTTAACACAGCGGACGCAGCGCCATGTGGCGGCCTGGTCCGATGTATCGCGGCGTCTACCGCACCGAGCGCGATGCGCCGATCAACGAGGCGGACGGCCGCGCCGCGCTCCGCTCGGAGCCGGCTTGCGCGGTGGCTTCGGCGCGGACTTGGGGCCGCCCCCCCGAGATCCACCACCACCGCCACGCGATCCCGCAGTGGCAGTCCGGCCACCCGGGCGCGACTCGCTTCCGCGACCGCGAGCCGGGGCATCTCCGCCGCGTCCACGCGGCCGCGAGTCACCGCCG
>JAGSPR010000485.1 GCA_018262455.1 Deltaproteobacteria bacterium | reverse complement strand
GAGCGGATCATCGCGGGGACCTGGTACCGCAAGCTCCCCGCGACGCTGATCGAGCTCGCGAACAGCCGCGGCGGCGACGACAACATCACGGTCGTCGTCGGCCTCGTCTCGAACACGCCGCCTGCACCCACCTGACCACCCAGGAGCTGCGATGGGGACCAAGACGCCAGGCCAGGACACGCTCGAGCCCGAGATCTTGCGGCTGATCGACCTCTACGTGAACGACGTCATGGCGGAGCCCGACACCGCCTTCGCACCGCCGCGTGGCCGGCTCGCCCGATCGAGCGAGTCGATGCAGCCGATCGGTGACTTCATGGCGCCCCCGTCGGTGGATCCGGCGGCCGAGCTGGTTCGCGTGCTGGCGGCCGCGATGCCCGACGCCGAGCCCGAGTTCGTCGACGAGTCACCGACCGATCTCAGCAGCCCGCCGACGCACATCCCCGGCGACGACGAGGACACGGCGGCGTTCTCGACCCGACGCCGACGCCGTCGCTGACGGTCAGACGATCAGACGATCAGACGATCAGAACGACCGGCTCGGCCGGAGGTTGCCGAGCGGGGTCGAGGTGTCGAAGCGGATCGGGCGGCGCTTGCTCCGGCTTGCGGTCGAGATCACGCGCTTCTTCGGCGCGAGGCGCTTCGCGGGCACGCGCGAGGGCGGGGCGGCGACGGACTCGGCGGCGGCGACCGCTGCCACCTCGGGGGATGGCGGTGCGTCGGTGGGCTCGACGGGATCGGGTGCCGTCACCGAGATCGCGATGGGCAGAACGATCTCGGGTGCCGGCGCGGCGGCGGTCGCGCTCGAGTCGCCCTGAGTCGACGAGGCGAGGTACCCGACCACGAGGATCAGGCCGGCGATCAGCCCGCACGCGGGCGCCGCGAACCGTTGCCACGCCGCCGCGAGCCGCACGATCCACGGGTTCTCGAGGTCGGACATCGGCAGCGGTGCCACGCGCTCGGTGTCGAGGTGCTGGCGCGCGACCTCCTCGGCGTACGAGTAGAAGGCCGGCGTGCGCAACGGCGCGGGGAGCGTCGCGGCGGGGCGCCGCAGCGGCGGGGGCGGCAGCGGCGGGCGCGGTTGCGGCATCGGCGCCAGCGACACCCGCTGGATCGACCAGTGTGGGCCGGCGTCGATCACGGTCGCGTCGTCCTCGACGTCGTAGTCGAGCGGGTTCGATCGGGGGTGCTGCATGGGATGGACTCCGACAAGGCGGGAGGGCTGTGTGCTGTCCCTCGTGCACGGCACGGACCACCCGGGACCGCAGGAGTCTCGGGGCGTTCCGCCGGGGTGCCCCGACGCTGGCAACCCTGATGGCCGGGTCCTGGGGCCCATGCGCCAGACAATCCGCTTGACCCGCGAGCGTCGATTGGTTTAATCACTTAGCCAATGGCCCTCGGGCGACTCCCCACGCGACCCTCCGCGACGACCGCCGCCGAGCACGCGCTGCGCGACGCGATCCTGTCGGGCGAGCTCGCGCCCGGAGATCGGCTGCCGCCCGAGCGCGCGCTGTCGCTCAAGCTCGGCGTCAGTCGGCTGACCTTGCGCGCCGCGCTGTCGACGCTGTCCGCCACGGGCCTCCTCAGCGTGCGCCAGGGCAGCGGCTACACGGTGCGTGACGTCCGCGCGACCGGTGGTGCGGATCTGCTGCCCGGGATCGTCGAGCTCGCGCGGGCGCGAGGCTCGCTCCCCGAGGCACTCGGCGATCTGTTGCGGCTACGGCGCCACCTCGCCGCGGCGGTGCTCGATGCGCTCGCCGAGCGTGCGCCGGCGGCCGCGGCGCGCAGGGCCGTGCACGCCGCCGTCGACGCCTCCGCGGTCGCGGCTGGGACCCGTGATCCCGATGCGATCGCGCTCGCCGATCTAGCGGTCGTGCGGTCGCTGCTCGATGCCACCAACAGCATGGTGCTGCGGGTGTGTCTCAACCCGATCGTCGCGGTGGTCCAGGGCGAGGCCCGGCTGCGCGCGGCGATCTACGCCGAACCCGAGGGCAACGTGGCGGGGTGGCGGGCGCTCGCCGCCTGGCTCGATCACCCCAGCGCGGCGCAGATCCCGATCCTGCTCGGGGTCCTCGCGGACCGCGATCGGTCGACGCTGCAGCGACTACGCCGCGACGCGCGGCGCGAGAGGAAGTCATGAAGACGCCCTGGTACATCCGCGCGATCCTGGTCCATCCCGAGCGGATCATGGCCAACCTGGCGCGCGTGCGGGACGCGGCCCGGCTCGATCCGGCACCCACCGAGTGGCAGCTCTGTCTGGGCGTGCTCCGGCTCTGGCACCGCGTCGTGTTCCGCTCCGGGACGGTGGGGACGAGCTCGTCGGGTGCGGTCCGCGCCACGTGGCGGGCGCGCATCCTGGCCTGGCGGGCGTTGCGCCTCCCGTTCCTGCTCGGCGAGCGCGCCGTGACGCCGCTCGACTTCACCGGGCTGGCCAGTCCCCCCGAGCAGATCATGCGGCACCTGATCGGTGCGCACCACGATCACAACCAGTTCGTCTACGACCTCGAGCTGCTGCGCTACTACGGCAAGCTCGAGCAGCTGCGTGACGAGCTCCGGGTGCTGCTCGCGCGCGATGATGACCGCGCGCGGTGGCTGCGCGATCTGACCGTGTTCGAGGGCTATCACGAGAGCCTGCTCGCGGCCGTCGAGCGCGCGATCACCGAGGGACCGGCGATGACCGAGGACGAACAGGCCGACCCCGACATCTCGCTCGGCGCCTACCTGCGGTGGTGTGCACGGCAGCCGGCGACGCCTCGCGACACGGTGGAGCTCTGGCGCTCGGGCGAGTTCCGGCTCGATGCGCCCCTGGAGGCACGATGACCGCCGCCGAGCTGTGCCGGCTCTCGAACGACGAGCTCGCCGAGGTGATGGCGTCGGCGCCCACGTTCGACCCGGTGACCCTCGCCGGCTCGGTGTATCGCGGCACCAGCCTCGGGCTGCCCGGATGGATCGAGCGCCTGACCTGGAAAAAGTTCGCCAAGGCGTTCGCGCGCGAGGGCGATCACGTCCACGGGTGGAACATCCGGGTCGAGCAGGACAGCCTCGAGCGGCCCTGGCGTCCCCGCCGCCGCGCCGGTGCCCCGATCACGTTCGGACCGTTCGCGGTGAAGGTGACCTCCACCGGGGTCGTGCTGGACTACAACGTCCGGGGGGGCCTCATGCGCGCGCTCCGCGACCCGCTGATCGCCCTCGACGCCGACGCGGATCTTCTGCTGGGGCGATCACTGCTCGCGATCGGGAGCCGTCGACTCCCGACCCCGTCCTTCTTCACGCTCGAGCGTGATCGAACGCTCGGCCCGTCGTCGAGCCTGCGCTGATCGCGGTAGATCGGGGGGATGAGCGACGACGACCCCGATCTGGCGATCCTGGCGCGCAACGTGGCCCTGGCGCGGCTGACCGCCGAGGATCTGCGGATCGTCTACGACCACCTCGATCAGATGGCCGTGACGCCGCACACCGTGATCGTGCGCGAGGAGGACCCGGGCGACGACATGTACTTCGTGATCGAGGGCGAGGCCCAGATCGAGCGTCGCGGTCTCGAGCTCCACGCGGTCGGGCCGGGGGACCACTTCGGCGAGCTCGCGCTCCTCGGCCTGGCGCGCCGCTCGGCGACGGTGGTCGCGCTCCGCCCCCTGCGGGTCGCCCGCCTCAGTCGCGACCGGTACCTGCAGCTGTCGACGGAGCGACCGCAGACCGCGCTGCGCCTGCTCGAGGCCTTGCTGTCCGCCGTCGCCGCGACCCTGGTGTCGATGACCGACAGCGTCGGGCTCCTGCTCGGCGAGCGCCTGCTCGCCCGGCGCGCCGAGGTCAGCGTGACGATCGACGGCGCTGCCCGCAGCGTGCCCACCGGCACGCGTGTCGCCGATCTGGTACCCGTCGAGATCGACGGCGAGCTGGTGATCGCGAGCCTCCTCGATTCGCGCTCGGTGGCGTTGAACACGCCGGTGGTGTCCGATGCCTGGCTGTCCCCGCTGACCCTGGCGACCTCCGACGGTCGCGAGGTGTTCCGGCGCAGCGCGGGGCTGCTCCTGCTCGAGGCCGCCGACCGCGTGCTCCCGGGCGTCGTGGTGCGCCTCGGGCCCGCGCTCGATACCGCGCAGCAGCTCGAGGTCGCGCTCGATGGGGCGGACGCCACCGAGGTGGCGGCACGGCTCGGGGCCGAGCTCGGTCGGCTGATCGCCGCGCGCCTGCCGTTTCGCGAGGAGATCTGGACCGTCGAGGAGGCGCGTGCCGAGCTCACCGCACGGGGCTGGCTCGATGCCGCGGCGCTGCTCGAGACCGGGCGCGAGCCCACCGTGATCCTGGTCAGCTGTGGTCGGGTCTACGCGCTCCGCACCGAGCCGGCGGTCGCTCACACCGGCGTGCTCGACGGTGTCTCGGTCGGCGTGATCGAGGGGCGCGAGCTGGTCCTGCAGTACGGCCCTCTCGGTGTCCGCCGTCAGCCCCGGCTCCCCGGCACGGCGACCGAGCTCGAGGTCGAGGCCCGCGCACCCCGCTGGGGCGGCGAGATGGTGGTCGACCAGCGGCCGTGGCACGCCGCGCTCGGGGTGCGCAGTGTCGGCGAGTTCAATCGGTCCTGCATCTCGGGCAGGGTCACCGAGATCATCCGCGTCGCGGAGGGTTTCCACGAGAAGCGCCTCGGGCGGCTCGCCGACGCGATCGCGGCGCGGCGCGATCAGGTCCGGGTGATCATGATCGCGGGGCCGTCATCTTCGGGGAAGACCACGTTGATCAAGCGACTGATCACGCAGCTCGAGGTGGTCGGGCTCCGCCCTCACGCGGTGTCCCTGGACGACTA
>JAGSPR010000484.1 GCA_018262455.1 Deltaproteobacteria bacterium | reverse complement strand
ATCGCCGGCAGCCTGTTCTTCTTCAAGGAGACGCTCGACTACCTCGCGCGTCGTGACTACGTGGCGGCGCTGCTCGTGATGTTGATCGGAGTCGCCGTGATCTCCGTCGGCAAGGAGATGGCACGGCTCGCGCTCGTGCAACGCGATTGACCATGCGCAGATCGCTCGCACTCGTGCTGTTGATCGTCGCGCCGGCGTCCTCCCTGACGTGCGGAGGTTCGCCCGATGTGCAGCCGCGGCCGGTGGGCCCGCCCGCCGCACTCGTGGCAGCGGCGAGCGGCCCCGACGACCTCGTCGTCGCCCAGGTCGCCGGGCGTCCGGTGTGGAGCTCGTGTGTCGCGGCGCAGGCCCGGCGCGACACGACCCAGCGTCCCGTCGAAGACAAGCGCACGGCCGCGCTCCGCGAATGCATCGACTTCGAGCTGCTTGCCCAGGCGGCCGAGGCGCGCGGGCTCGCGTCCGACCCCGAGGTGATCAACGCGGCGCGCACCGCGCTGGTCAGCCGCGTCGTCGAGACCGGGTTCGAGGACCTTTACCGCACCCCCGCGGATCTCCGCGCACAGATCGACGCCACGATCGCCGCCAACCAACGGGCCATGCTCCGAGCCGAGAGGCGGCTGTCGACGTTCGCCCGGGTCGAGCTGGCGAAGGATGCCTCCCCCGAAACCGAGGCCGCCGCGCATGCGCTCGCCGACCAGATCCACGATGCGCTTGCAGCTCGCAGCGGCCTGTTCGCGCGCGACCTCCACGAGCTCGTCGATGCGCGCGCGAAGACCACCAAGCTCCCGCTCAAGGTGTTCGACTTCAAGCTCTCTGCACGCAACGAGTTCGAGGACGTGTTCGGAGATGCCTTGTTCGCGCTCGAGGTCGGCCGGATCTCGCCGCCGACCCGCACGCCGCAGGGCTGGGATGTCATCTTGCTCACCGAGCTCGTCCCATCGAAGCAGTACACGCGCGAGGAGGTCGAGACGATCGTGTTCCCGGAGCTGCGCCGCAAGCAGTTCCTCGCGTGGGCGAGTCAGCTCGTCCAGTCGCTGGGCATCGAGATCGAAGAGATCCAGCGCGACGACTTCGCCCGCGTGATGGCGGAGACGCAATGACGCCGTTCGGCGCGATCATCCGCCGCGCAGTCGAGGCCACGCCGGGTGCGGTCGGCGGTGCGTTCGCCGACTCCGAGGGTGAGATGGTCGATTGCTTCTCGAAGAGCTACGACCCGCACGACTGGGCCGTCCTCACCGCGCACTACGGGGTCGTGCTCCGCCAGCTCCGATCGGTGTTCGGCATCTGGCACTTCGGCGGCCCGGAGTACTTCATCGCCCAGCACTCGTACCTCGGCATCGTGGTCCACACGATCCAGAGCGGCTACTACGCGCTGATCGCGGTCACCGATCCGAGCGAGCTCGCGATCGGTGCACTCTCCGCGCTCCGCGACGTCGCTGGCGCACTCCAGCGGGAGATGCAGTGAACCGCGGCATCCTCGTCGCAGTCGCGACCCTGTTCGCCACCACGGCCTCCGCCCGGGCGGAACAGACGGCGGACTACGATCCGCACAGCCAGGAGTGGAACGGGATGGCGAGCTTCGTCGGGCTCGCCGAAGGCATGGGGTTCGAGGTCAGCCCGGTGGCCTCGCTCGAATGGAGCGAGCTGTCCGCGACCGACATCCTCGTGCTGGTGTTCCCGCTCCAGCGCATCGATCCGCAGCGCCTCGGCGCGTTCGTCCAGGCCGGCGGCAACGTCCTGATCGCGGACGATTTCGGCGAGGGCAAGGACGCGATGACCGGGCTTGGGCTCCTGCGCGCAGACGTCGGCTCGTTTCGCGCGACCCGCTATCAGAACGACCAGCTGTGGGCGCCCATCGCGAACGCACGTGGCGATCATCCGATCGCGAACGAGGTCGGCGACGTCGTGACCAATCATCCGGCCGCGTTCACCCACGTCGAGGGTGTGACGAGCGTGGTCGCGTTCGAAGAGGGCGCGGTCGTGGTCGCGGGAGAGCGCGGCAGCGGACGCTTCATCGCGGTCAGCGATCCCAGCATCCTCATCAACCGCATGTTGCAGGGATTCCCTGGCAACGTGCAGCTCGCCGCCAACATGCTGCGCTGGCTCGATCGCGGTGGCCGCGCGCGCCATGTCGTGCTGCTCCGCGGAGACGTCCCGATGTACGGAGATCCCCGGCCATTCGTCGATGACGCAAAGGCCGGCGAGCTCGGGCGATCGATCGCGGATCTCAACTTCTGGCTCAGCGAGCGCCGGACCTGGCTGCTCACCTCGACCGCGATGAAGGCGCTCGCCGGCTCGCTCGCCGTGGTGCTGCTGCTGCTCGCGCTGATCGCCCTGCCCGTCCGCCGTGGCCCGAAGATCGACGGCGCGTGGCTGCGGTTCGTCAGACCTGGCCGGCGCGACGAGCCCCACGGACTGATCCACGCCGCGAACCGGAACGCAGGATCGAACCTCGTGATCGCGTGTATCCTGCGAGATCACACGCAGGTCCTGCTCGCCGGCGTGACGAACAAGCTCGAGCCGCTCTATACGGTTCCCGAAACCCAGCTGGTCGCCGAGGTGTCGAAGGTTCGAGGTTTCGTGGCAGGTGAAGCACTCACGCGGGTCTACCGCCGGCTCCGCGCCCTCCCGAGTCGCGGTCAGGCCGCCGCACCATGGAGCGCTGGCCACATGCCGCGACGCGATTTCGACCTGCTCTACCGGGACGTAGCCGAGCTGTGTCGTACTCTCGGCAGCGACTTGCTGTACGAAGCCAGGCCGGGCGACCCCCTTTCACCGCTTTCGACCCCCTCGGCCGCCCCCCCGGCAGTGCCCTCGCGAGAAGCCTGATGCCCTCCACTCTCACGCCCGATCGAGTCGCCCGCGTCAGCCAGGTTGCCCGTGCAATCACCGAGGAAGTCGGGCGCGCCTTCATCGGCCAGCCGACGATCACCGAGGCCCTGCTGGTCGCGCTGTTCGCGCGCGGCCATGTCCTCATCGAGGGCTACCCGGGCGTGGCCAAGACCACGCTGGTCAAGGCGTTCGCCGGCACGCTCGGCTGTCACTTCCGCCGGATCCAGTTCACCCCCGATCTCCTGCCGTCGGACATCACCGGGACGTACATCCTCGACATGCGGACGAACACGTTCGTGTTGCGCGAGGGTCCGGTGTTCACCCACGTCCTGCTCGGCGACGAGATCAACCGCGCGCCCGCCAAGACCCAGTCCGCGTTGCTCGAGGCGATGCAGGAGCACCAGGTCACGATCGAGGGCGAGACCCGCACCCTCGCCGAGCCGTTCATCGTGCTCGCGACCCAGAACCCGATCGAGCAGGAGGGCACCTACCCGCTGCCCGAGGCTCAGGTCGATCGCTTCCTCATCAAGCTGCGGATGGGATACCCGCACGCCGCCGATGAGAAGCGGATGCTCAACACCTACGACAAGCCACCTGCGCCGGTGCGCGCCGTCGCCGGTCCGTCGGACGTGCTCGAGATGCAGGCGTTGACGCAGGATGTGTTCGTCGCCGAAGAGCTCATCGACTACGTACTCGGGCTGGTCGCGTTCACCCGCAGCCACGCACGCGTCTACCTCGGCGCCTCCCCGCGCGCGGGGCTCGCGCTCGTCCACGCCTCGAAGGCGCTCGCCTTGCTCCGCGGCCGCGACTTCGTGCTGCCCGACGACGTCCGCAACCTCGCGCCGCTCGTGCTCGGCCACCGCATCCTGATGACGCCCGAAGCCGAGCTCGAGGGTGGAACCGGCACGGTCGTCGTCGGCGAGGCTGTCGACAAGGTCGGCTTCAAGATGCCCAAGAGAGGGTGACGTGATCCCTCGCCTGGCCGCGCGCGGCAAGCTCGTGCTCGCGACCGCGCTGCTGTTCCTGCTCGTCGGGGCGCTCCATGGTGCCCCTCCGCTGGTCGCGCTCGCGGGCGCCATCCTCACCGTGCTGCTCGCGCTGTACCTCGGGTTCTACCCGACCGCGATCTTGTTGCGCCGCAAGAAGATCGAGCTGTCGTGGTGGGTCCCGCCCGGTGATCAGCCTGGCGGTGGGCTATCAGCCGATCGCCCGTTCCAGCTCCACCTCGCGTTTCGCAACCACGGCAGCCGCAAGCTCCGCATCCTGTCCACCAACATCCTGTCCGCGACGGGGCTCTCGCTCGACGACCGACCGTCCGCCACCGTCCGTCGCGGCCAGCAGGTCGAGGTCACCACCACGATCAAGCCGCTCGCCGCGGGGTACCAGGTGCTCCACGGCGCCGCGCTGACGTTCGGTGACGCGCTCGGGCTGTTCGATATCGAGGCCTACTTCCCGAACCCGATCGCGGTGAAGGTGTTTCCCAGAGCGATCGCGCTCCGCGGCCAGCCGGTGCGAGCCGTCGGTGGCGCACTGCACGAGCAGGTCGGCCTTCACCACGTCCGCCGCCGGGGGCTCTCCGGTGAGCTTCGCGAGCTCCGCGAGCACAGTCACGGAGACCCGTTCAAGTTCATCGCGTGGAAGGCCACCGCCCGCCGCGGTCAGCTGATGGTGCGCGACCTCGAGAACGAGATCGTGACCACGCACGTCCTCATGCTCGATGTCGGGGCCGGCATGCGCACCGGCACCTTCGGGCGCACCCCGCTCGACTGGGGTTCCGACAGCGCGGCCGCGCTCGCAAAGTCCGCGATCACCAATAGTGATCGGATCGGGCTCGTCGGCTTCGACACCCGTGCGGTGGTCGAGCTGGCGCCCGACACGGGCCACCATCTTTACCTTCAGCTCGTCGATCGGTTGCTCGACACTCGCTCGTTCGTCGACGAGGACCTCACCGACGTCACCGCCGGCGAGCTGGT
>JAGSPR010000483.1 GCA_018262455.1 Deltaproteobacteria bacterium | reverse complement strand
CTCGTCGAGCCGTTCGAGAAACTTCGGGGTCAGATCATCCGGTCCATCGTCGAACGTCAGGGCGACGCGCCTGGACGTGGTGGGGCCACGTCGCAGCAGGTTCGGTACCCGGTCGTAGACAACGTTCTTGACGAACGTGCGGAGCGAGGACACCACGCTTCGTAAGTACTTGGTTTCCTGAGCGATGACAAGCAAGCCCCGCGTCCTCACCCAGCCCTGCGGATCTGGCAGCGGGCCGACTGCAGCACTTGCAGTTGCGGGCTCCTTCCCCACCGGGTTCCGGGCAGTTATCCGGTGGCACGCGCGACGCACAGCACTGCGGAAATGTCGTCACGAAGTCGGATGGTGTCGTCGGCGCTGGTCGCGTGTTCCATCGTCCTGGCTGGCTCGGCAGGAGCTGCACCCGCGGCGCCGCGCGGACTCACCGTGTTCCTCCAGCGCAACGGCCAGATCGTCCCGCACGGCGACGACGAGGTGGAGATCCCGAAGTTCGGCGGAGGCGACCGTGCGTGGGGATCGATCGTGACCTGCGTCAAGCAGCAGTTCTCGCCGTTCCAGATCGACATCGTCGACCGCCGGCCGAGCCACGGCGAGTTCATCACGGCCGTGGTCGGTGGCCTCGCCTCGCAGGTCGGGCTCGATGACAGGTCGACCAACGGCGTCGGGCCCTACGACGGACACGTGATCCCCAACGCGGTCGTCCACGTGTTCTCGAAGGTCGGAACCGGCGAACGCGATACCGACAACCTCTGCGCGGTGACGGTTCACGAGGTGTCGCATGCCCTCGGGCTCGACCACACCTACAGGTGCGGCGACGTGATGAGCTACTTCCTCGATCGCTGCGGCCCCAGACGGTTCCTCGATGCCGAGGTGCCGTGCGGAGAAGGCGCGCCTCGCACGTGCGGCGACGGGGAGGACACGCAGAACTCGTATCGCCGGGTGGCGGCGGCCGTCGGTCTCCGCAAGTCCCAGCCCGAGCCCGAGCCCGAGCTCTGGCCCGAGCCCGATCCCGAGCTCGAGCCCGAGCTCGATCCGGAGGCCGCGGCGCCGGAGGTCACTTACGATCCGTGGGCGGATCAGGACGCCGACGACCCAGGCACGGAGCCGTGCGATGCCGCTCCCGCACCGCCGCCGCAAGCGCAGGCGCAGGCGCAGCGCCCCTCGTCGCGCCGGTTCGGGGTGCAGCGCTACGGCATTCGCCATGGCCATCGTCGGGTCGGTCGCCGCGACGTGGTCATCTGGTGGCGCTGATCACGTCGCCTTGGCGAAGTGGTCGCGAAACGTCTCGCGCAGCTCGGTCTTCTTGAACTTGCCCGCGGAGGTCCGCGGGATCGCCTCGACGAACACCACCGCATCGGGCAGCCAGAACTTCGGGAACTTCGTCGCGAGATGCTCGCGCAGCGCGGCGGCCGTGACCTCGGCGCCCGGCTTGAGCACGACCGCGGCCAGCGGTCGCTCGGACCACTTCGGGTGGGGCACGCCGATCACGGCGGCCTCGCGAACGGCGGCGTGACCCATCAGGGCGTTCTCGAGCTCCTGCGAGGAGATCCACTCGCCGCCGCTCTTGATCATGTCGGCCACGCGATCGGTGAGCTGGATGAAGCCGTGCTCGTCGATCCGCGCGACATCACCGGTGCGGAACCAGCCATCCGCGGTCCAGCGATCCGGCGTCTCGCCGCTGGCGTAACGGCTCGCGACCCACGGGCCGCGGACGAGCAATTCACCGGTGGTCTTGTCGTCGGCGGGAACGTCGCCTTGCTCGTTGCGTACGCGGACGTCGACCAGCGGAGGCGGCACGCCTTGCTTGGCGCGCTGCTTGTAGCGCAGGGCCTCGTCGGCGTCGGCGAGGTGCGGCGGCAGCCGCGAGACCAGCCCGATGGGGGAGGTCTCGGTCATGCCCCATGCGTGGAGCAGCGTCATCCCGAGGCGGTCAAAGTCACGGATCAGCTGCTCGGGTGCCGCCGAGCCACCGACGATCATCCGCAGTCCGGGTTGCAGCTTCCAGCGACCGGGTGCGGCGTCGAGCGCTTCGCGGATGCCGAGCCAGATCGTCGGCACGCCGGCGGCGACCGTGACCCGCTCCTGCTCGAGCAGATCGAGCAAGCTTGGCGGATCGAGGTGCGGGCCGGGGAACACCAGCCTGGCCCCGACCATCGCGGAGATGAACGGCAGGCCCCACGCGTTGACGTGGAACATCGGCACGACCGGCAGCAAGGTGTCGCTGCGTGACAGCGCGAGCGAGTCCGGCAGGGCCGCGACGATCGTGTGGAGGATCGTCGAGCGATGCGAGTACACGACGCCTTTCGGCTTGCCGGTGGTGCCGCTCGTGTAGCAGACGCCGAGCGGATCCCGCTCGTCGAGGGTGGGGAGCGTGACGCGATCCGGCGCCGACGCGAGCAGGTCCTCGTACCCGGCATGAGCCCCGTGCGCCCCGACCACGAACACGCGTTCGAACCGCGCCCCGGCCGCGATGATCTTGTCGTAGAGCGGCAGCAGGACGTCATCGACGATCAGGAATCGATCACGCGCGTCGTTCGCGATGAACGCGATCTCGTCGGGGTGCAGCCTCAAGTTGAGGGTGTGGGTGACTGCACCGGCGAGCGGGATCCCGAAGTAGGCCTCGAGGTGCTCCGCGTGGTTCCACATCAGGGTCGCGACGCGATCGCCCTTGACCACGCCGGCAGCGACCAGCGCGCGGGCGAGCCGACGAGCCCGCTCCGCGATCGTGCGATAGGTCGTGCGGTGCAGGCTCCTGTCGGGCCGTCGGGAGACGACCTCGACCCGCCCGGTCCACTGCTCGGCGCGCTGGACCACGACCTCGATCGTCAGCGGCACGTCCATCATCGTCGCCAGGCTCGTGGCCGTGTTCATGGCCGCAACCTAGCAAAGGATGCCGGTGATGGCGCGCGCGACCTCGCGATCGAGAGGTTACTTCTTGGCGTCGGCGCGGGCCTTGGCGGCCTTCGCGAGCAGTTCCTCGGTGATGTTGCTCGGCGTCTCCGAGTAGCGCGCGAACTCCATCGTGAACTCCGCCTTGCCCTGGGTCGAAGAGCGCAGCGGGGTCGAGTACCCGAACATCTCGGCGAGCGGCACCTCGGCGTCGACCCGGCACATGCCGTCTTCCTCGGTCGATCCGATGACGACGCCACGGCGCTGCATGATCGTCGAGAGGATGTTGCCGGAGTACTCGGCCGGACCCTCGACCGACAGCTTCATGATCGGCTCGAGGATACGCGGCTTGGCCTTCGGGAAGAACTCGCGGAACGCACCGCGGGCGGCTTCCTGGAACGCGATGTCGCTCGAGTCGACCTGGTGAGCCTGGCCGTCGTCGATCACGACGCGCAAGCCGACGACGGGCACGCCCAGTCGCGGGCTCTTCATGATCATCGACTTGAAGCCCTTCTCGCACGACGGGATGAACTCGCGCGGGATCGCGCCACCGCGGATCTCGTCGACGAACTCGAACTCGCCATCGTGCGGCTCGGCATAGCCGGCGACGCGGCCGTACTGACCGGAGCCACCGGTCTGCTTCTTGTGCGTGTAGTTGAACTCGACCTTCTGGCCGATCGTCTCGCGGTACGCGACCTGTGGCGGCGACGTCACCACCTCGGCCTTGTACTCGCGCTTCATGCGCTCGATGTAGACCTCGAGGTGGAGCTCGCCCATGCCGGCGATGATCGTCTCGGCCGACTCCGGATCGACCCAGCACTTGAAGGTCGGGTCTTCCTTCGTGAACCGGTTGAGCGCCTTGGACATGTTGATCTCGGCGCCGGAGTCCTTCGCCTTGATCGCGACCGAGATCACGGTCGACGGAACGAACATCGAGGTCATCGCGAAGTTCACCTTGCCGTCGGTGAAGGTATCTCCGGAGTTGCAGTCGACGCCGAAGATCGCGCAGATGTCGCCGGCGGCCGCGCCGGTGATCTCTTCCTTGTCATCCGAGTGCATGCGCACGAGGCGACCGATCTTGACCTTCTTGCCGTTGCGCGTGTTGACGACGAAGTCGTCCTTGTTGATCGTGCCCTGGTAGATCCGCACGTAGGTCAGCTGACCGTAGCGGCCGTCCTCGAGCTTGAACGCGAGCATGACGAGCGGCTTGTCGGGGTCCGACGGCAGGACGACCGGGGCCTCTTCCTTGTCGAGATCGAGCGCGACGTTCTCGACGTCGCGCGGTTCCGGCAGGTAGTTGCAGACGCCGTCGAGCAGCAGCTGGACGCCCTTGTTGCCGAGCGCCGAGCCGCACATCACCGGCGTGCACTTCAGCGCGATCGTCGCGGTGCGGAGCGCCCGGCGGATCACGTCGGGCGTGACCTTGTCTTCGAGCATCGCCTCGGTGAGCTCGTCGTTCACCATCGACAGGTTGTCGAGCATCTCGTCGCGCATCTTCTGCGCCTGCTCGGCGAGCTCGGCCGGGATCGCGACCCGCTCGATGGTCTCGCCGTTGTCGCCGTAGAACATGAACGCCTGCATCTCGACCAGATCGACGAGGCCCTCGAGCTTGTCCTCGAGACCGATCGGCATCTGGATCATGACGGGGTGCAGCTTGAGCTTGTCGCGCAGCTGGTCGCGCACGCGGTACGGGTTCGCCCCGGTGCGGTCGAGCTTGTTGACGAACGCGATGCGCGGCACCTTGTAGCGGCGCATCTGGCGGTCGACCGTGTAGCTCTGCGACTGGACGCCGGCGACGCCGCACAGCACCATGATCGCGCCGTCGAGGACGCGCAGCGAGCGCTCGACCTCGATCGTGAAGTCGACGTGGCCTGGGGTGTCGATGATGTTGATGTGGTGCTGCGCCTTGATCGGCGAG
>JAGSPR010000482.1 GCA_018262455.1 Deltaproteobacteria bacterium | reverse complement strand
GTCGGCGGACGTCGGCGCGAAGGCCAACCTCGTGTACGTCGCTCGCTGGAGTCGCCACGACGGTCGCTGGATCGGACTCGGCGAGGATGCGGTCGGATCTCGCGCCACCGACGCGGCGATCGCGATCGATCGGCAGGACCGCCTGGTGCTCGCCACGTTCACGCCGGGCGGAAGTTACGGCGGCGGCAAGACGACGCGCGCGTTTCGCTGGAATGGATCCACGTGGACGCAGCTCGGCGCCGACGTCCCGGACACCAACGAACCGACGGTCGCGATCCATCGCAACCGGATCTATCTCGCCTACGGCGTGGGGTCGCGATCCATCGCAACCGGATCTATCTCGCCTACGGCGTGGTCGAGCAAGGCCTGCCACCGAAAGTGGAGGTGCTGCGATGGCAGGCCAACTCGTGGAAGCCGATCGCGCCGGCGCTGTCGGGCGACGGCCCGGCGATCGCGTTCACCCCGTCGGGAACGATGGTGCTCGCCTACCGGACGTTCGAGGGGATCGCGGGCGAGTCCGAACGACAGGCGCTGCGCGTGGTGGGCCTCCGCGGTGGTGGCTGGTTCGCCGTCGGAGCCGAGCTCGCGGACGTCACCCTGAAGCTCGCGTGGCAGGCGGTCGCCGTCGATGCCGCGGGGCGACCCACGGTGGCCTGGCGCGAGCAGGACTACGAGACGGGCGTGAGCGGGCTGTTCGTGCGCCGCTTCACCGACGCCCTGCCGTAGGGCCGCACGACCGGTATCGCCGGGACGTCAGTAGCGGAGCTTGAGCTTCACGCCACCGCCGCCGGTCGAGAACCCCATCGGGTGGACCATCAGCCTGGGACGGAACGGCTTGCGGACCGCGGCCTCGGGCAGCTCGAACCACGTCGCATGTCGCTCGATCACCGGCTCGGGGGCGAGCGTCAGCCTCGCACCCAGGACACCGGGCGCCTGCGCCTTCGCGGACGATGGATCGCGTGCGGGCTGCGACCGCCGCGCCGATCGGTCGGTGACCCGACGCTCCGCGAGCGCGCTCGAGATCGCGCCGCACAGCAGAAAGATCGCGACGTACGTCGCGCGCGCCCTTCTCATCAGGGCATCGAGCGTAACAGGGCGCCGCACGCGTCGCATCAGCTGGTTGCGTCGAGCTCTCTCAAGGAATCTCTGAGGCTATGCCTTCGCGATCGCGGCATCACGCACGGCCGCGACGACGGCTTCTTGATCGTACGCATCGGTCTCTCGCTCCGAGAGGCCGACGTGCTTGACGAGCGCGAGGCTCTCGGCGACCCGCTTGCCGTCCTCGAACGTCACGTCACCGACGAAGACGTAGTGATCCGCCCAGTCGGATCCCGACTGGGCGACGCAGTAGATCAGGTGGTCCGCGACGAACGACAGCGTCAGCCGGCGATCGTGCTGCTTCGCGGCGTAGATCTGGACGTGCGGCTCGCGCTGCAAGGTTCCCGGATACCAGGGATCCGTGTCTGCGCTCAGCTTCGCGGCGACGAGCTCGACGATCGAGGAGGTGAACGCGGTGCGATCGGCGTCGCTTCGCTGGTTCCATGCGGCGAGGAGCTCGTTGGAGGACACCTCGTCGAGTGTACCGCGCGGCCGATCGGCCTACGCGGGGCGACGCGCGATCAGGGGCACGATCCCGCCGGGCGACCCCATGGCCATCACGTTCACGAACCCTGCCGCTTCGAGCGCCGCGATCACCTGCGGCGCTTCGCGCACGCCCCCTCCCCAGACGGCGTTCCGGTATCGCGACATCGCGGCGCTCAGATCGACGCCATCGACGGCGATGGCGCCGGTCGTGAGCCAACCGCCGGGCACCAGGGCGCGGCAGGTCGCGCGCAACACGCCGTCGATCGCCGCGTCGGGGATGAACATCTGCGCGACGTAGGCGGCGGCGTAGACGCCCTCATCGGCGAGATCCTGCCCGAGCTGATGTCGGATCTCGACGCGATCGGCGACGCCGGCCTCGTCGATCGCATGCGCCGCCTCGGCGCACGCCACCTCGGATGGTTCGAGTCCCACGACGCGAAGCTTCGGGTACATACGCGCGTAGGCGATCGCGAGTCCGGCCGCGCCCGCACCGACGTCGAGAAAGCGCGCGTCGTCTTTCGCGAGCCAGGCGTGCATCGGCGTGTTCTCGAGCATCGCGCGAAGTCCGAGCGTGATGGCCTGCGACACCGTCGCCTGCGCGCGAACGGCGACCGGGTCGACGGCTCGCCAGCCTTCCACGGGGACGCTGGTGGCCGCGGCGTAGGTGCTGTCGCGCACGGTGCCGAAGGTGGACCGGAGGTCCGCGGCCAGCACCTTGCTCGCACCCAGGTCGCGCATCGACGCGAGCATGCCGGCGTCGCGCACCAGGTCCGCCTCGACGACGGCGAGCCCGAGCGCTGCGAGCACGTCCGCGAGAGCCCGGGCCGTCGCCGGAGCCATCCGCGCGATCGTCGCGATCTCGTCGAGCGAGCACGGTCGCTCGGCGAGGGCCGAGAGCACACCGCGTTCTGCCGCGACGGAGAGGGCCCCCAGCGCCCACGTTCCCCGGTTCAGCTCGGATACCAGCGCGCGCAGATCGGTCGGCATGCCGAGGACAATCGCACGGCCGAGCCCCGCCCGGACGGGCTAGACTGATCGGCGATGAACGCGAACGTGGCCAGGTGCCTGCTGGTGTCGAAGGTGCTCGTTGCCGACGGCATGATGACCGATGACGAGCGTGGATTCCTCGATGGCATGATGCGCTCGCTCGGCCTGACCGACGAGGAGCGCCGCCAGGTGATCGAGCTCGAAGGCTGGGACGAGGCCGAGCCGATCGTCCAGGCGCTGTCGACGGATGACCGGCTGGCGATCGTCGAGCTGCTGGTCGACGCCGCGGCGGCGGACGGCCGGCTCTCGGGCCACGAGGCCGAGACGATCAAGAAGGTCTCGACCGCGCTCGGCGTGTAGGCCCGCTCGTCAGCGCCTGGGGAACCCGACGGTCTGCGACAGCAGCACCTGTTGATCGTGCGTGAGCCCGAGGGCGTCGGCGATCGCGGCGCGGTCGATCCACCCGCGCAACACGGTCGACAGACCGGCGCTGGCGGCGAACAGGTACACGTTCTGCGCGATCGCTCCGGCGGCGACGGACGCATAGCGCTCGCGCTGCCCCACGGGCACCAGCTTCATCCGCGCGTGGTCGGCCACGAAGACGAGATCGAGCGGCGCCTCGTCGACGAAGTCCTGGTACCCGGTGACGCGGCGGACGTCGCTCGCGGCAACGAGCTGCAGCGCATGGGCGGTCGCGTCGTAGAGGTACGCGCCGGTGGGCAGGGTCACGTAGAGATCGATCTCCTGGCCGTCGATCGCGGTCGGAGCGGTGCGATTGCCGTCGGGTCGGTTGACGCCCCACGCCGCCCACAGCAGCGCGGAGAGCAGTGGCAGCGGCAGCGCATCGGAAGCGAACTCGCGGCCCGAACGACGCTGCGCGAGCGCATCCATCAAGGGAAGACCGCCGTGCTTGTCCACGGGCGGCAAGGTGATGGTGGTCGCGGAGTCACCTCGGGGTGGCCTGGCTCGCAGCTTCCCCATCATGCCGAGCGCCATCTTGGTCAAGGTGCTCATCGCTGACTCCACGATGGTGGCTGTTTCGCCCGAATCGCCGCCGGCCGCTCGCGGCTACTCGCCCGGGAACGAGGTGTCGAGGTTGACCCGCCGGACCTGGTCGCCATCGAGCTCGATCGCCGCGGACCTCGCGCCCATGTCGAGCGTGATCAGCGCGGCGATCTCGAATCGCTCGCCGTTGCGGGTGACCGCGAGGTCGGCGGTCAGATCAGCGCCCTTCACCTCCCGGGTCTCGTTGTCGAGCAGGTAGCGCTCGTCGAACGTGGTGGTCAGCGTGTAGGACGCCGGCTTGCCGATCACGCCGAACGTGGCCTGGGCCGCGAGCCCGTTGACCCCGGTGATCGTGCCCATCGGGGTCTGCAGGTGCTCGAAATGCCAGATCGCCGCGCGGTTGAACCGGTGGTCGTACGCGACCGCGTGGGTCACGCCGTACCAGGCCGCGACGACCGTGGCGCTGTCCGTGGTGGCGTCGCAGACCGACAGCGTACGGCCCGTGACGTCAGCGCACGTCAGCCGGTACTTGTAGGTCGCGTCCCCGTGACGGCCCGAGGCCCAACCGAACCGGTCGAACCCGAACCCCGCCGGGACCTCGCCGAACGCCAGCATCAAGGCGTCGTCGATCGCTCCGCGCAAACCACCATCGGCGTCGGAGGTCACCGAGGAGGCGAGCATCTGCGCAACATCGTCGTATTCGGTCGGCTCGACTGCGGGTTCTGCGCCGCACGCCACGAGCCCGAACGCGGCGACGCCAATCATTGTGCGGGTCAAGGTGGGCATGGCGGACCTCCTGCCCCCGGTAGAGCAAGGGTCGGACCAGGCGTGCACGCGTACGTGCAGCGACCGGGCACCCCCTTTGCTTAACCGGTGGGCATGTCGGATCCCAAGACGTTGAAGGGCCTCTCCGACGCCGAAGAGGCGTTTTTCCGCGCGGGCATTGCAGCGACCAAGCCCGAGCCCGTCGAAACGTTCGCAGATCTCGACGAAGGCTACCGCCCGCGATCGCTGCTCCGCCGGCTGTTCTCGCGGAAGGAGCCACCGCATTGAGCAGCGCGCCGAGCAGCGCGCCGCGCGTCCCTCTCGACGGCCGCCCGAAACTGCGTCGCCTCGCCGCTTGCGAACTCGTGGCCGAACGGTACTGATCGGTGCGTGGAGGTTCTCATTCGCGCGTCCGAGCAGCCCGAGCCTGCGGCCTCGGGCGGTGACAGCGACGCGGCCCGGTTCACGTCGATCGTCGACCTCCTGCTCACGGTCGGCTACATCGACGGGCTGTTCCACCACCGCGAGCAGGACTTCATCCACCGCTACGTCGACTCGCTGCTGCTGATGGTCGAGCAGTCGACGACCGGCGCCACCGACGAGCGCGCGCAGGTCCGCGTGGCGTGGCGCGCGCACTTCGACGAGCTGTACCGGCGGCTCGACGCCGAGATCGCCACGCTCGCTCAGGAGGTGACGCCCGTGGGCGATGGCACCTTCGTCCCGACCCGCCTCCGGCTCCGCGCGCTCACGCTGTTCCGCGGTCTGACCGCGCCGGACCAGGTG
>JAGSPR010000481.1 GCA_018262455.1 Deltaproteobacteria bacterium | reverse complement strand
CGGTGTCGGTGGACGGGATCGTGACGATCCGGTGGTCGATCACGAACCGGCGCAGCATCTCGGCTTGCTGGGTTGCCAGGTCGAGGACCTCGCCAGCGGCGGGTTTGTCATCGGCGAGCGACAGCACGACCTCTCGGACCGATCGCTTGGGATCGATCGCGTGGGCCGCTTCCTCGAGCGCGCGGGTGTTGCGCTGGAGATCCTCCTCCGCGATCGACTTGAGGCGAGCCAGGGTGGTGTCGACGCCCTGGGTCTCGGCGAGCATCTTCATGAACCGGGTCTCGCCGAGCGCGAACGCCTGGGTTCCATGCGGCTGCTGCTGCTCGAGCCATGCGGCGTGATCGGCAAGCGCCTGCTTGCACGTGTCGAGCGCCGGATCGATCTGGGCCTGGTTGGCGAGCGGAATGGTGATCATGCCGAGTTGCTGCCGGACGTCCTTGTCGGCGAACTCGAGGTAGCCCTTGGTCTGGAGGAGGGCGGTATCGATCCACGGCCGCGGGATCGCCGTCTTGAGGTTGCTGCGTGCCTGGGCGAGGTAACCGGGCAGGGCGGCGCACAGCTTGATCACGGCGCCAGCACGAGCGACCAGCGGGGCGTAGTCGCGGACGATGTACGCGTCGAGGTTGATCGCTCCCGAGTACGCCATCGGGTTGGTGCGGAAGGCATCGAGGTCGACGAGCCGGAACAGCGCCTTGCGGACCTCCTGGAGCAGGACCTCGCGTTCGGCCTGTTCGCGTGGCGAAGTGGTCTCGGCGGCCGTCAGTCGTTGGCGGTCCTTCTCGAGTTGCGCGGTCACCTGGTCGAGGGCCGCGGGAGAGCGATCGGGCAACGTGCCATCGAACTCGTGGAGCCCGAGCGAGACGGCTTCGGCCGGTTCGAACCGGTGGAGGTGGTCCGATACCATGAGCGCCAGATCGGAAAACCGTTCAGGGGCGTCGTCACTCGTCAACGTGGAGGTCTTCGGCTTGGACGAGCACGCGACGAGCGCGCAGAGCAGCCAGGCTCGTTTCATGCGCGGCAGCATGTCACGTCCGCCGGCTGGACGACGGGTTCGGTGGGCGGCCGGACACGGACAGGTCGCGCCAGTGATTTCACGGTGCTGGCAACGGCACGCGCGTTGCCAAGTCGCGCCGCATGAGATTGTTCATGTGGATCGGTTCCCCCTGGCTCGCGACGGCTGCGGTGTGGACGGTGTTCGTCGCGTGCATCGATTCTCCCGCGGATCCGGTGGCCCCGGCGGCACGGGTCGTCGGGACATGGGATCCCGTGACCTGCGGCGAGCCGCATCGGGTCGCGATCGAGCTCGAAGACGAGGACGGCTACCGGGTATCCGGATCGACGCGATGTGCGCTGGGGTCGCTCGCGATCAACGCGCCGCATTTCGGGATCTATCGCGGGCGGATCTACGCGTGGGCGCTCGACGAGCCGACGATCCGCTCGATCACCCCGCTCGAGATCACCGTGGACGAGCCGATCGTCCGCTGGTTCGTCGAGACGCCGAGATGAGCCGGCCCTCAGCTCGCGGCCGGCTGGGCGCGTGGATCGAGCCCACGCGCGGTGAGCTCGCGGACGATCGCGGGCTCGATCTGGAACCGGTCGAGCACGGCGCGGAGCTGGGCACGTGCGGAGGCATCGAAGCGATGCGCACGCTTGCCGAGGATGAGCTCGTTCTTCGCCGAATGTTCCCAGCCGACGAGCTCGGTCACGGTGACCTTGTAACCGTGAGCTTCGAGCGCGAGGCCGCGGACCACGTTCGTCAAGTGCGAGCCCAGCTCGCGGCGATGCAGTGGGTGCGCGAACAGCGCCGCCGTGGCCAGGTCATCGGTGCGAACGCGCTCGAGCTGGCGCGCGACCTCGGCCTGACAGCACGGGACCACGGCCACATGGTCGGCGTTCGACTCGATCGCCAGCGCGAGCGCGTCATCGGTCGCGGTGTCACACGCATGCAGCGCCGTGACCACCTGAGGCCGACCAGGCAGCTCGGCGTGCGCGATCGCCCCGGTGAGCACGCGGAAGCGGTCCTGTCCGAACCGCGCGGCGCGCGCCGCGGCTTGCTCCGACAGCTCCGGCCTCGCTTCGATCGCGACCAGGCAGCCGCGGTCCGCCGGCTTGAGCACGAGCTCGTAGAGCAGGGCTCCGAGGTAGCTCTTGCCCGCGCCGCAGTCGACGACGAGCGGCAGCGTCTTCGCTTCGGCCGACGTACGTGCCATCGCGTCGTCGAGCGCGGGCCGCAGCAGCCCCACCAGGTGACGGATCTGCTTGAGCTTGCGGCGGGCGTCGGCGTTGAGCTGGCCCTCGCGTGTCAGGAGATGGAGATCCTTGAGGAGCGCGATCGACATCCCCTTTGGAACATCGGGGTCAGTTGTCGGATCGAACTGCTTCGCCACGCGCGCACTCTAGCGGGCTGCGTTGCAGCCGGCCAGCGAGCCGGCGCCCGACTACCGATCGCTGGTGTTCCACTCGGCTGCCCACTGCGCCTCGACCCCGGCGTTGTGTCGGGCCATCTCGGGCCCACTGCCACCCGAGCCGCGGCCAGGGATCGCCATGTAGCGCCGACCTTCGCTCGTCGCGATCGTGATCGCGCCATCCTCGTCGACCGACAGCTGGGTGATCGCGGTCGCCTCGACGAGCTCGTCCGACAGCCACGACAGCCCCCCGAGCTCCACCGCCGCGGACGGCGCGTCGTCGACGGTGAGGGCCACGACCTGCCCCCGCTTGCCCGTCGTCGCGATGACCTGCTGCGATCGGCCGGCGCGCGTGATCGCGAACGTGACGTGGTGACGGTTCGCCGACACCGAGTGGATCGCGTCAGCCGCACCGAGCGTTTCTGCGAGCTGGACCTGCGCCACCTGCGGCGACGTGGTCGTCAGCTTCTCGCCCACGTCATCGCCGGCGCTCGAGGCGGTCCCTGTGGTCAGGCCAGCGAGAGAGATGAGACGAAGGATGAACGTCATCAGCATGCTCCCCCTTCTTTCAACTTGGGGACCAACCCGGATCTGGCTGGTTGCGGCAGCTTGCGGGTGATCGTGGGCCCCGACCCACACCCCCTGAGCCCGACCGGACACGCGCCAAGTACCTGGATCATGTGCCCGTGGCAGTTGAGCCAGAACCGGCCTCACCGCGAACGGGCGCGCGATCGTCATCAGCGATCTCGACGCCCTCGTGCAGGTGCGAGTGGATCACCTAGGCCGCGGCCGACGAGCTGCCACGCTGGTCCGCCGTGTTCGACCCGAGGGAACGATCCGCGAGCGCGGGATCAACACGAAATTGTGGATCCGGATGGGGGGCTGATCGGTGGGCGCCGGGCAGCGGTTCGGCTACCGTCGCGCATGATCACGACAGCCGACCAGCAGAAACGCCAGCAACGCGACCAATGGAGCGCCGCGGCGACTGCATGGGAACGCAACGAAGTGTGGCTGGTAGAGCAGATGGCGCCGGTGACGCGCTGGATGTGCGACGCGGCGAAGGTCGGGCCCGGCTCGAAGGTCCTCGACCTCGCGTGCGGCATCGGCGAGCCCGCGATGACCATCGCAGCGCGCGTCACGCCGGGCGGCCATGTCACGGCGACCGATCTGTCGTCGAAGATGGTCGCCGCGGCCCAGCGTCGCGCCGGCCGGCTGGGGCTCGACCTCGAGATCCGGACGATGGACGCCGAGCGCATCGAGTTTCCGAACGCGTCGTTCGACGCCGTCACCTGTCGCTTCGGCCTGATGTTCTGTCCGGACCCCGTGGCCGCGACGATGGAGATCCACCGCGTGCTGAAGCCTGGGGGCCGGTTCGCGGTGGCCGTATGGGACCTGCCCGAGAAGAACCCGATCGTCACCGCGATCGGCAGCGTGGTCGGCAAGCTCGTCCCCGAGATGCAGGCCGCCGACCCGAGGGCCCCTGGCCCGTTCCGCCTCGCGCCCCCGGGCGAGCTCGCGACGGTGCTGCGCGGCGCCGGGTTCACCGACGTCCAGGTCGAGTCGATGCCGGTGACGGTGCGCTTCGAGTCGCCCGAGGCGTACTGGGACGTGCAGAGCCAGATCGTCGCGCCGCTCAAGGCCGCCCTCGCCACGCTGCCGCCCGAGCAGGTGGCGAAGTTGCGTGAGGCCGTGCTCGAGGTCGCGAAGGCGCACCTCGTCGAAGGCGAGGTCCAGTTCGTGGCGACCCCGCTCGTCGCGACGGGCTCGCGCTGAAGCTCGCAGCAACTGCGGTCTCCGCTGGCCTGGTCGGCGCTCAGCGCACCGCGGCGATCGCAGCCTGGCGAGCGCGGAATGCGCGGGTCTTGACGGCGGCAACCGAGAGACCGAGCTCGTGCGCGATCTCGGTCTCGGTGCGGCCCTCGCCGTAGCGTTTCCAGAACACAGCGGGATACTTCACGCCGAGCTTGCTGACCGCCTCCGCCACGATGCCCATGTCGGCACGTGCGCTGACCTCGGCGGCGAGATCGGTCGGCGCTGCCTGGCGCTCGAGCAGGGCGGTGCCTTCTTCGTCCAGCGCACCACTCGCCGGAATCTCGCGCGAGAGCCGACGCTGCCTGCGCAGGAACATCAGCGCCGCGGTTGCCGTGACCCGGTAGAGCCACGTCGAGTAGCGAGAGTCGCCACGGAACGAGTCGCGATAACGATGGGCCAGGAGCATCGCGTCCTGGGTGACGTCCTCCGCGTCCTGCTCGTCGCGGACGTACTTGATCGCCACCGACCGCACATACGCCCGGGTCTGATCGAGATCGTGGTGTTCTGGGCTCTGCATTCGACACCCTCCTGCCGGGGGGATACGCACCCTCCGGGCCAGGGCTGTCCAGGGCCCAGGACACATGGTTATAGATACTTAGATCGA
>JAGSPR010000038.1 GCA_018262455.1 Deltaproteobacteria bacterium | reverse complement strand
GTTCGATTCGCCACCCGTGCGCTCGACCAGCCGATCGAACTCGCCGGGTGGCATCTTCTCGGTCTGACCGAACATCAGGTGCTCGAACAGGTGCGCCATGCCGGTCGCCCCCGGGCGCTCGTGGCGCGAGCCGACGCGATACCAGGTCTGCAGCGCGACGATCGGCGCACGCCGATCGATCGCGGTGATCAAGCCGAGCCCGTTACTGGCGAGACGATATCGCCGGGCCGTGACGCCACGGCCCGCGGGTGCCTCCGCCTCGAGCTGCCACGAGGACATGATCGCTGAGCTCGCGGTCGGCATCACAACGTTGATACCACGTCCGCGATCACGCGACGGCCGAGCGCCCGCGCGTCACGACGTGCGCTTCGATCTGGGAGGATCATGCGTGATCTCCGAGAAGTTTCGTGGTTGGCCGATCGCGGCCATGCGTCAGTGCGCGGGACCGAAGCTCGGCTCGATCGTGAGGTCCGCCGCGGCCGCGAGCTCACGCAGCGCGGGTGCACCGCGAAACAGCTCGCCAGGCGCGCGCATCCCGACGGGGCCGGCACCACGCGAGAGGAGCTGGCGTGCCGCCCACGCCGTCGCGACCGCGGTCACGCGATAAGGATCGAGTCCGCGCACCGTGACCTGTGCGGCCGAGAAGCCTCGCCGCGCTTGCGCGATCACCGCGAGCCGCGTGCCTGCATAGTCGGCATCCGGTGTGGCGTATGCCGCGAGCAGCTGCGAGGCCGCACGCGGGACCAGTGGCAACGCGGTGGCGAGCAGTCGCAGCAACGCGCCCGAGGCGGCGGTGCGTGTCGTCGAGAGATAGGTCGCCACGAGGTTGGCCGAGACGTGCCGCGGGACGGTCACCGCATCGCCGGCCGGATGACCCACCGCATCACGCTCGCCCCCGAGCGCCGCGCCCGCATTGACCCGACGGCGCTCGCCCGCGCGACCGGGCTCCCAGCGATCGCGCCGCCACACGACCGCACGGCCGCCGACCGCGCCGAACAGCGCGCGCTGGCTGCCGGCCGAGAGCACGAGGTCGTCGAACACGTAGCTGACGCAGACCTCGTCGAGCGGCCGATCCTCGGCGAGTCGCGGCGCCGGCGCGCTGCGAACTGCCGCACCCTCGAGCTCGCCGCCGCACAGGTGCGCCGTCGCCCATGCCGCCGCGAGATCGCCGATCATGCAATCGAGGCCCGCGCCCGGCAGCGCGACCAACCCCGCTCGCCGCGCCGTCGATTCGTGGCGTTCATAGAGCGACTGCAACACCTCCTGTTCGCCGCCGACATCGACGTAGTGCGCGCCCGCCGTGAGCGCGCCGACGAGCACCGGCGCCGCGGTCTCGCGCAGCGGTCCGGCGGCGTTGATGACGACCCGGGCCCCAGCGAACGCGCTGGCGAGCGCCGCGGCATCGCGGATCTCGGCGACGTGAGCACGGGCCTCGGCGAGTGCCGGTGGGCGCGCGGTGCGCGTCGTGATCGAGAACGGCACGCCCGCGGCGGCGAGCTCGCTGCAGATCCGGCGACCGACGAGGCCGCCCGCGCCGACCACGCAGATCTCAGGGGAGCGCATACCGGAGACCGAGCCGGATCGCGTGCTGGAACCGGCTGTAGTCGCCGGCGGCGGTGGAGATCGCGTAGCCGTTGCGCAGTGCCTCGCACGACCGCGACTCGTAGTTGAACCCGCTATCGATGCAGTCGAGCGCGAGCCGTGGATCGTAGGCACTGTCGTCGACCTGGACGCGCGCGAACGCCTGGAGGCCGTACGAGAGCTGGATGATCCAGCTCGAGTCTCGTCCGGGCCGGACCTGCGCGCCGAGATCGAGCGTGAACGAAGTTGGCGAGTTCGTCGACGGCGAGGTCTTGTTCGGCACCTGCGACGACGTCTCGAGCCCGAGCCGGCCGCCGAACCGAAGCCACCACAGGCGGTCGGCGCGCTCGCCGATGTCGAGCTGCTCGAGGCCCGCCCAGATCGCGAACGCGTCGTGCATCCCGCGCGCACGCAGCTGCCACTCGGGCACGTTCTGACCGCGAAACGAGCTGCCGTAGCCGCGCACGTCATACGCCTGCATCCGCGACAGGTCTTCCCATCGGCCACCGACATGGACCTCGAGGTCTGGCAGGATGTGCGCGCGAACCTCACCGTCGACGCTCGCCGGGTACGACACGTAGACGGTCGAGTCACCACGGATATGCTCGCCACCGTCGCGCGGGGCCTTGGTGACGTTCATCTCGCCGGCGAGCTCGGTCTGGATGCCGAAACCGGGCGTGTTGTGATACGCGATGCCGAGCCAGACGTCGCGCCACACCCGCGCGACGAACCCGAGGTTGCCGCGGAGGTTGTCCTTCGACAGCACGTTCGGCGACCGCACCGTGACGTCGTAGACCTCCGACGCGGCGGGGTTCTCGAGACCACACGGCGTGCCGCCACAGTCCGCGCGCCCAGGATCGAGCCCGGTGTCGCGTGCATACCTGAGCCGCAGCGACGTGATGTCGTCGGTGAGGCTGAAGCCGAAATAGATGCGGCTGGTCACCTTGAAGCTCGCGGCGATCGTCGACAGGTAGTTGCGCTGCCGGCTGCCGAGCGAGTGATAGCGGAGCGCGGGATCGTTCGGGAACATCTCCGGCGACGGCGAACGGATCTCGAACCCGAGCGTGGCGCGCTCGTAGGGGTGCCACACGAATGCGAGCGATCCACCCGGACCGAGCTCGAGGTCGCGCACCTGGTCGCCGGGAACCAGGCTATCGGTCGCGAGATCGATCGTCTTGCGGTCGATCCCGAACTGCTCGAGGACAGCGGTGACGGAGAGGTAGATCTCGTCGCGGCTGCCGAGGCCGATCGCCGCCGGGTTGAGGCTGATCGAGGTCGCGCTCGGGACCGTCGCGCCGGTGAACACGGCGCGGCCGACGGTGGAGTCCGAACGTGGCGAAGCGGCCGCGGTGCTGACCGCGCTCCACAAGATGAGGGTGAGGATCGGCCGGGTGGCCATCGCGCGAAACGTATCACCACGATAAGCTGCCGCCATGTTCGCGCGCGCCCTGAGGATCTTTCTTGTCACCCTGGCCCTGTCCTCCGCGGCGGGCTGCGAGAAGACCGATCACGACTCGATCGACAAGTGGACCCGGACCGAGAAGGGCCCGGGCAAGCTCAAGAGCGCGGTCGCCAGCGAGGAGCTCGATCCCGACCTGTCGGCGCACGCAGCGGCGAACATGATCAAGATGGGGCAGGAGGCCGACGTCCGCAACATGATCGAGACGATGTCGCCGGGCCGGCGCACGGCGCTGATCGGCAAGCTTGCCCCTCGGCTGTGGGACATCGCGCGGATCGAGAACGAGAAGAAGGTCCCGAGCGGCGGCCCGCAGCCGGTCGCGAAGGACGCCCTGGTGATGATCCGCAAGTGGGCCGACGATTCGCTGAAGCAGCAGATCGATGGCTACCTCGTCGACTGGTATGCGGTGCCCTCGTACAAGGGGCGCGAGGGGCTCGGCCAGTACACTGGCCCGACGGTCATCCGCATGGTCGGCCCCGCGATGGCCAAGAAGCTGATCGACGTCCTGAACGGCCTCATCGCCGCGCCGGGCCAGGAGCAGTCGAAGTTCAAGATCGAAGACGAGCTGCTGCTCGGGCTCGCGGCCACCGGGAGTCCGGACGCGGTCAAGAAGCTGCTCGACGTTGCGCGGATGGATCGCGGAGATCCGACGTTGACGACGCGCGTGTTCGGGGCGCTGTACACCGCGTATCTCGATCCTGGGGGGCTGTTCGAGATCCTCGGGCCAGAGCCGCTCGTGCCGAGCCTGGATGCGATCGTCGCGCTCGCCAAGGACGACACGCAGCCGGGCAAGGTCGTGAACACCGCGATCGAGCTGATCCGCGCGATCGGCGCGCCCAAGTGCTTTGCGCCGCTGGCCGGGATGGTCGGCGCCCCTCACAAGGAGTCGCGGTTCAAGTACGTCGTGGCCACCAACGCGCTCCGCTGCGGCGGGACCAAGACGATCCTCGAGGTCGTGAAGGCGATGCCAGACGCCGGGGCGTACGTGGAGGACGAGCTGACCGGCACCGTGGTGCTGGAGATCTCCAGGATGGCACCCCGCGCCGAGGTGCTGGCCGCGGTGCGCGAGCTCCTGACCACCAGATCGACGGTCGCGAAGTGGGTGGCCATCGAAGCCCTCGGGGCGATGAAGTCCGTGGAGGACAAGCCGCGACTGCTCGCGCTCGCCGGCAACAAGGACCGGCTGGTCGGCTACTGGGGGGAGAACGCCGAAGGCAAGAGCGACCCCACCCTCGGCCAGCGCGCGAAAGAGCTGGCGGACAAACTAGGCGTCGTCGACAAGCCCAAGTGAGCCGCGGTTTGGTCGCGCCCGCCGAGACGATGTAGTATCGTTTGGCACCTGGGAGCCAAAGGGGTCGAGTCGCGCGTTCCGCGCTTACCCACCGGAGTTTATGGATCAGAGCAAGAAGACGATGCGCCACTTCTACTGCCGAGACGTCCTCTGGGAGACGTTCGAGCAGATGGCGAACGACTTCGACTGCTCGATCGATTACCTCGTGAACGAGGCGATGCGGTACTACGCCCGGTCGAAGAACTATCAGTCGCCAGGCGGGCCCCAGATGACCGGTGGCGCACCCGTCTCGAACAACAGCGGCGGCGTGCCGTCGTATCCGCCCGCCGGCGCCAAGGGTCCCGGCGGCGGCAACCGTCCCGGTCCAGGGAGTGCGCCGCCGCCGAATGCGAATGCCGCCGCGGCCGCTCCGGGTGCGCGCCGTCCCGCGCCTCCCACGCCCGGCTATGCCGCCGGCAATCGTCCCGGAGGGCTTGCCGCGGCTGGCCATCCGGGAATGAACGGTCCGGGAGTCCAGCACGCACCGCCACCCCAGCAGGCTCCGATCCAGCCAGTGGGCGGGGCAGGTCCGACGCTGTTCCTCGTCTACAACGGCCAGCGTTACCCGGTGACCAAGGACCAGTTCATCATCGGCCGCGGCAGCAAGACGTCCGATCTCCCGATCAAGGACGGCAACATCTCCCGCAAGCACGCGGCGGTGATTCGCCGCAATGGCACCTTCTACATCAAGGACCTCGGGTCGACGAACGGCATCGACTACAAGGGCATGCGCATCGACAACAAGCGCATCGATGAGGGGGACGTGTTTCACCTCTGCGATTACGAGCTGCGGTTCACGTACCGCGCGGACTGACGACCGCTCGTCGGCCATCTCGGCGGACCATCGCAGCGCATCTCGCGCATTTCGATGACAGCCTCGGATGCTAGCGTTCGGCCGTGAGTGCGGATGTCGAGCTCAAGCGCCGGGTCGAGGCGTTGCGCCGGCCGCTCGAGCTGGCCGCCGCGAACAACTTCACCGGTGTGCGCAAGGTGCAAGGGCTCGGACACGCGTTGCGCGCGGCGTGTGACGGGCTGATTGACAAGGTCGCGGTCGAGGGGCTGGATCTCTGGCGGGTGGTGCTCGGCAACTGGGAGCAACTCGACGAGCACCAGCAGGCGTTCGAGGTGGCGCGGGGGATGCGCCTGATCGCGCGGATGCCGCGGCCGACCGTGGTGACCGCGCCGACCGGCAAGCCCGTGCTCGCGCCCATCGCGCCATCGCCGCAAGCGCCGGCGCCGACAGGTCCCCCCCCGGCGAACAAGTCGCGGCCGGTCGCGAAGCCCGCCTCCCCGCCGGCCGTGAAGCCCGCCGCCCCGCCGGCCGTGATCGATCCGCTCGCGGCGCCCACCCACTCGCTCCCGGGGATCGGGCCGGCGTTCGCGCAGCGGCTCGCGGAGAAGGGGCTCACCACCGTCGAGGATCTGCTCTGGACACTGCCGCGGCGCTACGACGACGTGCGCAACGCTCAGCCGCTCGCGGACGCCTGCAAGCTCGCCGAGGGCCAGCGAGCGACGTTCGTCGCCAAGGTCACGGGCTCGAAGATGATCTTCGCGCGCGGCCGGCGCTGGGCCGAGGTCCGGCTGGCCAACCTCGACGCCGGCGATCCTGCGACCGCGCTCGTGCGGTGGTTCAACGTGTTCGCCGGGATCGAGAAGCGGATGCCACCAGGAGCGCAGGTCGTGCTGTCCGGCGTCATGCGCCAGCGCGCCGGGCGCACCGAGCTGGCCAACCCCGACATCCTCGGCATCGAGATCGCCGACGCGCAGCCGGGCACGGCCAAGCCGCTGCCGACGATCCTGCCTCGCTACCCCGACATCGCGGGCGTGCCGGGCAGCCGGCTGCGTCAGGCGTGTGCGACGGCGTGCGAGCGGGTCGGCTCGACCGCCGAGGACGGGGTGCCGGCGAGCGTCGAACGGGCCGCGCAGCTGCCAAGCCTCGCCGAGACCCTGGCGTCGCTGCACGCGCCGTCGCCCGAGATCACCACCCTGGACCTCGCCGCCCTCAACCTCGGCAACAGCCGGTGGCAACGCCGGCTCGCGTTCGGGGAGCTGTTCGCGCTCGGGGTCGCGGTCGCGCTGCGGCGACGCGAGCGGCGGAGCGATGCCGCGGTGGCGTGCGGGGTGACGTCGGGGCTCGAGGGCGAGCTGCGCGAGGCGCTGCCGTTCACGCCCACGGGTGCGCAGTGCCGGGTGATCGGCGAGCTGTCCGCGGACCTCGCGCGTGCGATCCCGATGAGCCGGCTGCTCCAGGGCGATGTCGGATCCGGCAAGACGGCCGTGGCCTTCGCCGCCGCGCTCCAGGTCGCGCGCGCGGGCCGCCAGACCGCGATCATGGCGCCGACCGAGCTGCTCGCGGAGCAGCACTACGAGACCTGGAAGCGGTGGACCGCGAACGTCAAGCTCCGGATCGAGTTGCTCTCCGCGTCGACCCCGAAGGGGGTGCGCGCGTCGCTGCTTGCGATGCTGGCAGCGGGGCAGGTCGACGTGCTGATCGGCACCCACGCGCTGTTGTCGGAGGCAGTCGGGTTCGGCGCGCTCGGGCTCGTCATCATCGACGAGCAGCACCGGTTCGGCGTGGCGCAGCGGGCCAGGCTGCGCGACAAGGGCGACGGCCAGGGGGCACCGCATTTGCTCGTCATGACGGCCACCCCGATCCCGCGCACGCTCGCGCTCACCGCGTACGGCGACCTCGACGTCTCGGTGCTCGACGAGCTACCGCCGGGGCGCCAGCCCATCGCCACGAAGATCCTGGCGGGCGCGCGCGGCCGCACCGCCGCCTACAAGCTGGTCACCGAGCGGGTTCTGGCAGGCGAGCGCGTCTACGTCGTGTGCCCCAAGGTCGAGCCCGGCGAGGATGGCGACGACGACAAGAGCCGGACGTGGAAAGACGCCACCACCACGGCGAGCGAGCTGGCGGCCGAGCTGCCACGTGCGCGGGTCGGGCTGGTCCACGGCCGGCTCGACGGCGGCGAGCGCGATCGCGTGATGCGGGCGTTCAAGGACGGGGCGCTCGACGTGCTGGTCGCAACGACGGTGATCGAGGTCGGGGTCGACGTCCCGAGCGCGACCGTGATGATCATCCACGATGCCGAGCGGTTCGGGCTCGCGCAGCTCCACCAGCTCCGCGGTCGCGTCGGTCGCGGGACGACCGCGTCGCATTGCCTGCTGCTCTCGCAGGGCAGTCTCGGTGACGACGCCGAGGCCCGGCTCGCCGCGATGGTCGCGACCCACGATGGGTTCCGGATCGCCGAGCAGGATCTGATGCTCCGCGGTCATGGCGAGCTCCTCGGCCCCAAGCAGGCCGGCGTGCCGCGGCTGCGGTTCGGCAGCCTCGCGGAGCACACCGAGTTGCTGCTCGAGGCGAGGCGGCATGCCGAGGTGATCCTCGACGAGGATCCCGCGCTGGTCCGACCGGCCCATCGGGCACTGCGCCACGCGTTAGAACGCCGGCTTGCACAGGATGTGTATGGTTCCGAAGGTGGGTGAATGTAGACGTGCGGTCTGCACGGGGTACCTAGTTTCTCGTTGATTCGAATGTCCTAGTTAGTATTGTTCCGCGCGATGAGGACAACACTCGCGTTCATCTGCGCTGTTCTGGTAGGCGCGTGTGCTGGGGGCGATGGCAACGGCAGCGGCGATGACGCGCCGCCCGACGCACCGGCTGCGCAGGCCGTGTGCGGCGACGGGACCTGCGCCGCGAGCGAAGTCGGTCATTGCCCGGCGGACTGTGGCGGTCAGGTAACGCCGGTCTGTGGCAACAGCGCCTGCGAGGCTCCTTCGGAGACCACCGCAAACTGTCCGAGTGACTGTCCGGCGACCGGACCGGTCTGCGGCGATGCCGTGTGCGACGCGGCCGGCGGCGAGACCTCGGCGAACTGCCCAGGTGACTGCACCGGTGGCAGCACGATCGACTGCGCCGACCAGAACGTGGTGCTCCTGTGCGTTGCGTGCTTCCTCGACCCGACCGCGTGTGTCGCGCCGGTCACCGTCGAGGCGTGCACGGCCTGCGTCGGCGGACCCTGACCCCAGGGTCAGTCACGACGACGAGCGCGCGACGCTCGCCGCGATCCATTCGATGTAATCAAGGTGACCGCCGAGCAGCGGCACCGCCAGGACCTCGGGCACGTCATAGGGATGGAGCTCGACCAGGCGCTGGGCCAGATCGGCGTAGCGCTCGCGCGTCGTCTTGATGATGGCCAGCACCTCGCGCTCGTCCTGCATCGTGGCACCTGTCGGACCCTCGAAGCGATAGATCGAGCGCACGCCGGGGACGAGGTTCACGCACGCCGCGAGCCGCTCCTCGACCAGCACTCGCGCGATCGCCGCGGCCTCCTCGGCATCTGGCAGCGTGGAGAGTACGACGACGGGGTCGGGAATCTCTGACACGCCGGCGCTGTACCATGGAGGTCTCCGCGTGTAGCGTCTCGGGCCGTGTTGATCGTTCAGAAGTACGGAGGCACGTCCGTTGGCTCGATCGAGCGGATGAAGACCGTGGCAGCGCGCTGTCTCGCCAGCGTGCGGGAAGGCCACCAGGTCGCGGTCGTGGTGTCTGCGATGTCGGGGGAGACCAACCGGCTGCTCAAGCTGGTGGGCGAGCTGCACGACGATCCCAACGACCGCGAGGTAGACGTGATCGTGTCGACCGGCGAGCAGGTCTCGGTCGGCCTGGTCGCGCTCGCGATCCGCGCCGCCGGCGGCAAGGCGCGGTCGTTCCTCGGCCACCAGTGCAAGATCCTCACGGACAGCTCGTTCTCTCGCGCGCGCATCGTCGAGATCGATGCCAAGCCGATCAAGGACGCGCTCGAGGCCGGGGAGATCGCGGTGATCGCGGGATTCCAGGGCGTCGACGAGAAGGGCAATATCACCACGCTCGGTCGCGGCGGTTCCGACACCACGGGCGTCGCGATCGCGGCCGCCCTCCGCGCCGATGTCTGCGAGATCTACACCGATGTCGACGGGGTCTACACCACCGATCCGAACCTGGTGCCGACGGCGCGCAAGATCGACCGGATCAGCTACGAGGAGATGCTGGAGCTGTCGTCGCTCGGCGCGAAGGTTCTCCAGCTGCGTTCGGTCGAGCTCGGTATGAAGTACGGCGTGGCGATCCACGTTCGCTCCAGTTTTTCCGATGCCCAGGGGACGTGGGTCGTCCCCGAGGAGATTGCCATGGAGAAAGTCGTCGTCTCGGGGGTCACCGTCGCCAAGGACGAAGCCAAGATCACCTGCGAGGATCTGCCGGACACGTCCGGCGTCGCCGGCAAGCTGTTCGCGCCGCTCGCAGATGCGAACATCTCGGTCGACATGATCGTGCAGAACCAGGCCTACGACGGCACCACGGACCTGACGTTCACGGTCCCGCGCGGTGACCGCAAGCGTGCGGTCGACATCCTCAAGGACAAGGTCCCCGATCTCGTGGGTGCCGGGGGCGAGCGGGTCACGTTCGATGACGAGATCGCAAAGGTCTCGGTGGTCGGCGTCGGCATGCGCTCGCACGCGGGTGTCGCCAAGCGGATGTTCCAGCTGCTCGCCACCGAGAACATCAACATCCAGCTGATCTCGACGAGCGAGATCAAGATCTCCTGCGTGATCGCGCGCAAGTACGCCGAGCTCGCGGTGCGGGTGCTCCACGAAGGGTTCGGGCTGTCACTGCCTCCGGCGGAGCGAGCCGGACTCTAGCCTGCCCGCGGGGCCGTTCATCGAGTAGAGTCGCCTGGAGCCAGCCAGGAGCCACGACACACATGGGTTGCACGAACTGTGGGAGCAAGGTCGGCTGCGACCATCGCAAAGGCGCGATGATGGAGCAGGTGGATCAGGCCCTCGACCGCCTGTACCCGACCCGGACCTGGGGCGAGCCCTGTGAGGGCGACGACGGCGGGCTGCCGCCTGACGAGCTGGCCGGCCTCGCCGACGAGCTGGCGACCGAGCTCAACGCCGCGACGTTCGTTCGCCCGGGCGACGACTCCGAGCCCTGCGACTTCATCTACGCGCTCTGCCTCGGCCGGCCTCCGTGCATCGTCCAGGTTCGGGATCACGGCGTCGCCGCGCCCGCCGAGTGGCACGGGGTTGACCTGGTTCAGGAGCTGTACCTCCGGCTCGTGATCAGCCACCGCGCCCGGCTCGCAGCCGTCCAGCAGGTGGCGATCGATCTGATGCGCGCGCCGGACGGTCGCTTCCTGGTCCGCGAGTCGCCCCGCGCGGGGGTCTACGACGCGCCGCTGCTCCACCGGATGCAGAAGCTCGTCGCCGTGCTGCCTGCCTACGAGTTGCTCCACGTCGACTTCGGCGAGATCGCGCATGCCCCGCCCGGCTTCCACGCGGGCACGTGGCGCGATCTGTTCGCGGGGGATCCGTCGATCGCGAACTACCTGTTCTATCCCCAGCCAACGACGATGATCGCCACGACGCTGATCGATCAGTCCGCGGGCCGCCCCGCGTGAGCGAGGGCACGCCCACCGGGCTCGAAGACGAGGTCCGCGAAGTCCTGCGGGAGCTGGTGCAGGAGGTCGGCGCGGTCTCGGCGCGGATCGTCGAGCACGACGACATGCGAACCGGCGTGCCCGCCCGCACGCTCGCGCTCGGCGGTGGCGAGTACCTCCGGGTCGAGTTGCCCACGCGCACCAACCGGGAGCATGACGTCGAGGCCGCATTCGATCGCATCACCCGGCAGCTGCGAGCGATCCGCCGGCGCTGGGAAGTCTCGCGGTTGCCCGAGATGCTGGTGTCGGCGGGTGCGCCGGTCCCGTCGAGCGGCCGCGTCAGCGATCGCATCGAGTCGTACATGAAGGGGCTCGCGACGATCGATCGGGCGAGCAATGCGTTCATCACTCGCGGCACCCAGCTCGTCGCGTGCGCGCGTCCTCCGGACGAGCTCGAGAGCTCGCGCTGGCCGTTTCTTGCGCGTCGCGCGCTCGCCACTCACGCACCAAACAGCTCGCACGGCGAGGTGATCGATCCCGATGCCTACGCGATGAGCTTCTGGTACGACGCGGCTCTCGTGGTGCTGCTCTCCGAGCCGTACGCGCTCGACTTCGTGCGGCACCGCTGCCGTCAAGTCGCGAGGGAGCTGGCGAACCTGCTGCCGATGCTCGATCCGGATCCCGACTCGCCGGCAGTGGTACGTCGTCGGCCGCCGACCCTGCCCTGACGTCTGGTCAGCCGCCGAGCAGCGACTTGAGGATGCTGGCATCACCCTCGAGCGCGGTCCGCTGCATGTAGAGGTGGAGGCCTCTCTCTCCGCCGAGCTCCTCGCCTCCACCCGCGCGCCCGGGGCCACCATGGGTCAGCGACGGCAGCACCGTGCCGGGGCCAGGGCTCTGTGCCGCCATCTTCGCCGATCCGAGGTAGAGCCGCCCGGCCCACGCCGACGCAGCGCCGACGAAGCTCGCCACCCAGTCGCGATCGTCAGAGTACGCCGAGCTGACGAGGCAGCCCTCGCCGCGGGCGATGAACGCGGCCGCGAACGCCGCGGTGCCGTCGTAGGTCCCGACGGTGAGCACCGGTCCGAAGACCTCGTGGTCGTTGAGTGGCGTGCAGGTCATCGGGGTCTGCGTCGAACGCACGATCGGTCCGACGAAGTAGCCCTTGCCGGCCGGCGCATCGAGCGGGGTGACCTCGCCGGTCCCGCCGAACACACTCGCCGTCTCTGCGGCGAGGCGCGCGATGCCTTCGCGAACGTCCCGCAGCTGCTGCGCGGTGGCGAGGGGGCCCATGCGGACGGTCTCGTTCGCGGGATCTCCGACGACGATTCCCCCGAGCCGGTCGCGCAGCGCCTCGAACACGTCGGCCTCGCGGCCCGCGGGCACGAGCACGCGCCGGATCGCGGTGCACTTCTGCCCGGTCTTCTGCGTCATGTCGCGCACGGCCTCGGCGAGGAACAGCGCGCCGGTCTCGCTCGTGAGCTCGACGTCGGGCCCGAGGACCGACGCGTTGAGGCTGTCGGCCTCGACATTGAGGCGGACCGATTGGGCGACGAGGCGCTCGTGCGCGCGCAGCATCCGGGCCGTGGCGCTGCCGCCGGTGAACGCGACGACGTCGCCCGGACCCGTGTGATCGAGCAGCGCACCCGCGGGGCCGACGAGCAGCTGCAGGGCGCCCGGGGGGAGGAGCGGGGCGAACAGCTCGACCATCCGGTGCGCGACCAGCGCGGTGGCCGTGGCAGGTTTGGTGATCACCGGCATGCCGGCGAGCAGGGCAGGCCCGAGCTTCTCGCACAGGCCCCACCCCGGGAAGTTGAACGCGTTGACGTGCACGGCCACGCCCTGGCGGCGGGCCCACACGTGCTGGCCGCCCATCCGCGCGGTGCGGCCGACCTGGATCGGTTCGCCGTCGCCCAGCAAGGGCGCGGCGCCTAGCCGGGCTCCGAGCTCCGCGTAGTGCGACAGCGTGACGCCGCCGCCGTCGATGTCGAACTTCGCGTCGCCCCGGGTGTTGCCGCCGTTGGCGACCGCGAGCGCGATCAGCTCCTCGCGTGCCCCGTGGATCGCCTTGGCGAGCGCGCCGAGCAGCGCTCCGCGCTGGGCGAACGTCAACGCGCCAAGCTCGCGGGCTCCGACGCCGCGGGCGTATGCGAAGGCCGCACCGAGATCGTGGCCGGCGGTCGAGACCTCGGCGATCGCCGCCTCGGTGGCGGGATTCACGAGCGTGGCCCGCGATCCCGAGCCTTGCGACCACGAGCCGGACAGGTAGCTGCCAAGGAGCTGCATGGCGCAGGTCTACCGCAAATCGGAGGCCGCAAATACGCTATCGTGGGCCGCCTGCATGCCGTCGCTCGGAAAGCGAATGTTGACCGGCTTCATCGCGCTGCTCGCCGTGGTGATCGGCGGTGCCGTGGGCTACTACTTCATCGGCAAAGGCCGGTGGGAGCTCGCGGACTGCCTGTACATGACGGTCATCACCGTCACGACCGTAGGCTATGGCGAGGTTCTCGAGGGGATGGACAAGGTTCAGTACGCGCGCGGGTTCACGATGATCCTGCTCGTGTTCGGCACCGGCATCCTCGTGTTCTTCGCCTCGACGATCACCGCGTTCATCATCGAGGGAGATCTTCGCAACGTCCTCCACGCGTCGCGCATGAAGAAACGGATGAAACGTATGAAGGACCACATCATCGTCTGCGGAGCGGGATCGACGGGGCGCAACGTGATCGAGGAGCTGCTCACCACGGGCGTGGCGGTGATCGCGATCGACAAGAACGAGCACGAGCTCCGCGAGATCGCCGAGAAGTTCCCCAAGGCCGCCTTCACCTACATCGTCGGTGACGCCACCGACGACGATGTCATGAATCAGTGCAACCTCGGCGTCGCGCGCGGCATGGTCGTGGCGCTGTCGTCGGACAAGGACAACCTCTACCTGACGGTGTCGTGTCGCCAGGCCAACCCCAGCGCGCGGATCGTGGCGCGCTGTGCCGAGCTCTCGCACGTCGAAAAGATCAAGCGGTCGGGTGCCGACGCCGTGGTGTCGCCGAACTTCATCGGCGGCATGCGCCTGGTCTCGGAGATGCTGCGCCCTGCGGTGGTGCGCTTCCTCGACGACATGCTGCGCGACCGGCGCGCGCCGTTCCGGATCGAGGAGATCCGGCTCGGAGATCGCGCGGCCGCGCTCGGCACGACGCTGAGGGATGCCCGCGTCCGCGAGCGATTCGGGATGACCGTGCTCGCGGTGCGCGGCGGTGACAACACGTCGTGGACGTACAACCCCGACGCGGGCGAGAAGATCGGGCCGGGGATGACGCTCGTGGTTCTCGGCTCGCCCGAGCAGGTCATGGCGCTTCGCAAGGAAGCGGGCTAGTAGGTTCGCGGCATACAGTCCGGAGCTTGGGGGGAGCTCGCGATCGCTGGCTGGCCGCTGGCTGCCAGCGAGGTATTCTGGGGAATGCGGCTCAAGGCGACGGACGGATCTCTGCCCGGGCTGACCCCGCCGCAGCGTCGCCAGACCGCCCCGACACGCCAGGTCGTCGCGGCCGCGCTGACGCTGCTCGTGCTCGGCGCCATCGCTGCGGTCCAGGCGGGCTCCTCGGGTGCATCGTTCATGCGCGATCTCGAGCTGGCCAATCCCGCGCTCGCCTCGATCGAGCCAGAGATCGGAGATCCTCACACCGCGCGGCTCACGCGTCGCACGTTCCTCGTGATCATCGATGGTCTGGGCCTCGGTCGGTCCTACCAGCTCCCGTATCTCGACGAGTTGCGGCGGCGGGGCCTCGATCTCGAGGCGCAATCTCACTATCCGACTTACTCGCGGCCGAACTACGTGTCGATGCTGACCGGGGTGCCACCGTCGGCGAGCGGGGTGAGGACCAACTTCCATGACACGCCCGTCACGCTCGATTCGCTGATGGATCGCGCGAAGGCGGCGGGCCTCATGGTCGCCTACGCATCCGACTCCGCCCTGATCCCGTCGTTGTTCTTGCGCCCCTCGGTGGCATCCGGTCCGGGGCACAGCGAGTCAGTCGCCGCGAGCGATGGCTCCGAAGAGATCGAGCATCCGCCATTCGACATCGACGCGATCGTCGATCCGCTGTCGGTCGAAGCCCCGCGCGGGCTCGACGCCAAGCTGAGCTCGCCGTTCGACGATGCGAGGTTCGCGCCGTGGCCGGGTGGCTTCGCGGAGGCAGGCACCGCTCTCGTCGCGGGCCATGCAGATCTCGTGGTCCTGCTGATCGGCGCCGTGGATGCGGCGGGCCACGGCTACGGCGCCGAGAGCCACGAGTACCGCGAGGCCGCGGAGATCTCGGATCACGCGCTCGCCCGCGTGCTCGCTCGCGTCGACCTCACGCAAGACACGATCATCGTGCTCGCGGATCACGGACACACAGACCCGGGTGGCCACGGCGGCACCGAGCCCGAGGTGCTCTCGGTCCCGCTCATCCTCGCGGGTGCTGGCATCGACGTCCACGGCAGCGCCTACGACGCGCGGCTGATCGATGTCGCGCCCACGATCGCCGCGCTGCTCGGGATCCCCGCGCCCGGTCATGGTCTCGGCCGCACGCTCACCGAGCTGCTCGAGCTCGATCCCGACGCCCGCGCCCGGCGGCTCGCCGCCGATGAGGTGAGGCTCGTCCGGACGCGCGCGGTGGTCGCGACCTCGGAGGCGCGTGGCGACGCCGAGTTGCTCGAGGATCGTGCCGTCCGGCTCGCGCTCGTCGCCGGCGGTGTCGTGTTCGCGACGTTGCTCGCCTGGCTACTGATCCGTCGCCGCGTGCTCAAGCTCGATCTCCGCGTGCTGCTCGTCAGCGTCCCGACCTTCTTCGTCGTCTATTACACGCTGATCGGAACGCTCGGGCAGCGGTTCTCGCCCTCGCTCGTGCCGGCGTCGGGCCACATCGCGACCGCCCTCATCAAGTACGGCATCGCCGGCACGGTGGTGCAGGTCGCCGCGAGCCTGTGGGCCTTGCGCCACCAGGGCACGCTCGCCCAGCGGCTCTCGGCGGCCAACGGCATCGCCTGGACCGGCCTGATGCTGACGATGATCCCGGCCGGCATCCTGTGGGCGTACTTCCCGGCACCGTACGGCAATCTCCCAGGTCCGCTACGGCTCGTGCTCATTCCTGCGGTAGAGGTCGCCGTCGCTTGCGCGGCGCTCAACGTAGCGCTGACTCTTGCTGCCGAGTTGATCGTGTTCGCGGCACATGCGACGAGGCGGGACCGACCAACGCTGGACTGATTCCGCTCGTGACCGCCATTCTGTGACAGAACAGCCAAGCTCAATGATTCGCCAAGCTGTCATCCTCGCTGCGGGCAAAGGCACTCGCCTGCGCGCCTCCGACGACGACCTCCCCAAACCACTGCATCGTGTCGCCGGCGTCCCGCTGATCAAGCGGACGATCCTGACGCTCGCGAAGGCCGGCGTGAATCGGGTCGTGGTGGTCACCGGCTTCATGGCCGACCTGGTCCGCGACACCGTCGAAGGCGATCCGAGCTATTCCGAGGCGGGCCTCGACGTCACGTTCGAGCACAACCCGGAGTACGAGCAGAGCAACGGCATCTCGGTGCTGGTCGGTGGCCGCGGCCTCGCTGGTGCGTTCGTGCTGTCCATGGCCGATCACATCTATACGCCTTCGATCGCGCGCCTCGTGGCCACCCAGGACCTGACCGTGGCGGACCTCTATCTTGCGACCGATCCGCGGATCCACGACGTGCTCGACATCGACGACGCCACGAAGGTGCGCAGCGAGGGCAGGCGGATCGTCGAGATCAGCAAGACGATCCCGACCTACGATCGGATCGACTGCGGGGTGTTCTCCGTCACTCCTCGCCTGCTCGAGGTCCTCGGCGAGCTCCAGCAGGAGCGCGGGGACTGCTCGTTGTCCGATGGGGTGCGCCGGCTGGCGGAGCAGGGTCGCGCATGGATCGCTGACATCGGGGACGACTTCTGGCAGGACGTCGACACGCCGGCCGATCACGCACATGCCGAGCGGCTGATCGGCGCCCATGACCCGCTCGGAGGGGCCTAGCGATGTCCGGCTTCTTCTACCGCCATCTTCCGCGGCTCATGTTCTGGAAGCAGCGCCTGTGGCGGGCGAACTACGAGCGTGAGATGGAGCTGCTCGACGTGCTCTGCGATCCGGCTCGTACGGGCGTCGACATCGGCGCCAAGCTCGGGATGTACACGTACCGGATCCGTGCCCGATCGTCGGATGTCGTCGCGTTCGAACCGATCCCGCTGTTCAACACGATGCTGAAGGCGGTGTTCGACGGCAAGCGGGGGCGTCCCAGCCGGTGCCGGATCGAGCCGTTCGCGGTCTCGAACACCCGCGGGCGTGCGGTGATGCGCTTGCCGTTCGATCATGACGGCTCGCGGCAGTTCGGTCGCTCCACGATCGATCCGTCCAATCCGCTCGTTCACCATCAGATCGCGCGCACCGAGGATCTCGAGGTCGAGACCCGGACGCTGGACGAGTACGCGATCCCGGCCGTCGGGTTCATCAAGATCGACGTCGAAGGTCACGAGGTCGCGGTGCTCGACGGTGCGGCGGCCACGATCGCCGCCCACCATCCGAACTTGCTCGTCGAGTGCAACGACGCGCACCAGCCCGACGGCGTCGTCAAGCTCGCGACCTGGTACCGCGAGCACGATTACGAAGGCATGTTCATGGAGGGGAACGCGCTGCGCGATATCGCGACCTACGATCGGTCCACGCACTGGGACCAGCGCGGCATCGAGAACTTCATCGGGATCCATCGGTCGCGACCCGACGTACGCGAGCAACTCGGCCGGCGCGTCGCCATGCGTGACCCCGACGCGATCGCCCGCAAGCTGTCACATCAATAGGATTCCCGATGCCCGACCCGATGCCCGACCCGATGCCCGACCCGATGCCTCGCGCGACCAGGTTCCATCGGGTGGTTCGAGCCATCCTGACGCACTATCCAATGCGATTTGGTGCGGCCTGGCTGAACCGTCGCCTGGATCGGTTCTTCGATCGAGAGCAGCCGAACTGGCTGCTGGCCCCTGGGCGAGGGGCCTGGCCGACGATGGTCCTCAATGTCTCCTCGAACCTGCAGCGAAAGTTCTTCTATTTTCCGAAGGTGTACGGGCGGTTCTATGGACGAGGGGTGTTCTCGCACTACCTCCAACACAAGCTCACGCCGGGCGCTCGGTTCATCGAGATCGGCGCGAACGTCGGGTTCTTCGCGTTGCGCGCCGCGACGCTGGTCGGCCCGTCGGGGCGAGTGTACGCGTTCGAACCCGAGCCGGTGATCTTCGAGTCACTCACCCGCAGTGCCGTGGCGAGCGCGTTGACCCAGCTCGAGCCGTTTCAGCTCGCGCTGTCCGACCGGGAGGACGAGCTCAGCTTCTATCGCGCCCGCGATGGCACCGCGAGCTCCTTGGTTCCGGAGGCACCAGGGCACGAGGCACGTTACGAGCGAGTCCTCACGACCCGGGTGACCACGCTCGACAACCTGGTCAAGGCCGGCCGGATCGAGACCACCGACGTCGCGCTGGTCAAGGTGGACGTCGAAGGCGAGGAGAACCGGACGATTGCCGGGATGCTCGAGACCCTGGTCGCGGCGGGCTACCCGTCGATCTGGTGCGAAGTCAGAGGACCGGCAGGGTCCACGCGAGCTCCCAATACCTATCCCGGCGTCAAGGCAACCTTGCAGGAGCTCGGCTATCGACCGTACTGGTGGTCGGCTGATGGCTCGAGACGCCCGGTGCTGGACGACGCGGTGATCGGCCGGACGGACGTCCTGTTCGAACGGCCGTAGCGTCCGGATAACGCGCTCGAGCCGTCCCGGTCTCCGTGTGCTGTGGCGCGACTCGCTGTAGGCTCACTTCGCGAGATGTCCGAATCCGCGTCGCACTCCAAGCGGATGGCCACGAAGGTCAACCGTGGCCTGGCCTGGATCGGAATCGCGAGCTCGCTCGTCAGCCTGCTCGACTTGCTCGCGATCCTCATCGTCCTCAACTACTGGGTCTCGGCCGAGGACTACGGCATCGCGACCAAGTGCATCTGGATCCTGCCGATCCTCGATCAGGCGACCGATCTCGGCGCAGGAGTGATCCAGCGGGACGACCTCAGCGAATCGAAGATGTCGACCGTGTTCTGGGTCGGCCTGCTGACCGGGTTCTTGGTGTTCGTGCTGATCCTGATCGGCGCTCCGATCCTGGCGCGCGAGTTCTACGGCCACGCGGTGGTCGGCTCGATGCTGATCGCGTACGGCACCAAGCTGCTCTGGCAGAACCTCTACATCATCCCGGTCGCCTTGATGAAGCGGGATCTCCGGTTCAAGGAGCTGTCGGTCATCCGCATCATCGCGAACGTCGCCGAGTTCGCGGGCAAGGTCGGGTTTGCAGCGGCTCTCGGCCCACGACACGGGATCTGGTGCTTCGTGCTCGGCCCACTGCTTCGCGTGCTCGTGACCGGGATCGGCGCCCAGATCTGCCAGCCCTACCGCCCCAAGATGATCCTGCGCCTCTCCGAGGCCTGGGAGTACGTGACGTTCGGGATGAAGACGTCGGGGAGCCAGATCCTGTTCTACTTCTATACGAACGTGGACTACCCGGTCGTCGGCTACTACTTCGGCGACATCGCGCTCGGCTTCTACCGGCTCGCGTTCGAGATCGTGCTCGAACCGGTCCGCATGATCTCGAACGTCATCGTCGACATCGCGTTCCCCGCGTTTGCCCGGCTCCGTCACCAGCACGATAAGCTGATCGCGCAGTTCGTGTCGTTCACGAAGCTGAACCTCATCACCGTCATGACGTACTCGGCGATCGTGTTCGTCGCGGCGGAGGACGTGGTCGAGGTGATCTTCCCGGCATTCACGGGCGCGGCGACGGCCGTCCGCGTCCTGTGTTTCGTCGCGGTGCTGCGGTCGGTCAGTTTCATGATTCCTCCGCTGCTCGATGGCATCGGTCACCCCAACCGCACGTTCACGTACACCCTGGCCGCCGCGATCACGATGCCGATCGCCTTCATCCTGGGCGCCGTCCTGCTCGGCGAGCACTTCCGGTTCGTGTCGGTGGCGATCGCGTGGTCGGTCGGCTACCCGTTCGCGTTCGCGATCCTGATCTACCTGGCGATCTACACGTTGAAGTGGTCGACGACAGCGTACCTGCGCGCGATCCTGGGTGTTGCCCTGTGCACGATCGCCGCGGCCGTCGCAGGGCTCGGCGCGCACCGGCTGCTCGCCGAGCAGGCCGCGTGGGTCCGGCTCCTGGTCACCACGATCACGATCGTCGGTGTCACCGGCGTGCTGCTCGCCTATACCCAGGGCCTGAGCATCCGCGGCGCCGCACGCGCGCTGAAGGGTGATGAGACCAAGTCCGATGAGGCCGAGAGCCGCGACGTCGAGACCGGCTCAAGATGAGACGAGGCGGGGCACGCCGCCGCGCCGCGCGATCTCTCGAACCTGGCGGCGCAGCCGGACGTGCTCGGGCAGGATGACCATCGCGGCGACGACCCCTCCGGCGAGCATCCCGAAATAGATCCCGAGGTAGCTGTCGAACAGGGTCAGCATGAGCGCGGCAAGGTTGACGAAGTCGCGGCGGACGGTCAGCGTCAGGAGCGCGCCGAGCTTGCGGATCCAAGGGGCGGCAGACGGCGCCCGCCTGCGCGCTCGCAGCGCGGCGCCCGTGGACGTGTCGACGATCTCGAGGTCACCGAGGTAGTACTGGCTGTTGCCGGCCTTGAGCACGACGATCAGGAAGTAGTAGATCGCGTAGATCGAGAACACGTAGCAGAGGGTGCCGAGGACCACGGTGCTCGCGATCCAGCCCTCCGGACGATGCGTGTAGGTGTGGTAGCCGACCGCGACGAAGTAGGTCGTGGTCGTGAGCTCGTCGACCACGGTGTCGAGCCACGCGCCGAACGTCGAGCTCGTCAGCCGCAGCCGCGCGAGCTCGCCATCGCAGCCATCGATCACCCCCGCGACGAACACGAGCGCGGCGCCGAGGACCAGCGAGCTCTGGCCGGGCCGCGAGGTGAACCAGCAGCCGAGCAGGCCGATGACGGCCACCGCGTAGGAGACCTGGTTCGGGGTGATCGGCGTGTGCAGCAGGAGCCGGGTCAGCGGCTGCGACATCGGGCGGAGGATGTACTTGCTGATCGGGCCGTCCTCATCGTGCTTGACGAGGATCCGCAGCAACATGCGCACCGCGCCGGCCCGCTCGGCCGGCGTGGTCGCCGGGTGACGCGCGATGTCGCCGTGAGCGATGCGCTCGGCGTCGGTCCACTGATTCGCGAGCGTGACATCGGCGGTGGTCGGGGCGTCCGCGATCGCCGCGGTGACCTGGGGGGCGACGTCACGGCTCGCCCACAGCGCGCCCGCATAGCCGTCGGGGCCGACCGCGATCCGGCGATCACGCGTGCCCTGGACGAGTGGCTCGACCAGCGGCCGGTGCACGAGCTGATCGCCGGCGCGGATCACGAGCAGGTCCGCGTCGCCACGCCCCTCATCCCACGCCGGCAGTGCGGCCGCGGCGTCCGGGCCGTCGATGACGTGGACGCGCCGGGCGCCGGCCTTCAGCGCGACGCGGCGTCCGCGCTCGGCGAGGGTCAGCCCGAGGAGCTTGACGTTGGCGTGGGAGGAATCGGCGAGGATGACCGCATCGAAGGACCTGGTCATGACGAGGCCCGGAGGAGCTCCGCGGCGCGCTCGAGGTCGGCGATGTTGTCGATCTCGAGGACCGTGCAATCGTGGACGTCGACGATCCCGAAGGGCACGCGATCACTCGCCGTCAGGCGATGGAACGCGTGCTCGTAGTACTCGTGCGTCAGGTTCTCGGCCGGGAACTTCGCGAGCTCGGCGAACACCTCGCGGGCGGCCGCCGCGGACAGCTTGGTGACCCCGATGTACTCACCCGCGCAAGCGCGCGGATCGAGCTGCTTGCTGATCGCGATGACCTGGGTGCCGCCCGGCCGGAGCTGGACCTTCATCGTCTCGTCGTCGAGCTCGGGCCGACAATCCGTGGCGAGCAGGGCCTCTCCTGGGGCCGCGATCATCCGGGGCAGGAGCTTGCCATCGAGGATGACGTCGCCATCGAGCTGGAGAAAGTCGTGGCCGGCGAGGGCGGGCTGGGCGACCAGCACCGAATAGAAGTTGTTCCACGGCGCGTACTGCTCGTTCATCACCACGGTGCAGTCGTAGTTCCCGCGTGCGAGCTCGCTCCGGACCTTGTCAATCTTGTAGCCGCCGACCACGATCACGTCGCGGCTCGGGATCCCGGCTGCCGCCAGCAGATCGAGCTGCCGGAACAGGAAGCTCTTGCCCAGCACGTCCACGAGGACCTTGGGCCGATCGTTGGTCAGGGGCGCGAGTCGGGAGCCCACACCCGCTGCAAGGATCACCGCTTTCATGCTGACCGGCTTCGCAAAATCGGCGCCGACAATACTGGAAGGCAATTTCACGTCAACACGAGGACGCTGCCGCTGCATCGGTACATGGTTGTCAAACCACCGTCACAATGCGGTGAATACCTGACGCAAAGTTCTGCAAGTTCGCGGGATCGCGAATGGTTCGTTTGTTGCAGCGCGGCCAGCCATGCCTGTCTCGCACGCCGTCGTGCTCGCAACTCGATTGGCACTGGAATCGGGAAACCAGCTCTCGGGTGTTGCGGTGACGCGCATTCGACAGACGCTGGAAGGGCTCGCGGCGTTGGGCGTGCGGGAAGTGGCGGTGGTCGATGGGCGGCATTCTGAGGTCCTGCGTCACCGGCTCCAGCTTCACGAGCTGCCGCAGCTGAACGTCCGCGTGCTGTCGAACATGAGCTGGAAGAACCTCAGCGGCGCGGCCGTGCTGGTCGCGCGCAAGTGGATCGAAGACAGCCAGCGTTGCCTCGTGGTGCGTGGAGATCGCCCGCTCGACGTCGAGACGCTGCGGATGCTGGTCGACATCGGCGAGCACGCCCCCGCGCACGACGCGGCGATCGTCGTCTCGACCGCCGGCTCGATGCCAGGCTGCGACGTCCGCGTCAAGCTCACCCACGAGCACGACACCGGCCTTTGCACCGTCCACGAGCTGGGAGAAGACCTGGTTGGCGCGGATGCCGTGTTCACCGGGCATGCTGTCGTCAACCACACGATCCTCGATGCGCTGCTCAAGCTCCCCAACCCGACTCTCGAGCACGGCCTCCTCGAGCTCGTCCAGCGCGGCCGGGTCATCGCGCTCACGAGCGCGTCGCAGTGGGACGAGCAGCAACCGATCCAGGTCGAGGACAAGATTGCGGCGCTGCTCGATGCGAAGCGGCATGCCCACTACGTGCTGCTGAACCCAGGCCCGGTGAACACCACCGCCACGGTCAAGAGCGCACTCGTTCACCACGATGTCTGCCATCGTGATTCGACGTTCAGCGAGCTCATGGTCTCGCTGACCGGCAAGCTGCGACGGATCTTCCGCGGCACCCCGCACCACACGGTCGTGGCGATCACGGGCAGCGGAACCGCGGCGATGGAGTCGGCACTGGTCTCCACCGTGCCCCCCGATCGCAAGATCCTCATCATCGATAACGGCGCGTTCGGCGAGCGCCTCGTCGAGGTCGCACGCGTCCACGAGATGGACATCGTCCACCTCAAGTACCAGTGGGGCGAGACGGTGTCGCCCGCGGACGTCGAGCGCGCCCTGCGCAACCACCCCGAGATCGCGGTGGTCTCGATGATCCACCACGAGACCTCGGTCGGGCTGCTCAACCCGGTCCGCGAGGTCGGCGCGCTGTGTCGCCGGTTCGATGCGCTGCTGATCGTCGACGCGGTGTCATCGCTCGGTGCCGAAGATCTCGACGTCGTTCGCGACAACATCGACATCTGCTACGGCAGCGCCAACAAGTGCTTGCACGCCGTGAGCGGGGCGTCGTTCATGTGCGTCTCGCCGCGCGTGTGGAGTCGGATCGAGACGCTCAAGCCTCGCTCGTACTACCTCGATCTGCGTCGCTATCGCCGGTACATGGACGAGCTCGCACAGACCCCGTTCACCCCGGCGGTCTCGGTGTATTTCGCACTCGACGCCGCGTGCTCCGAGTTCCTCGCCGATGGGCACGCCGCTCGGTTCGCGACGTACCGCCGGCGCAACCAGCAGTTGCGCGAGGGCCTCGCGGCGTTCGGGATGACCTCGTTCACGAACACCGGTGTGGAGTCACACTCGATCGTCACGTGCCGGATGCCCGTCGGGGTGAGCTACGAGGATCTCTACGATGCGGTGAAGGAGCGAGGCATCATCGTCTACGGATGCAAGGGCATCCTCGCCGATCGCTTCCTCCAGATCGCGAACATGGGTGACCTGAGCGAGGCCACGATCGCCCGCTTCCTCGAAGTGCTCGGCGAGGAGATCACCCGGCTTCGCGCCAACGCCCCGATCCCGCTCAACAAGCCGGTGGTCCGGGAGTCTAGCCCGCGCGTCGAGCCTGCGATCCGACGCGTGGCCGGTGGCTAAGCTCCGAGCGGTGCCATGAACCCGGATCGGCTCCGACGCATTCGCAACTGGCAGAGCTCGGAGTTCTATGCGCGTCTCGTGATGCGCCCGCTGACGATCCTCGTCATGCTCGTCGTCGCGGACTGGCGCTGGCTGACGCCCAACATGGTCACCAGCGGAGCGAACGTGGCCAAGCTGGCCGGCGCCGTGTTGCTCGTGGTCAACCACCGCGAGCACGGCGTGCTCGCCGCGTTGTGCATCCAGCTCGGCCTTCTCCTCGACCACCTGGACGGGACGCTCGCTCGCTACCGTCAATCCGTCACGACGTTCGGCGCGTTCTACGACAAGGTCAGCGACGCGGTGACCTGGCTCGCGATCACCTGCGCCGTTGGCTGGGCCGCGTACCACGACTACGGTGATGTCGTGCTGCCGATCATGGCGGTCGCGTCCGCGTACGCGCTGCTCGTGATGAGCTACATGAAGTGGATCGTCGTCGCCGAACAGAAGAAGCTCGACTGGCTCGAGGCGCGCACCCAGCCGCCAGCCCGGCGCAGCCTGGTGCAGCCTTCGATGAATCCGCCCGCGCGGACCCCGTCGGAGTGGGGCCGGTGGTTCGCCTCGTCGATCCTCCGGATCGTCATGTTCGAGGAGGTCGACCTGTTCTTCTGGATCGGGCTCGGCCTGGTGATCGACCGGCTCGACTGGGTCTGCTGGCTGCTGGCGGTCTCGCAAGGCGCGCAGCTCGCCAGCATGCTGATCAAGCGCGGCCTTCAGGCACGAGACCTGGACTCGGCCCGTGAGCGCCTCGCTGCGAGCGAACGGCTCGCTGCGTAGGCTCCGCGGCGGCTAGCGTCGTCTGGCGGTCGTCTGGCGGTCGCCTGGCACCTAGGCTTTGGCGCGGCGCACCACCGCGAGGTGCACGAGCATCAGGCTGAAGTAGATGGCGCTGATCGCGACTCCGAGCCCGAGCGCGACGACTGGCAGCCCGGCCACACAAAACGCGCTCCACAGCAGCACGTAGAGGTCGCGCCGGCCCACCGCCCGCAGTAGTCCCAGGACCGACATCTTGGTGTCGAACCGCTCGGCGAGGGCCTCATCGGCCTCGTCGAACCACCACCTGAACACCATGATATCGCCCGGCTTGCCGAGCCGCGCGACCGCGATGTGGATCATCAGGCAGCACGCGCCGCGCGCACACGCCGCGGCGACCCCGATCGGCAGCCAGATGCCGCCCAGCCCGACGCCGAGCATCGCGATGAACAGGTTGTCGATGACGTCGTCGGACGTGTTGTCGAGCCACATCCCGAACCGGCTGCTCAGGTGGCGGATGCGCGCGAGCTCGCCGTCGCATGAATCCAGCACGATCTGGAGGAACATCAGCGCGCCGGCGAGTGCAAATGCCTGCCGGGACCCGCCGAACGGACCGGCGAACCCACACGCGACCAGCCCGATCAGGATGTTGACCGTGGTGACCTGGTTCGGCGTCAGTCCGAGCCGACACATCACGCTGGTCAGCCGGAGCGAGATCGCGCGGATGACGTAGCGGTCTCCGATCCCGTCGTAGGGCCGTCGGCAGGTCTGGAACAGCGCCCGCGAGGCGAGGCGGCGCGACTCGTCATCTCGCACCTCCACGTTCGCGATCACATCGCCCCGGACCGTTCGCGCATCGGGCGGAACCGGCGAGGCGAGCGGCACGATCGTGACGTCGATCGGCAAGGGCGGCAACACGGGAAGGTGGCAGCCATCGCCCCCGGATCACGGCGCGCGAGGCGCCGGCACTCGCCGCCTCGCGAAGGATGCGCTCGACGACCGTCATCCCCCCGATGACCATGGCGGCGACGCGATCGCCCGGATAGTCGAGGTAGACGGTGTCGCCGAGACCCATACAGGAGGATGACGTATAGCAAATTGCCCGACGAGCCTGGGCGACTCGGGCGTAGACAATGGCCTCGCGGCTCGCGGCTCGCGGCTCGCGGGTTCGCGGGGCGATCTGCCGGGCGGTGCCGCGAGCATCCGCATGGCATCCGCGCGATCGATGATAGCTTTCGTCCGTGGACTATCGCCACGACCTCGAGATCGCCGAGCGCGCAGCACGCGCGGCCGGGCGGATCGTCGCGGAGTACTATGCGCGCGGCGAGATCGCCGTCGAGCTGAAGGCGGACCAGTCGCCGGTCACGCAGGCCGATCGCGATGCCAATGCGCAGATCGTCGAGATCCTCACTCGGGACGCTCCCGACGACATCGTGGTGAGCGAGGAGCTACCGGATCCGGCTGCCCGGCTCGACCGCCGGCGCGTGTGGATCGTCGATCCGCTGGATGGCACACGTGACTTCGTGGCGCGAACCGGCCAGTTCTCGGTCCATGTCGCGCTCGCGGTGGACGGAGAGGCCGTGGTCGGGGCGGTCTATCAGCCGACCACGGGCGTGCTGTTCCTCGCGTCCGCCGGTGGCGGTGCCTGGCGCGTCGAGGGGGAGACCCGGCGACGACTGCGGGTGTCGAGCGTCACCAACCCCGCCGAGCTGCGGGTGGGCGTCAGCCGGCTCAACGCGAGCGCGCGGATCTGGCGCTGCCTCGCCGCGGCCGGGCTCCAGGATCGCGCGGTCGCGATGGGCGCCTCGGTCAAGCACATGGCCGTCGCCGACGGCGCGCTCGAGGCGGCCATCAACCTCGGCGGTGGCGAGCAGGAGTGGGACACCTGCGCGCCCGAGGTCGTGATCCGCGAGGCCGGCGGCATGGTCACCGACGCGGACGGCCAGCTGTTTCGCTACAACCAGCGTGATCTGGCGCATCATCGCGGCAGCATCGCGAGCAATGGTGCTTGCCACGCCGCGCTGCTCGACATCGTCCGGATCGAGATCCCGACGGGCCCGCCATGACGATCGCCCGGACCATCATCACGGTCGACGGCATAGACGGTAGCGGCAAGTCGATGTTTGCCCGCCGGTTGCTCGCGGGCCTCGAGGCCGGTGGTTACCGCGGCGTTGCGGTGAGCGTCGATGACTTCCGACGGGTGGTCGAGTGGACCACGGCCGCCGACGAGGCCGACCTCTACTACGACGGCTACTATGATCTTGTGGCTGCCGAGGCCGCGCTCGCGCAGTTCCTCGCGGGCGCACCCGAGGTTGCGATCCCGAGCTTCGATGTCAGGGCCGAGCGAGTCACCGGCGCTCGTCACGTCCGGCTCGAAGGCGTGAGCGTCGCGGTCGTGGAGGGCGTGTTTCCGCTGCGCATTCCTCCTGCTGCCGCGGGCATGGTCATCCACCTCGACACGAGCAAGCCCGAGGCTCGCCGCCGGATCATCGCGCGCGACCTCGAGAAGGGCCGGACGCGTGAGGAGATCGAGCGCCGGATCGACCGCCGCTACTTCCCAGCGCAGGAGCGCTACCGCGCCTCGTTCGCGCCGCGCGATCGGGCCGACGTCGTGATCGACAACGAGCGACCCGAGGCGCCGGTCGCGCTCAAGCGCGATCTGCGCCGGTTGCCGGCGGCGCTCCAGCCGATCCTCGACCGCCTGCTGCCCCCAACAAAGTAGGGGGCAGGCTCCGGCGGCGGAGCAGGGCGAACAGCGCCGGGCCGACGAGCAGGGCGATCGCGATGCACGAGATCTCGCCGAGCAGCGCGGCGAGGCCGAACGCCCGGATGCCGCCGTTCGCGGACAGCAGCAGCGTCGCATAGCCCACGCTCGTCGTGTACGAGCACATGAGGACCGAGCCGCCGGTGGTCGAGAGCAGGTGATGTGGGCCCAGTTCGCCGTCCTCGCGATCGCGGACCGCGAGGTTGACCGCGTAGTCGATCCCGATCCCGATCGTGATCGGCAACGCGATCAGGTCGACGAAGTGGACGTGGAGCCCCGCCAGCGCGCACAGCGCGATCATCACGACCACGCCGCTGAGGCCACACACGATCGTCACGATCCCGTGCCGTCGCACGCCGATCACGAAGCATACGGCGAGGATCGAGCCGATGAGCGCCAACCCGATCAGAGCCGGCGGATCTCGGCCGCGAACCGCAGCCGATCGGCGACGCTGAACGAATCCAGCTTCGACGAGCCGCGGAGCACCGCAAGCCGGCCAACCAGGCCGTTGCGCTCGATGAATGGCCACATGAGGTCGTGCGGGACATCGGCATCGACGATCCGCGGCAAGGTCTCCGGCGGGCGGACCTTCAAGAGCTTTGCGCGATCGGCCTCTTCGAGCGAGGCCGCCATGATCGGCGCATCGATCAACGCGCGGATCTCCGCGAGCACGGCGAGCTTGCGCGCCTGGTCAGGCGGCACGAGGTCATCGAGGCTGCGGATGTCCTTCAGCCAGCGCTGGTCGGGCGGGCGCGCGGCATCCGCGGCGCGGATCTGGGTGATCAGCGGGCCCAGCTGGTCCCGGCGATCGACCGCGATCACCACCTGGTACGCCTGACCGGAGAGCACGGCTCCGCTGTCGAACGCTTCGCTCACCTTCTTGCCGACCGCGCGGGTCTTGGCGATGCCCTGCGTGGTCGATTGCAGATCACGCCAGTCCTTCGTGAACGGATCGCGGATGATGTAACGGGTGGTGATGACGCCGGCGCAGAGCGTGATCAACGTGCCGACCACGACCACCGTGCCGAGGTGGCGACGCGGCAGCAGCCGGCTGAGCACGCGTCCGATCGCGGGGGGGCGGGAGGCGTGGATCCGGCCGCGCCGCGCCAGCACGAACAGCAGGGCAGGCAGCACGGTGAACGTGGTGATCCAGGTCAGGGTCATCCCGATCCCCGCGATCATCCCGAAGTGCCGGAAGCCGCGGAAGTCGGTGACCACGAGCGAGCCGTAGGCGATCGCAGCGGTCGCGGTGGCGGCGAGCGTGCCGTGCAAGGCGCCCGCGATCGCGGGTCCGACGGCGTCCTTGGGGGCACGGCCACCGCGCACCTCCTCGAGGTACCGCGCCACGAGGATCAGCCCGGCATTGAGGCCGTTGCCGACGACGATCGCGATCAGGAACGCGCTCATCATGTCGAGGTGGCCGACCACCAGGAGCGCCAGCGCGAACGTGGCGCTGACCCCGACCCCGAGCGCCCACAGCATCGCGAGCACGACGCGGCCCGAGCGGTAGTAGAGCAGGAGCGCGAGCGCGCACAGCGACAGTGTGAGCCCGATCGACAGCGACATGCCCTCGAGCACGGAGTCGTGTTCCTCGAGAGTCAGCACCGTGTTGCCCGCGAGCCCGACGGTGACGCCAGGCCCGACCTCCTTCACCACCTCGTCACCGAGCGCTTCGATCTGGTTCGTCAGCTTGCGACTGCGGTCGTAGTCCGATGACGGGAACGCGGTCTGGAGGACGAGGAGCTCGAGATGGCCATCCTTGGATACCCGGCGTGGTGGCGCGCCTGCCTTGCTCTCGAGCTCGGCCAACTTGCTCTCGAGCTCGCTGAGTCGGTCATGAGCGGGACGGTCAGCATCGTCGTCGTCGTCGAACGACACGTACAGCGGGTTGGCATGGAGCTTGGCGCGATCGACCCGGGCCTGCAGCGCATCGCGCGCGGCTTCGAGGTCGGCGAGCGGGGCGAGCAGGAAGCGATGATTCCAGGCGAACTGATGGAGCGGTGAGTCGTCGCGACTGAACGCGACGACCTGATCGGGCCCCAGGGTTGCGAGCCGCTGAATCAGCGCGGCGCCGGCGCGTTCGCGCAGGGCGGGATCGGCGGATTCGACCACGACGTGGACCGTGCCAAACGACCGGGCCCGGAGCTGGACCGCGGCGAGGTTCTGGACCGACTGCTTGGACTCGGGCAGGAGCTTGGTGAGATCGGTCCGGACCGGCAACCGGGCCCCCAGGTATCCGCAGCCGATCGCCACCAGCAGCGACAGCACGAGGATGCCGACCCGGTGGAAGTCGAGCCAGGCCGCGTACCGGTGCGCCAGGTTCCGAGGCACGGCCGTGGGCTATACCGCTCCATGCCGTCGAACGCCAGCGACTGCGACCACCTGGCGGAACGGACTGGCGGCAGGTCGAACGTCGTGGTTTTCTCCGCCTTATGCCAGCGTCGCCGTGATACACGCGGGCGACTATCGAACGAGAACCGATGAGAGCCGCCGACCTGATTCTATTCACGCCGGGACCTGTCCGGATACCGCCGCTGGTTGCGGAGTACCTCGCGCGCCCACCCTGCAACTACCACCGGCAGGAAGCGTTCAGCGCGATGTTCGCCGAGACCGAGCGCGATCTGAAGAAGCTGCTCGGGATCCGGAAGCCCGACGAGTACTTCGCGACCCAGATGACGGCCACCGGCACGGGAGCCAACGAGGCGTGCTTGCTCGCGCTCGAAGGCCTCGGCAAGGGGCTGATCGCGAACAACGGGTTCTTCGCGTCGCGCGTCGTGGATCAGGCCCGGCAGAACGGCATGGACTTCACCGTCGTCGAGGGGCCCAATGATCGGCCGCTCGACCCCGATGCGATCGGGGCCGCGCTCGACGGCGATCGCACGATCAAGTGGGTGTTCTTCGTCAGCCACGAGACCCGTGCCGGGCTACGGAACCCGTTCGAGGCGATCGGCCGGATCTGCAAGGCCCACGGTTGCATGGTCGCGGCCGATGCGATCTCGAGCGCGTACGCATATCCGATCGACGTCGAGGCCTCGCAGGTTGATCTGCTGACGGCCTCGTCGGCGAAGGCGATCATGGCCGCGCCTGGGCTGGGGATCGTCATGACGCGCAAGGCGTCGGTCGCCACGATCAAGGCCGCCGGCCGCCCGCGCGGCTACTACCTCGACGTGATCGCCGAGTACGAGAAGCAGAGCCGCGAGCTCCAGCCGCGCTTCGCCCAGCCGGTCGCGCTCCACGCGGCGCTCCGCGCAGCCTGCATGCATCTCAATGAGGTCGGGATCGAAGCCCACATGGCGCGGATCCAGCGTCAGATGCAGAGCCTCATCGAGTACCTCGCCAAGCTCGGGGTCCACCCCCTGCTGGAGGAGCGGTACCGCTCCAATATTGCCGTGAACTTCCGGCTACCCGTCGGAATGCCTTACAGCGACTTCTCCCAGCGGATGGAGCAGCAAGGCTACTTCTGTCTGTACGGGATCCCGGGTGACCAAACTCACTTTCAGCTCAGCACGATCGGCAACCTCGACGATGCCCATATTTTGGGCATCCAGGGGGCGATGGCCCGGGTGTTCGAGCGCTGACTGATTGTTGACGAACGGTCGGCCTACGAAGGCGGATGTGACAGAAACTGAACACCAACCCGAGGTGACGAGCCTGTGTACGGCTGGCAACGATCTTGCTTCAGTTCCGGCAGACTTGTTAAAAGGGAGTCCTGTGATTCGTCGCCTTGGTTCACTCGCCGGTAAGCGTGTCGTTTTTGGGTACGATCGCTACCTCATGCCTGACATCGCGGCCTATCGCGCAGCGCTGTCGTCGCACGGCGCGTTGATCGAGGCGGTCGATGTCGGGCACCTCCACTACCTCAGCTCCGCCGAGATGGTCTGCAACGCCGTGCAGGACGATCCCGACAGCTTCGGAATTCTCGGCTGTTGCACCGGTATGGGGATGTCGATCGCCGCGAACAAGTTTCGTGGGGTCTACGCCGCCCGCTGCACCACGGTCGAAGATGCCGAGCTCGCGCGGATGATCAACAACGCCAACGTGCTGTGCCTGGCGTCGAAGTACGGTTTCGCGCTCAACCGCGCGATCATCGAAACCTTCGTGAACACCGCCTACACCGGCCGCAAGATGGACGAGCTCGAGTACATCACGCAGCTCGAGGGCCCGGTCACGTCGATCGCCGCCAAGTTGCGCGCTCACCGCCGCATCGCGTGAGCCTACAGTCGACGTTGAGCTGATGTTCGGGATCAAAGATCTCTTCACCACCATCAATCTGCTCGGTGGGGTGGTCGCGATCTGCCTCTGCATCGACGGTCACCCGTCCGAGGCCGGCCTGGCGGTCATCGCTGGGTATCTGTTCGGGGACACCCTTGACGGATGGGTCGCCCGCAAGCTCAACACGGCCAACCAGTTCGGGGCCGAGTTCGACACCATCACGGATCACCTCTCCCACGTCATCGCCCCGGCCGCGATCGTCTACACGGTCTACCGGAAGGCGGACCTGGTCCCCGAGCCGTGGAACCAGATCCTTGCGATCGCGCTGGCCACCTCGCTGATCCTCGCGGTCTCGGTGCGCCACGCGCGCAACATCGTCGCCCCGGTCAACTACATGGGCGTCTGGGCGGGGCTTCCCCGCTCGGTGCTCGGGTTCTGGTCGATCGGCTACTGCAACGCCAAGCTCGCGGCCGAGCTGCCGGGCGGCCTGTGGTTCGGGGTCATCTTGATGCCCGCGATGGCGATCGCCACGCTGACCTACCTGCCGTTCCCCAGCCACCGGCTCGCACGCAGCCATCGCTGGTACGTCCAGGTCCTCTCCGCGGTGTTCTTCCTGTCGATGGGCGTCTTCCTGATCTTCCGGCCCGACTACCTGTTCGACCTCGTGTTCTTCTGGATGGCGGGCTACTCGCTCACCGGGTGGCTCTCGCTCACCCGCGACGAGCTCGCCGACTATCGCCGCACGGTCCAGGAGATGAAGTCGCAAGCGCCGAGCTAGCTCGCGAGTCAATCCTGCTTCGGCCGCGGACCCACGGCACATCGAGCCGCCGCGGCCTTCACGGATTCCGCTGCCTTGTGGCACGCCGCGGCGATCGCTTCCTGCGCATGGGGCTCGGGGTTCGCCTTCCGACTCGCCGCCAGGTTGCGCTCGGCAGCTTCGATCCACGCGTCGAGGTCTTCGACGTCTGCTGGCTCGAGGTTTGGGCAGGCCTTGTAGGTCGCGAGCGCACTCATCATCGCGTCGCACTCGACCTGCATCGACGCGAAGTGGATCGCGGGCTCGGCGGTCAGCGGCGTCGCCGGGGTGACGGTTGGGGGATCTCGCCGCGCGCAGGCGACGACCGTCAGCAACACGAAAATGGCGGCGCGCAACGACCCAACAGTGCCACGATGCGTCGGTGGGTCGCCACGCTGGGACGTGCAGAATCCTGCGGGCCTTGCTCGGGAGTGCCTGCCGGATAGGCTAGATCTGAGCGTCAGACCGTCGACGGAATATCCAGAGGTCGGCCAGCATCATGTCGCAGTTCAGCCACCTCCACCTGCACACTCAGTACAGCCTGCTCGACGGCGCGATCCGGGTGAAGGACCTGTTCAACAAGGTCCACGAGCTCGGCATGAACACGGTCGCTGTCACCGATCACGGCAACATGTTCGGGGCGATCGACCTCTACACCGAGGCCAAGGCCAAGGACATCAAGCTCATCTTCGGCTGCGAGACCTACGTGGCCGCCACGGATCGCCACGATCGCACCAACCGCCGCAACTACCACCTGATCCTGCTCGCCCAGAACGACGTCGGTTACAAGAACCTGTCGTTCCTGAACTCGAAGGGCTACCTCGAGGGCTTCTATTACAACCCGCGGATCGACAAGCAGATCCTGCGGGAGCACAGCGAGGGCCTGATCGGGATGTCGGCCTGTCTCGGCGGCGAGATCGCGCAGACTCTCGAGAAGAACGGCGTCGCAGCCGCCGAGGAGACCGCCAAGGAGTACGCGAGCATGTTCGCGCCCGGCGACTTCTTTCTCGAGCTGATGCCCACGCCGATGCCCGAGCAGGAGACGCTCAACGGCGAGCTCGTGCGGATGGGCCGGAAGCTCGGCATCCCGCTCGTCGCCACCAACGACTGCCACTACGTCAACCGCAGCGACGCCGCGGCACACGACGTGCTGATGGCGATCCAGACCGGCAAGAGTCTCAAGGACGAGAAGCGGCTCAAGCACGTCGTCGACAGCTACTACATGAAGTCGCCGTCCGAGATGGACCTGGCCTTCAAGGACGTCCCCGAGGCGATCGAGAACGCCGCGGCGATCGCGGCGCGCTGCAACGTCAAGCTCAAGCTCGACCAGACGTTCTTGCCGCAGTACCAGGTCCCCGAGGGCGAGACGCTCGACACGTACATCGAGACCTTGATCGCCAAGGGCCTCGATCGCCGGTTTCGCGAGATGACGGAGCGCAAGCTGCCGTTCGATGTCGATCGGTATCGCGAGCGCTGTCGGATCGAGCTCGGGGTGATCCAGAAGATGGGCTTCTCCGGCTACTTCTTGATCGTCTGGGACTTCATCAACTGGGCGAAGGAGCACGGCATCCCGGTCGGACCGGGTCGCGGCTCCGGCGCAGGCTCGGCGGTGGCGTGGGCGCTGCGGATCACCGACATCGACCCGATCGAGTTCAAGCTCCTGTTCGAGCGGTTCCTGAATCCCGAGCGCGTGTCGATGCCGGACTTCGACGTCGACTTCTGCATGAACCGGCGCGACGAGGTGATCAAGTACGTCCAGGGCAAGTACGGCGTCGACCGTGTCGGCCAGATCGCTACGTTCCACCAGCTCAAGGCGCGCGGCGTGATCCGCGACATCGCGCGCGCGATGGAGTTCCCGTTCGCCGAGGCTGACAAGCTCGCCAAGCTCGTACCCGAGCCGGTCGCTGGCAAGTCGCCGCCGGTGCGCGAGGCGATCGAGCAGACGCCCGAGCTCAAGCAGCTCTACAACGAGAGCCCGCTGCACCGCGAGTTGCTCGACATCGCCGCCGGGCTCGAGGGGCTCAATCGCCACGCGGGCATGCACGCCGCCGGCATCGTGATCGGCGACAAGCCGCTGTGGGAGTACGTGCCGTGCTTCCGCGGCCAGAACGGCGAGATCGTCACCCAGTTCGCGATGAAGGAGGTCGAGAAGGCCGGCCTCGTCAAGTTCGACTTCCTCGGGCTCAAGACGCTGACGGTGATCCAGACCGCGGTCCGCCTGATCAACCAGCGACGACCTCCCGGCGATCAGCTCGACATCGACACGATCGCGAAGGACGACGCCGATGCGTTCCGGGTGATCTCGCGCGGTGACACCACCGGGGTGTTCCAGCTCGAGTCGAGCGGCTTCCGCGAGATGCTGAAGAAGCTCAAGCCGGACTGTCTCGAGGACATCATCGCGGCGGTCGCACTGTACCGCCCGGGTCCGCTCGAGGGCGGCATGGTCGACGACTTCATCGACCGCAAGCACGGCCGCAAGAAGGTCGAGTATCCGCACCCGTCGCTCGCCACGGTGCTCGGCGATACCTACGGCGTCATCGTCTACCAGGAACAGGTGATGCAGATCGCCCAGGTCATGGGCGGGTACTCGCTCGGCGGCGCTGATCTGCTGCGCCGCGCCATGGGCAAGAAGAAGCCCGAGGAGATGGAGAAGCAGAAGCAGACGTTCCTCGCCGGTGCGAGGGAGAACAACATCGACCCGAAGATCGCCGACCAGGTCTTCGAGCTGATGGCGTTCTTCGCCGGCTACGGGTTCAATCGGTCGCACTCCGCCGCCTACGGCTGGATCACGTACCAGACCGCGTACCTCAAGGCGCACTACCCGCACGAGCTGATGGCGGGCCTGATGTCGTGCGATTCGGACAACGTCGACAACATCGTCAAGTTCATCGCCGAGGCCCGCGCGATGGGCCTCACCGTCGAGCGGCCGTGCATCGACGAGTCGCTCTCCGACTTCACGGTGACGACACGGGAGGGGGCCCGAGATGGAGCGGCATCAGCGGACGCTGATGCTGCGGGGAAGGGCGTCAACGCCAAGGTCATCCGGTTCGGGCTTGGTGCGGTGAAGGGCGTGGGCTCGAATGCGGTCGACGCGATCATCGAGGCGCGTACGGCCGGGGGGAAGTTCGAGTCGGTGTTCGAGGTGTGCCGGCGGGTCGACACCCAGAAGTGCAACCGCCGCGTGCTGGAGCAGCTCGTCAAGAGCGGGGCCCTCGATGGGCTCCCGGGCGGCCACCACCGCGGCCAGCTGCTCGCCGCGCTCGATGGCGCACTCGAGCGTGGTGCCGCCGAGCAGCGGGACCGCCGCAGCGGGCAGACGTCGCTGTTCGGGCTGCTCGTGTCGAGCGAGCCGATGAAGCCCGCGGCGGGGAGCGCCTCCGTCCTCGGCGGCGAGACCTATCCCGAGATCGACGTGTGGAGCCCCAAGCAGCTGCTCGCGTTCGAGAAGGAGGCGCTCGGGTTCTACGTCTCGGGCCACCCGCTCGACCGCTACCGAGGCGATCTGCAACGCTACGCGAGTGCCACGACGAGCGACTTCCCGGCCGGCAAGCGCGGCGTAGGTGACGCGGCGATCGGTGGCATCGTCAGCCAGTACCGCGAGATGATCACCAAGAAGGGCGACAAGATGGCGCGCTTCATGCTCGAGGATGCCGAGGGCACGCTCGAGGTGATCGCGTTCCCGAAGACGTTCGAGAAGGTCCGCCACGTCCTGGTCTCCGACGAGCCGATCCTGTGTTCGGGCGCGGTCAAGAACGAGGGCAACACCGAGGCGCCCGAGTGGAAGATGCTGCTCGAGAGCGCGGCGCCGCTGTCCGAGCTCCGGCAGCAGAAGACC
>JAGSPR010000187.1 GCA_018262455.1 Deltaproteobacteria bacterium | reverse complement strand
CCGAAGTGGCTCGCGCGAGCTTCCACCACACGCGAAACCAACGAGCAAGAGGCTGATCGACAGCGCGATGACGGGAGGACACGTCGTGCGAAGCGTGCCTTGCGACAAGCACCCATCGTACTCGGCAATGATGCTCCCGGGCTGCGCGTTCGGCGTAAGGCCGATTTCTCAGCAACGACCGCGAACGCACCGCACACCACCATCTCATGGCTCCTCCTTGCAGATCTGTCGCGCGGCCTCGCAGGCGGCCAGCGAGGTCCACTCCGCGCACTGCTCCATCCAGCACCGTCCTGGCTGCTCGTGCGTCGGTTGGTAGCAGCGCTCGCCGTCGAAGTAGGAGGCGGTCGTGTTGAGGCGACGCAGCGACGGTGGCAACGAATGCTGCCTCGGAGCTCCGCACGGATCTGGCTGGTCAGCCACCAGGGCGCAGCCGAGATCCGGGGCCGATGCACACCGCTCGACGAGCCCGCGATACCGAACGATCGCGTTCCGCGCTTCCTGGACCGCCTCGGGGGCCACGGTCCGATCGATACAGCTCCCCGGCGTCGAGTTGCAGTCGATGTTCCGGGGGCGCGGCTCGTCGAGTAACCGGGGGACCGGGGGAGCCGCCGCGCGCCGAACCAGCGGGCCGGCCTCCTCCCCGACAGGCTGCGACTCGACGGATCGACCGGAAGAGGAACATGCGGCCGCGGCCGCGAGCGTGAACGCGAGTAGTGATCGTTGCATGCAGGAAGCCTGCGCCCTGCCCGTGAGCCGCCCGCCGACGCCAGGTCGACCCAGCGTCAATCGTGGGTGGATGCGGTGTGAACGCGGGTGATCCGCATCACGAAGCTCGCGCCAGAGGACGACGGCGCGAGGGTGGCGGTCCCGCCGTGTGCTTCGGCGACCGTGAGCCCGAGCCCGGTCCCTCCCTGGCGACGCGAGGCAAACCGCTCGACCAGCCGCGGGCGGAGGTGCCCGAGCGCACGCGCGACCGCGGCCGGCGCGACGTTCGCGATGATCGTCGGGCCGGTGACTGCCACGACCAGCCTCGCCAGCGCGTACGGGTCCGTGGCGGCGCGAGCGTCGGCCTCAAGCCCCGTGGCCTCGCGGACCGGCTCCGTGTCCTCGTCACTCTCCGGATGATCCGGACCGGGGTTACTCGCGGATGATCCGGACCGGGGTTACTCGCGGGATGATCCGGACCGGGGTTACTCGCGGGGATGATCCGGACCGGGGTTACTCGCGGGATGATCCGGATGATCGGACGATCCGGACCGCGGATGATCCGGACCGGGGTTACTCGCGGGATGATCCGGATGATCGGACGATCCGGACCGGGGTTTCTAGACCGACCTCAGTCCGGTTTGTCCGGATGTCGGACCTCACATCGGACAGATCTCGGACTCGTCCCGCCGCAACGTTTGCGCTGCAGATCACACTGCCTAACCTTAGATCCCCCGGATCCCCCCAGAGCGGAGGGGCAGCAGCTGGACGCACGCAGATCGTGAACGAGCACGTGCACGTGCACGTGCTCGGTTGGATCCCGGTATATGCGTTCATGTTCAGTCATCGATCGAGCACGACGCGCCTTCGCAGAATGCCTCGGGAAACATCGAATCGATCGGGTTTTCGTAGCACGAGTGCGCGCACGACTCGAACGTGCGCCGGCCGCCACGGCAGCTGAAGATGTCGCGGCCGGCGCAACGCCCCGGTGAATCGGTTGCGCACGCAGGGTCGGGCTGCGACGTGGCACATCGTGGGTGGAAGGTGCCGAGGTTGTCGGGTACCAGCATGCAGGCATCGAACGGCGCGGCGCATGGCTGCTCGGCGGTCGCGAACCCCAACGTGCACGACACGATCCGATCGCCGTCGCAGCGATCCGCGGGCCCGCTGGCGGCGCAGCGCGGATCCGGCGCATCCGCGAGCGCGCAGAACCCCAGGCCGGGCTCGGGCTCGACGCACACGCGCGCGCAGACCTTCTCGTAACTACCGTAGCCCTCGTCGCAGTGCAGGCTCGCCGGTCCGTCGACGCAGATGTTGTCGATCGGCGCCGTGCCCTCGCAGCGTGGATCCGGCTGGCCGGTCGGGCTGCACACGGCGGTCTGCAGCTCGTCGACGAAGACGTCGCGACACCCGTCCTGGGCGCAGCAGAACGAGATCTCGCGAAACCGCCCGCGAACGCAACTCGCGATGCCATCGCCGCTGCACCGGGTCTCGCCATCGACGCACTCATCGCAGCCGGACCACCAAAGAATCGCGAGCATGACGATCATCCGCATCACCCTGTCCGGACGTCGATCCGCGGGAGACCGTCACGCAGATTCACGCGGCACCGCTGCCCCCGATCAGGACTCAAGATCGGCCCATCCTCCCTATGAACTGGGCTAGAACTTTGTCGTGCTCGTTCCTCGAACGCTGATCCTCGCCCTGGGGCTCGCGACGGCGTGCAGCGCCCGCTCTCCGCGGACCGCCACGTGGCTGACGTCGATCGGCGGCACGCGCGAAGCCGGCGCCTACGGGCAGGCGGTGGCGGTCGCGCCCGCTGGCGGGGCCGCGATGGTGTGGGAGGCGCGGGGCGTGGTGCGCGCCGGCACGCAGCGCTTCGGCGTCGCGAGCCGCGAGCCCGTGCTCGTGCTGTCGACGTACGACAGGGCCGGCGTGCTCGCCTGGAGTCGGCGAGTCGCGTCGCCGACGTGCCCCGCCCCGACGTTCGCGCCGGCACTGTGGCTCGCTCCGGACGGCGGCGCGGTGGTTGCCGTCGCCGAGCGCCCGGGAGGGCAGATCTGCGTGCTGCGCTTCGACGCCCGCGGCGCGATCGCCTGGTCGTTGCGGCTCGACGAGCTGCGCGGCATCCCGGCGCTCGGCGTCGCCACCGACGGACAGATCGCGCTCACCGGCGCGCACGAGTTCGAAGGGGTGCACGCGGTCGTCGCGATCTCGCCACGGGGTGCGATCGTGTGGCGCCGCGAGCTGCCGATCGCGCCCGAACAGCTCGCGGTGGCGCCCGCGGGTGCGATCCACGTCGTCGGCTCGGTCGTTGCGGGCTCGCCGGCCGTGCTCGTGGACCGCGATCCCTCGACCGCCGACGTCGACGCGGTCGAGCTGGTCACGCTGGACGCGGATGGCACGACCCGCGCGCGGCTGCCGATCTCCACGCCCGGCGCCGGCCACGAGCCCCTGGCGCTCGTGTTGACCGCCGACGACGACGCCGCGTACGTCGGGTGGAACACGCTGACGCACGGTCCGATGACCTGGACGTCCCACCTCGTCAAGCTCGTCGCTGGCCGCGTGGCCTGGTCGCGCAGCGAGCGTGGCGTCGGGCTGGGCGCAATCGCCGCCGCCGACGGCGTCGTGGCCACGGTGCGCGTGGCCGGCGGCGATCCGTTCGTGCAGCTCATCGGTGCCGACGGCTCCGACCGCGCGCGCTACCGGCTCGCTGGTGCGCTGGTCGAGAGCCAGGTCCCGATCAGCGGGCTCTCGCTCGCGAAGCTGGCCATGTCCGCGGGCTCGCTCGCGCTGACCGGTTACGCGGAGAAGCGCGTCGAGATCGACGCGGTCGGCACGATCCGGACCTCGTGTCGCTGGGTCTCGCACCAGCAGCCCGGCATGGAGGTCGTCCGCTACGAGGCGTGTGATCCGGCCGCCTGGCTCGCGCGGTTCTCGCTCGCGCGGCCCGGAGCAAGTGCGCAGGGCGCACGATGACGCGCCCGGTCATCGTCGGACGCGCGGCGTCGCACGGGCCGCCCCCGCACCGGGGTTGATTTCGGGTCGAAGGCACGCTGCCGTGGCCACGCCCGCACCGGAGTTGATTTCGGGTCGAAGGCACGCTGCCGTGAGCCGTCCGAGGCGGCGTCCGGTATGCGGACGCGGCGTCCGGTATTCGGACATCCTGCGTGTGGTGACATCGTCTCGGTGCTCGATTTCGATCGTGACAGCGACGGCCGGCTGTTCCCAGGACGATGAGCGACGTCCACGCGTGTCGCTGACCTCGCGGCGTCCTCGTGGGTCGATCCCATCGGAACGTTGAACCTCATCCTCGCCGACGAGCAGCATCGCAGTCGTATGGCCGAGGTCATGGCCGCGGTCGTGCTCGATCTTCGCCCTACGGCTTGTCCTGGTCCCCCTTCTGGGCTCGTTCTTGCCCCAGTGCGGCAGCACGTGGCCTCGACGCGCGCGCGCGCACCCAGCTCAGAACGTGCCCCGCAGCGAGAACACCGCCGCGGGCGCGGGCGCCCCCGAGCGCGCAGTCGGCGGGGGCAAGCGTGCGTTGTAGCGCTCGGCCGCCTCGCGGGCACGATCGAGCGGCACCGGATGGGCATCTCGCTGCTGCCGCCGCAGGCCCGCGAACATCATCCACGACCCGAAGATCAGGCCGGCGTAGGCGGGATAGAACGCCGCCTTGCCCGCGCTGGTCTCGGTCCACTCGAGCTCGCGCGCGAGCACCATCTCGCCGAGGCCACCGAAGGTGAGCAGCGCGCCCGTCCACATCAGGAGCCGGCTGGTGCGCCGGAACCCGCGATCGATCTCGGCGGCCTCGGTATCTCCGGCGATCCGGAACAGATCCTCGTCGGAGATTGGCTGCACGCCCTGCAGCGCCCGCCACCGCACGTCGGGGACGTGGACCAGGCGGTTCTCCGTGAGGTTCGCGGTCCCGACGTCCCGGCCGCTCGAGTCCTTGAGCTCGATCTGACCCACCGAGTGGCTGCGCAGGACGTTGTACGACTTGTCGCGGACCTCGACCACCAGCGGCTCGCCGGTGGGCCGTCGCCCCGAGGGCAACACCATGTTGCACCCGAGCGCGGGAACCAGCACCGCCACGAGCACCGCGTGATCGACCCGCATCAGTACGGAACCTTCGGCGCGAACGCGAGCCGGTGCAGCGCGTGCGACGAGTTCGAGTTGACGTCGACCCAGACGCCGGCGTCCGTGACCGCGGGCCGGCGATACCCCGGGCTCCACGAGTCCCAGCCGCCAAGCGTGGACGCCTCCTGGAAGATCCAGCGGAGCTTGCCCGATCGCTCGATCGCGACCACGCCGCCCTCGAGGTGACCGATCACCACGTCGCCGTGCGCCTCGCAGCTGTAGCCCTCGCGCCGGATCGGGAGCGCGCGCTCCCAGCGCGGCGTGCCGGTGGTCAGCTCGAGCCCGACGAAGCCGCGCTCGTCGATGATCACGACGAGGTCGCCGATCACGGCAGGCGTGCTGCGCCCGTCGCGAAACCGCGTCGCAGGCGTCTGCCAGCGCACGCGCTCGAGCGGCCGATCGTAGACCCGCTCGGTCGCGTCGAGCGCATACAGCGCGCCACTGGCGGTCGCGACGAACGCCATGTCGCGCGCGACCACGATGCGATCAGGCTGGTCCTCCACCTGGGGCGGCAAGGTCACGTGCCAGAGCGGAGCACCATCGGCCGCGCGCAGCGCGTGCACGACCCCATCGTGGGTGCGGAGCACGAGCCGCCCGTCGCCCAGCCCGAGCGGCCCAGGTCGGGACTCCAGCGGCGTGGTCCATCGCGGCGTGCCGGTCGCGAGCTCGAACGCGCGGATGTGGTATCCGGCCCGCTGTCCTCGCTCCTCGAGCGCGTCCCCGATGTAGACGGTGGTGGCGTCGGCGGCGAGCGGGACCAGCTCGCGGCTGGTGAGGGGCACGCGCCAGATCACCTGTCCCGAAGCGAGCGTGAACGCGGTGACGTCCCGGTGCTTGCCTTCGTGCGTCACCGTGATCAGCACGCCACCAGCGATCAGCGATTCCTCGGAGCCGGACGTCAGCGACTGCGACCACACCGGCTTGCCCGAGGTCTCGTCGAACACGGTGGCCCTGGCGTCGCGGTCGATGTTGACGACGAACCCGCCGCCGGCGAGCACGAGCTGGGGATCGGACACCTCGATGTGCGCCTGCGTCAGGTGGCGCTGGTAGACCGCGTTGTACGCTCGGTTCTTGGGCTTGTCGAACTTGTTGGGGTTCACGGCCTCCGCGCGCTTCATGATGGCGAGCCCGCCCTCGATGTCGCCGCGCATCGCCGTGATCAACCCTCGCTGCACCAGTGCCGGCACGTACTCGGGATCGTGCTCGCCGATCTTCGCGTAGGTCTGGTCGGCCGCGTCGAGGTTCTTGTCCTGCATGCGGTAGGTGCCCTTGAGCATGAGCGTGGAGCTTCGCTCGCCGCGCTCGACCATGACGCACGCAGGGGGCACGGCGAGGACGAGCGCGGAAAGGACGAGCAGATCGGCGAGCCGTCGGCGGCGGCAATCGGGGAAACACGACATCGTAGGTGGACCTCCTGTGGAGGAGGACACCGGCGTGCCCCGCGCGTGCAGGTTTTCTTCGAGCGGCCGCGGTCCGTCGACCGTGGGCCGGAAGAATCGTGCAGTGGTACGCCGAGTTGCGGCGCGCGGCCAGGCGCCGGCGGGCGACAGCGTCTACTTCCAGCGCACCTCGTAAAGGCGGTAGTGGGCCGGCGCCTCGAAGTGCGTCACGAACGCGCGACGACGGTCCGCCGGATCGATCGCCACGAGCGAGCCGGCGCGTCCCGTGGGGCCGAGCGTGGCCCATGTCCCGCTCTCGAGGTCGACCCAGACAGCCTCCCGCTCCCAGTTCGTGTAGGCGTCGCGCCCAGCGCCCTGCCATCCCTGGTAGAACGCGCGCTTGCGTCCCGCGGCGAGCTCGAGGACGGCACCGGTCCCGAGCTCGATGATGCGTGTCGAGAGGTCCCGGTTGATCGCGACGCGCCCCGGACCGAAGAAGCTCGGGAAGACGGACTCGGTGCCGCTGTAGACGAGCACGTCCGGCTTGGCTACCGGGCCGCACCGCACCTCGCGCCGCCCTTCGACGGACGAGTCCTTCACATGCGCCGCACGGGTGATGCAGAGGACGTCACCGTGTCGGGAGAGCTTCGGCTCGAGGTAACTATCGGCGCTGGTCTCGGACAGGATCACGCCTTCGCCGGTCTTCGGATCGACGAGGCGCACGCGGCGGATGTTCGTCTCCTCGAGGTCGGCGAGGATGAAGCGACCGCTCGCCTCGTCCGCGCCGACGACGCGCGTCCAGCGCTTCGACGGACACGCCGCCTCGAGCGCGCGCGTGCCCTTGCGCACCCCCATCTCCTCGTCGGGGCACGCGAACCCGGGGAGCTTGGGGCCGAGCGTGGTCACCTTCCGGCTCGCGACGTCGAGCGACTTCGGGACACCGTCCTCGTGGAAGATGATCGTCGCTGCGTTCCGGTAATGTACGTGCTCGGCGGCGTCGGACGCGTAGATGCGCTCGAGGCCCGGGACCTGGAGCACGACCACTCCGTTCTGCGAGGCGCCCAGCATGGTCCGCAGAATCAGCGAGCGTCCGTCCGGAGCGAACGAGGAGCCGCCGCCCTGCACCTCGCGCGCGAGGCGCCTCGGGCTCCCGACGGCGTACGCATCGTGATCGCGATTCACGTACACGACGGTCTTGCCGTCCGGAGATACCAGCACCTCGTTGCAGTCGTTCGCGATCAGGCGCTCGGTCGCCTCGACGTCGATCTTCTTCAGGGGAAGCTTGGTCACCTTCTCGGCGGCCTCCCCGGCGGGCGCAGTCGGCGCCGGCGCGCTCGCGGCCGGCGCGGCGGACGGAGGCGCGGATGCGCTCGGCGCGGTGGACAACTCCGTGCTCGGCGTCGACGCGCGCGCGGCCGGGCGCCCGGCGGGGGTCGACACCGCGTGGTCAGCTCCGCACGAGCACGCCAGGAACAACGACAAGAACAAGGCGCTTCGTGAGCTCGAGGACATGCGCGGCAGCCTGCTCGGGCTGCTCGGGAACGTCAACTACCAGGGCCGAGCGGATGGCGGGCGAGGCGACGACGTACGCCGCCCGCGATCCGTCTCGACGCGGAAGCCGCGGTCCGCGATAGCTCACCTCGGACATGCTGGCGACCATGCTTGCTGACGCCAACTCGAGCTGCTGCAGGGAAGGTGAAGAGGTCGGCATCGGCACGCACCGCCCGGTTCGGCGCGCATAGCCGTCGTCCCCGACGGCGACGCCCGCCGCAGTCAGCGAGGCAGCATGAACCCCGGCTTGACGAAGAACACGGTATCTCAGTCGTCGCGCCCCGGCCGCGCGTCAGGACCGCGCTCCGCGACCGTGCCGAAGCTGGCCTCGAGGCGGCTGCCGAGCAGCCTGAGGATGCTGTCCACGTCATCCTTCCCTGCGGCAAGGCTCTTCATCAGCGCGCGCCGAGTGCCGACGAGCAGGCGTCGCTGGGTTCGGTGCAGCCAGCGTCCAACGGTCGTCCGGTGCGTCTTGTAGATCCGCCCGATCTCCTCGGGTGTGAGCCCGTCCAGGACGACGTATCTGAGCAGCGCCTGCTCGCGATCCGCGAGCTCGCCGAGGGCAGCACGAAACGCCGCGCGAAACGCGGGAGCGTACCGGTCCTTCAGGTATGCCAGCTCGAGGTCTTGTTCCGGGCTGACCAGGACCTCGAGCACGTCGTCCTCCGGCACGTCTTCCGGGCGCCGCACGCGCAGGTGATTGAGGGCCAACCGCGCAGCGACGACGTAGATCCAGCTCGTGAGCGGCGGGCGTCCACCGTAGTCAGCGATCCGATGCGTCGAGCGATCACCGACCACCAGCACGCGTTCGTAGAAGTCTTGGCAGAGGTCCGAGATCGCGGCCGACGGGATTCGCATGCGATGGAACACGTGGGTGACGAGCCCGTGGTGCAGGCTCCGGAATTGCGCCAGGGCCGCGCCATCTCCCGACGCGCAGCCACAGGCCAGGTAGAGATCGCTGGCTTGGAGGTGGTCCAGATCCGACACTGGATCTCCCCCTGGATCCACCTTCGGTGCGATGAACGCCGCGAACACGTCGTCGGCCAGCGCGACGCCCGGATGCGTCGCGCGACCAGCGCTGGCCAGCCGGGCGAGCGACTCCGCAAGCGCCGCGCGATCCACGACCGCTGGATCACCGGTCCAGGCAGCCAGAAATTTCGAGGCGACGTCCATGTGGATCGAGGTCAAGTATAGTCGGCTGGCTCGCGACGTCGCGGGTCGAACGCGTATTCCGATCACCCCCCATGACTTGCCTGGACGATAACCTGGTCTCGCGATTCCTCGTCGGAGGCATCTCCGGTGACGAGCAGGTGCACGTGGAATCCGAGCTGGCCCACTGCGCGTCGTGCCGGCGGCTCGTCGCCGAGCTGAGCCGGGTCCTGTGCAGCGGCGGTGACAGCCTCCTGCGAGCCGACGAGCTCGCATCCGCGGATCCGGCTCCCAAGGGCGAAATGCTCGGGCGGGGTCGCGCGCTCGATCGCTACGTGATCGAGGACGTCCTGGGAGCGGGCGCGATGGGGATCGTCTATGCAGCCCACGATCCCGAGCTCGATCGTCCGCTCGCCATCAAGACGATCAGGTTGACCGCGGGCTCGGATCCCCAGCGTCGCGACCGGCTACGCCAGGAGGCGCGACTGATGGCGCGCCTCGAGCATCCGAACGTCTGCACGGTCCACGACGTCGTCGAGAACGGCGATCAGCTGTTCCTGGTCCTCGAGCGGATCGACGGCGTGACCCTGCGCGAATGGATGGAGCGCGATCGGCCGCCCTGGCGGGCCGTGCTCGCGGTGTTCATCGACGCCGGGCGCGGGCTCGCCGCGGCGCACGCGGCTGGCATCCTCCATCGCGACGTCAAGCCCGACAATCTGCTGCGTGCGAACAACGGGCGCGTCGTGGTGACGGACTTCGGATTGGCCCGGTTCGGCGACGGCGATCCGGGTGAGCCGCCGGGCTCTCCCGGCCCGGCGGGCACCCCACCCATGACCGCGAGTGGTGACCTGGCAGGGTCGCCCGCCTACATGGCACCCGAGCGGATTCTCGACGGGGCCACGACGGCCGCCAGTGATCAGTTCTCGTTTTTCGTCTCGCTGTTCGAGTGCCTCTACGGCGGGCGTCCGTTCGCCGGCTCCACCGCTGCCGCGATCGCGGACAACGCCTCGGCCGGCCGGTTCGCCGGCTCGCCGTCCACCCGCGTGCCGGCGCGGGTCCGGCGGGTCGTCCTGCGGGGCCTGGCCGCGGACCCGACCAAGCGGTATCCAGACCTCACCGCGGCGGTCCGCGCCCTCGAGCAAGTCGCTGCGCGGGGTCCCCGCCGGCTGCTCGCGATGGTGGCGGCGCTCGGGCTGGTTGCGGCGATCGCGGGTTACGCCGCCGGGCGCGGCCGCGTCGATACCGCGGACTGTCCCTCTCCGCGCCTCACCATCGGCGAGGTCTGGAACCCGGCGTCCCGCGCGGGGCTCTCGGCCAGGTTGGCCGGCCGTGCCGATCGGTACCAGGCGGCGGTGCGCGAGCGGCTCGACGCTGCTTTTGCGGCCTACGCCGAGCGCTGGAACGTCGCCGCAGCAAGCTGTTCGGAGGCGGCACCGGCGCCGCCGCGTGGCTACGCCGGGTGCCTCGCGCGCGCGGCGGCTCGGGCCCGCGCGCTGCTGACGCTGATCTCGGAGTCGGAGGTGAACATCGATCGCGCACCGATCGCGGTCCACGCCTTGCCCGATCCCACGGCGTGCCTCGATCCGCGGTCGCCGGATCTGATCGCCGGTGCGATCGACGATCCGGCCGCGGTGGACCAGCTCGCGCGTGCGGCGGCGGAGCTCGATCTCGGGGCCTACGCCCACGCTGCCGAGCTGGCGGTGGCCGTTGCTGCGGGACCGGCCGCGGCGACGCGACCGGGCTTGCGTGCCGAGGCGTTGCTCGTCGCAGCGCGTGCCCGGCTCAGCGCCGGCGACCTGACCGCCGCCGAGCAGCACCTGCTGGCAGCGTCTGATGCGGCCGCCCGCGCACGCGATGACGAGCTCGCCGCGCGCGCGCTCATCGCGCTCGTGCGGGTCACCGCGCAAGCCCGCCCACGCCAGGCAGCCCAGACGCTGGCGTTCGCCGAGGCGGCGGTCGCGCGTGCGGGGCGGTCGCCACATCTCGAGGCGGCGCTGCGGATCGAGCGCGCCTTCCTGGCGGGCCGCGACGACCGGCATGCGGACGCGGTCGAAGATCTGCGGCGCGCGGTCGCCCTGCGCGAGGCGGCGGCCCTCGGTCCAGAGGATCTGTCGCTCGCCCGCCCGCTGAGCGACCTGGCGCGCCAGCTGGCCGGCCTCGGGAAGTTCGCCGAGGCCTACGAGGTCGACCAACGCGCGCTGCGGGTAATCCAGCGCCACCTGCCGGACTCCCATCCCCAGGTGACCCTTATCCAGAACAACCTCGCAATCATGGCGCTCGAGCTCGGCCGGTACGAAGAGGCGGAGGCTGGATTCCGGCGCGTCCTCACCGAGCGCGAAGCCCGACATGGAGCGGAGCACCCCGAGGTCGCCGATGCGCTCGACGGCTTGGCCGAGGCGCTGCGCCTTCGGGGCAAGCTCGATGATGGGCTGGGGACGGCACGTCGGGCCCTCGAGATCCGTCGACGCGCGCTACCCGCAGACGATGTCGATCAGGCGCTCTCGGTGAACAACGTCGCCAGCTTCCTGATCGATCTGGGTCGCTGCGACGAAGCGCTGCCCGACCTCGATCGGGCGGTCACCGGGCTTGCAGCTGACAACCGTCCGCTCGAGTGGCTGGCTCGCACGGTCGGCAACCAGGTGCACTGTCGGTGTCTGACCGGTCAGGTCGCCGCTGGTCGCGCGGCGGCTGAAGCCGCGCTCGCGAAGGTCCGCGCGACCTATCCACCCGACCACCCGGCGGCGGCCGAGCTCGTGGCCGAGATCGCGATGTGCGAGCTCGCCGACCGACGGCCGGCGGCTGCCGAGGCCCTGCTGCGTCGGGTGATCGACATGCGGGTGCGGATGAAGGTCGCGCCGTTGCTGCTGGCCGAGACGCGCTGGTGGCTGGCACTCGTGATCGACGAGCTGGGACGCAGACGCGAGGCGCGCGAGCTGGCAGAACAGACTCGAACCGTGTTCGCAGCTGCCGGCCGCCCAGAGGCCGACGAGATCTCGCGCTGGTTGCACGATCCGCGCTCGATTCCGAAACGACGCTGAGCAACAGGGGTCCGGCGGGCGGCTGCAGCGTCGCGACGTTGGCCGGGGGGCATGATCCATGATCCGGACCGGGGTTACTCGAACGACCTCGATCGGTGCTTTGTCCGGATGTCGGACATCGCATCGACATGATCCGGACCGGGGTTATTCGCGGACATCGCATCGGACAGCTCTCGGACGTGTCCCGCCGCAACGAAGAACCGCGCGGGCACGCGGACGAGTCGGCGCGCGTGCGCGTCGTCACCGACGCCGGTCGTGACCAGGAGCGCGAACTGGCGCTTCCTGGTTGCCGTCGAGCGCGAGCCGCTCGGTGGCGATCAGCGCGTGCGCGATCTCATGGTGCGCACGGACCGAGAACCGTGAACCTGTCGGTGGACTCGACGGTGCCCTCGTGACCCTCGAGCGTCAGCACGAAGGTGGCGGGCCCGGCAGGGACCGTGGCCGGGAAGCGCACGGCCAGGCGATCCGGGCCGAGATACGCGTCGGCGATCTCCATGTGCTCGTTGCCAAAGCCGACCGCAACGCCCGCACAGCCGACGCCCGCGCCGAGCAGGATCACCGTCATGCACGAGCCGGCCGGGCCGACGTGCGGAGCGAACCCGTTCGGCGATGGCGAGAGTTGCGGCAGCGAGTCGCATGCGGGACGCGGCCCCGGCGGACAGCTCCCCGATCCAGACAGCGCCGACTGCACCGGGAGCGCAGGAACGAGCGGAAACCCCGCCGTGCCGGCGTCGTTGTGGACCGCCAGCGCGCGGTACGCGGTATTCGCCCCAGACACCCACGGCAGGCGGATGGTCATCGCCGAGGACGTCGACGCGACGATCTCGGCCGCGTCGGTGAGCGCCGGGTCCGTGTCGGTGGTCAGCTCGATCCGCGTTCCCGCGCAGTCGAGGTTCGTTCCCTGAATCGAGAGGGTCTCGCACGAGGCCGGCTGACCGGGATGCGAGCCGAGCGCGGAGATCGTGGGAGCGGCACGGCACGCCATCGGGCTATCCGGGCCGATCGCCGCGTCGGTCTCGCCGGCGTCCGAAACGCTGTGGCCCCCACCACCATCACAGCCCGTGGGCGGCCCGAGGAGGACTAACAAGCCGAACAGCTGGGTGAGCTTGTGGATTCGAAACGGCATCGCGAGTGCTCCTCTTTCCCGAGGAAGACACCGCGCGTTGCCGAGCGTGCAGGTTTTCTTGGGCTGGGCCTGCATCGACGGCATGCCGCAGCGGACGGGCCTCCTCCGCCCGTCGCCTACCGCCGCAGCTGCGCCAGCGTCTTGCCCATCTCGGCCCTCTTGGCGAGCATGTTGCGGCCCTCGATCTGGAACCGCATCCAACAATCGAGAGATCGAGTCCGGACAACGACCATGCAGGCCAGCGGAGAGACGAGCGAGGCCCCCCAGGTAGCGGAGCATCTCGCCACGTTCGACGACCTCTTCAACGTTTTCAGCAACCAGAGGTGGGGCGAGTTGGACCGCAGCCACTCCGACGACATCATCGTTCACTGGCCGGACGGCCACACGACCAGGGGTATCGAGCAACACATCAAGGATCTCGACACGATGTTCGTGTTCGCGCCGGACACTCGCATCTCGGAGCAGCCGATCTCGGACGTGTCCCGCCGCAACGTTGCGCTGCAGATCAACCCCGGTCTGGCTTCCCCGCGGTGAACAGCCGGATCCGGATCCACGACGATCAGCGGGAACCCATGGCGCCGCGAGGTGTCGATGGTGCATGGCTCGCGTGATCGCGGTTGTCTTCATCGCAGCGTGTGCGCCGCCGGCGCCAGCCCGGCGGCCCGTCGCTCCGACCCAGGCCACGACCACGATCGAGATCGACCGCGACGCATGCCGGCGCCAGTCCACGATCGCGCGCACCGAGCGGTCCGTCGCGCAGATCGAGCAGCTCGTTCGGTTATGGATCGCGCTGCGAGACAAATTGCCGGCGAGCGAGGCGAAGGCCTGCCACGACGATGCTGCCGAGCTGTCGAGCGAGCGCGCGCGCACGCTGCACGCACAGGCCAACGGTGACCCCGCCCAGCTCGCGGACGCCGAGCGGTTGTACGAGCTGCACCTGTCGGCGTTCCCTGACGCCGATGACGTCTCGGCCATCCAGTACTACGAGGCCGAGCTGCTGTGGACGCGCGCCGAGCGCGAGCGTCGCCCGCGCGAGCAGGCCGCTCTGTGGGAGCGAGCCGCGCGTGCGTTCACCGCGGCCAACGCGAACGGCAAGCTCGACGCCAAGCTGAAACTGGAGTCGGCGTACAGCGCGGTGCTGAGCTGGAACAAGGCGATCTCGCTCGATCCGCCGCTCGACGTACCGGCAGGTGACAGCAAGCCTCGGCCGCGTCCGATCCCGGATCGCGAGCGGCAGCTGCTCGGCGCGCTGGCCGCCTATGCGGGCCTCCTCCGCGATCCCAACGACGACGAGCGCGTCAGCCTGCAGTTCCTCGCGGCGACGATCTATCGTCGCTACGATCATCTCGACGAGGTGATCCCGTATCTTCAGGACATCGTCGCTCATCACGCCGATCACGAGGACGCCCCGCTCGCGGCCAAGCTGTTGCTCGAGGCGTATCGCCGGACCGGACGGGTGGACGACGCACGCACGCTCGAGCGCGGGATCATCCGCGGCGAGCGAGGATGATCCGCACGGCTTCGTGCACGTGATCGAATAGGGGGTGCGCGTGCTGCTGCTCGGCGCGGCCGTCATCACCGCGATCGTCGTCGCACTCGCGCTGCGCGGACGTGATGGAGATGGCGATCGCCGCACATCGAGCATGTCGCACCAGCGGCCCACGTCTGAGGTAACGGCCACGTCGTCTATCGCGCTGCGTCCCGGACCGCGCGGTGCTCCGCCCAAAGGCGCGCCGGCGGTCCCGGTCGCGACACTCGACGAGATCGATCGTCGTCTGGACCCGCAGCATCCCCAGCTGATCGTCGAAGTGATCGACGTCCTCGGTCCACCGACGACCACGGTCGCTGCCGCATCTCCGGGATGGTCGCGGGCGAGCTGAAACGGTTGCGTCCGAGGATCCCTGGAGTGGCGAGCCGCGATCTAGTCGTTCCGACGAGCGAGCCCGTGCGCTTCGAGATCCCGGGGCTTGGGAGCATCACCGGGATCGTGATGAACGCGGCAGGACGTCCGCTGCCGTGGCGCATCGTCGTCTGCAGGCTCGTCAACGACACGACTCCGATCGGGCCCGTGATCAGCGATGCCAAGGGACGCTTCCAGCTCGGTGGCCTGCCGCCGGGGACCTACGTCCTCGACGTGTTCGGTTACGACAACCGTTCGTTCCCGGCGTACTTCACCGATCGCAGCAAGCAGCCGATCGGCAGCGCGACCGCGACGGTCGCGCTGGGACAGCTCGTCACCGACGTGCGGATCGCGACGACGTTCGTGGACGGAGAGCTCGCCGGTGTCGTCACGACCGACGATGGAAAGCCGGTGCCCGGTGCGCTCGTGACGTACACACCCGAGAATCCGAAGTTCACCGCGGCAGCTCTCCTGTGGGGCTCGCGGTGGTCGTCACCGACGATCGCGGCCGCTTCGCGTTCACACAGATCGACGCCTCCCTACCCTACGACCTGCGGGCGCAGGGGCCCAATGGCGAACAGGGTCAGCGACGCCACGTGCTCGCGGGCGCCGCGGCGCTGACGGTGACGATCGAGCCCCCGCCGCGGAGGTGATCCGATCCTAGCCATGCTGCGCAGCACCGCGGCTCCCTCCGTCGCCGAACCCGAGCGAATCGCGACTCGAGGACTGGCGTTGCGAATGAGAAGTCTTACCATCCGCCCGTGCGTCGCATCGTCGCGGTCGGAATTGGCGTCGTCCTCGCGGTCGCGCTGTTGGCGTGGAAGTCCTGCGGCTCCTCGAGCAAGCACACATCGGCGGCGAACGGCGGCAGCGCTGCTCACTCGACGACGCTGGGCGCCCATCGCGCGAAGGACGGACCGGCACAGCCCGCATCGCTTGCCGGCAAGGTGACGCGCGCCTCCAGCGGCGCCCCGGTGCCGAACGCGGTCGTCTCGCTCGCACCCGCCGAGCTGATGGCGATGTTCATGAAGTCGGACATGCCGACGCTGGTCGCCGTCACCGATGCGAATGGCGCCTGGAAGGTGCCGCGCGTGATGCCCGGCTCGTACGTCGCCGCGGCGACGGCGAGCGGCTATCTCCCAGGCGATGGCGGCAAGGTCACGGTCGCCGCCGGCGAGCAACGCGACGGCGTGAACCTCGTCCTGACCGCCGGCGGCACGATCGTGCACGGCACGGTGACCGATGTCGGCGGCGGACCGATCGGCGATGCGCGGATCACCGCGACGAAGGGCCAGATTCCGGATCTCAGCGGCCACGCCGATCTGGTCACGACGACGAAGAGCGACGGCACGTACGAGCTGACGCTGCCCGACGGCTCGTTCGAGCTCGACGCGGCGCACGACGACTACACGCACGCGCGCAAGCGCATCGAGCTCGCCGGCAAACCGATCACCACCGACTTCTCGCTGATCCCCGGTGCGATCATCCGCGGCCAGGTCGTCGCGCGCGACAGCGGCAAGCCGGTCCCCGGCGCGCTGATCCGCGCCGAAGGGGGCCACGGTTCCCGCGGTGACGGCTCGACCGCGATGTCCGACGACAACGGCAACTTCCAGATGCGCAGCCTGGGCTCGGGCACGATCGAGCTCAGCGCACTCGGACGCGGCTACGCGACGTCGAGCCCCACCGCGGTCGACGTCGGCATCGGCGAGCAGGTCGAGGGCGTCCGCGTGCTGGTCGATCGCGCGTACTCGATCTCCGGCAAGGTCGTGCGCAAGGGCAAGCCAGACGAGCCGCTGGCCGGCATCACGCTCGGCGCGTTCTCGATCGCGGCGAAGGCCTTCGGCATCGCACTCGAGCCGAGCGCCAAGGATGGCTCGTTCGAGATCGTCGGGGTCAAGCCCGCGGCCTACATGCTGTTCGCGGTCGGTGAGGGCGCCGTCCCCGAGGTCGGCAAGACCGTCGAGGTCGTCGACAAGGATGTCGAGGGCGTCGTCGTCGAGATCTCGGCGGGCGTCACCGTCGCCGGCCACGTCGAGCCGCCGATGGTGAGCGCGCAGATCAGCCTCGAGCTGGCCGGCCAGGTCGGCATCGCGAACATGTTCGACGCCGCCAAGCTGATGCTCGTCCACGGCGAGACCGATGCGAGCGGTGCATTCACGCTGAACAACGTGCCGTCGGGCGCATTCAAGGTGAAGGCGATGGCGCCGAGCGGTCACGCCGGCGAGCAGCCCGTCGTGGTCGCGGAGGCCGATGTCTCCGGCGTCACCGTCAAGCTCGAGGCGCGCGCGTCGGTCAGCGGGCGCGTCCTTGATTCGAACGGCGCTCCGGTCGCCGGCGGGCGCGTCAATGTCGACTCGCTCGGCGAGGACCGGAACATGAGTATCTCGTTCGGCCCCGGCGATCGCTCGAGTGCGACGACGGCGACTGACGGCACGTTCAAGGTTGTCGGGCTCGAGCCCGGCAAGGTGCGCGTGCGCGCCCGGGATCCGTCGACGCCCGCGTCGGGACGATCCGCGGCACGGTGTTCACCAGCGACGGCAAGCCTGCACCCGATGCCTGGGTCACCGCGCAGCGCGTGTCGAAGGACAAAGATGCGAACATGCCCGAGCGCGCGACGCGCTGGATGGGCGGCAATCACACGCCGGTGCTGACCGGCGCCGATGGTCAGTTCGTGATCACGAAGCTACGCAAGGGCAACTACAGCCTCAGCGTCGAGGGACCGAAGGGCACGAGCCACGCCGAGAAGCCGGACGTGAAGCTCGGCGACACCGTCACGATCACGCTGGCCGCACTCGGCACGCTGTCGGGCAACGTGACGCTCCAGGGCGCGCCCGTCGCGACCTACGACATCGAGTGTCACGCTGCGCGAGACGACGGCCAGCAACACGTCGACGACAAGACCGGTGCGTACTCGATCGACCGACTCAAGCCCGGCTCGTACAAGTGCAGTGTCGACAGCGACAAGGGAACCGCCAACGCGAGCGTCGAGATCCCGGCCGGGCCGACGCAGCTCGACTTCAAGCTGACGGGCTGGGCAACCGTGACCGGCGTCGTCGTGAACGTGCTGACGAAGCAACCGGTAGCCGGCGTCGCCGCGTTCGCCGGTACGGACACGTTCTCGTCGCGCAACATGAGCGACGTGATGACCGGCCACATGCCGACGACCGACGCCACCGGGCATTTCCGCATCGAGCGCGTGGCGGTCGGCAAGGGCAAGGTGGCGATCGTGCCGAAGGACGCATTCCAGCCGCTCGGCACACGCGACTACACGGTCGCCGAGGGTCAGCACGTCGACGTCGGCACGATCGAGGTCGTGCCGCCGCGCAACGGCGACGCCGGCACGTTCGGCATGACGACCGTGCCCGACGGCGACAAGCTGATGATCGTCGCCGTCCGCGACGGTGGACCGGCGGCAGCGGCCGGCGTGCAGATCGGTGATCGCGTCGTGTCGATCAGCGGCCGCGACGTCGCGCAGCTGACGCCGCTCATCGGCTCCCAGCTGCTCGCGAGCGGCAGCATCGATGTCGGTCAGACCGTCCAGCTCTCGCTCGACCGCGCAGGTGCGAAGGTCGATGCGACCGTGACGTCGGTGAAGTGGTAGCGGCTCACTTCGCGGTCAGCTTCGTCAGCTGCTCGCGATAGCTCAACTGGGACATGCTCGCGAGCTTGCTTGCTGACGGCCAACTCGAGCTGTCCGCGGCTTCCTCGCGCTGCCGCACCTGGCGAGCGTGACCGGAGGCCGAGCATCGCTGCTGTGGTCGAGAAACACCCCGCAGCATGTCGGATTTCGGCGCGTCCCGTCGCCTAGACATCCTGCTTGCCGTGGATCTCTTTCGAGACCTGCCTCCCCGCAGGTGCAGCGTCTTGCTGCACCCAAGGGGCTGATTGCGTCGCGGCCCGGCTGCTGGTGCCTCGCCTGATGGTGTTCTGGGTACGGTTGCTGATCGTGACGGCGGTGGGTTGTGGGACGATGTTCAAGCCGCCTGATCCGGATCGTCGGCTCAACGTGCACACTTCGGGCACGATGTTCGACACGGATCGTGGCTACCGGTTCGTCGTGCTGCCAGAGCCGAGTGCGAACGTGATCCGACTCGACGTGCGATACCCCGTCGGCTCGATCGATGATCCCGTGGGCAAAGAAGGGCTCGCGCATCTGGTCGAGCACCTACTGACCGAGGTCGAGGTCACGCGCGACGGGATCAAGACATCGCTCGATGGCCAGCTCGGCCGCGTCGCGCTGTCGTTCAACGCGCAGACAACGACCGACTACACGACCTACGAGACGCTCGCGCTACCCTCAGCTCTGGAGGACCTGATGCGCGTCGAGGCGGAGCGGATCTCGACCGGTTGCGCGGGGATCCCGCGCGTGCTGTTCGATCGCGAGCGGGAGGTAGTGCGCAACGAGCTGCGGCAGCACGCTGGTGGTGGCGGCAGCGAGCTACTCCGGCAAGTCCACGAGGCAATCTATCCCGCTGGGCATCCGTACCGGCGCGTCGATTCGAGCGAGACCGTCGCGAACATCACCTACGAGGATGTCTGCGCGTTCCTCGTCGGACCGTACCGGCGCGGGACGACGATCGTCGCGATCAGCGGCGCGGTCGACGTGCCGGCGCTCCAACGAGCCGTCGCGCGGCAGTTCGGACGCGTACCGAGGCGGATCGCGGCGCCGGCTGCGGCGACCCCGCTCGCGCCGCCGCAACCAGGAACGGTGAAGCTGCGGGGCGGGGTGGATGAGCCGACGCTGTTGATCACGTGGCCGTTGCCCCCAATGTCGACGTCCGACTACCGGCTGCTCGCGATCGCGTGGAGATCGCTCGCCGGCAGTCTCGAAGCCTACGCGTTCACGTACCACTGGGGCCATTCGGCCTCGACGCAGATCTTCGGCGGACCACGAGCACCGGTGCTCGGCGTGATCATCGTCCTCAACTCTGCCAGCGATCTCGGAGAGGCAAAGGCTCGCCTTGGGAGCGCGCTGCGCGACACGCTGTACCGAGTCTCGCAACCGGGTGATGACCGCGAGACGACCGGCTGGGTGCGGCGGTGGGAGGCCGAGGTCGAGACTCTCCTTGCGCGATGGGAATCACTCGCCGGGCGAAACCAGCTGTACTCGGATGCCCTGCAGTTCGAGCCGAACGGCTCGGTGATAGGCTGGATCAAGGAGCTCGCTGCGGCGACGCCAAGCGCCACTCGCACTCTCGCCGAGCACTGGCTGTCGACCTCTCGCGCACGCTACCTCCTGGTCGAGCCGAGCGGTTCCAGCCACGTCGTCGGGGGCGGTAGGTTCAGCGGCGTCGTGGAGCACCACGGCACGCAGGTGGACCGCTCGTTGGCCGACAAGCCCCTGCCAGCGCCGCCTGCTTCGCTGCGCCCGCGCGCACAACGCTACACGCAGGACAACGGGCTGACGATCTTGATGTGGCCGAATGGCGCAACGCCGCTGGTCCACGCGCGGCTCGTCGTCGACGCGGGCTCGTCGGATGATCCGTTCGGAAGGGAGGGCGTGTCGCAAACGGTCGGCGCCTCCGAGATCTACGCGGA
>JAGSPR010000186.1 GCA_018262455.1 Deltaproteobacteria bacterium | reverse complement strand
ACGCGACAACAACCCTGACACAGGGGGGCAGCGAACGGCCGTGGAAGCTACCGCTCGCCGTAAGGCCGCCCGCCGCCTGGCGCGCGCGGTGACGCCGCTGGGGACAACCGCGTCGACGCGTGCTGGAGCACGTTCGACGCGATCGCGCCGAGGAGCACGACGCTGGCAACACGCCACCGCCCTTCTCAGCTGATCCGAACGAGCCGCCGCGCGGCACGAGCAGCCAGCGAGCGCGTAAGCGACGAACCACCGCCCCCCGAGCGAGTTCCGCAGCGGGCACGTCGGCGGTTCGCTCCGCACCAGCGGTCACCCGCGAGGACTGTCTGAGCGCGGGGGGCGCGTGGTTCGTCGCGAAGCGCCCGCGGTAGCTCGCCAGGGCGGCCCGAGTGCAGCTCAGTCGTGATCGCAGTCCGGGCCATGCACATGCGGGTGGTCCCCATGCGCGTGGTCACCGTGCGCGTGGTCACCGTGCGCATGGTCGTGGCTACAGCCCGGCCCATGCTGGTGCTCGTGCTGGTGCGACGCGATCTCTTCTTTGACCTTGGCCATGTCGAGCGCCTTGGCCTGGCTCACCAGCTCCTCGAGCGCCGACGGCGGTAGCGCGCCGGACTCGCGGAACAGCAGCACGCCATCGCGGAACAGCATCAGCGTCGGGATCGCCTGGATGCTTGCCGCGCCGGCGAGCTCCTGCTGCGCCTCGGTGTCGACCTTGCCGAACACGACGTCGGCGTGCTTCTCCGATGCCTGCTCGAACACCGGGCTGAACGTGCGGCACGGGCCACACCATTCCGCCCAGAAGTCGATGAGCACGACGCCGCCCTTCTCGATGGTCTGTTGAAAGTTGTCTGTGGTGATCTCGACGGTCGCCATTCGCAGACCATGGCGCGAGTCCCAAGATCTCGCAAGTCACCGCAGTGAAACTCGCAGCGATCGCGATCGGCCGACCGAGCCGGTCGACGTCGCCCGGTGAGCGTGGTCTCGCGCCAGCGCAGGCCTCTCGTGGCACGTGGGTTGCTGATGTTTCGCCCATGACCTCGCACCCGCGCCATGTCGTCGTCGGCTATGACTTCAGCCAGTCCGGTCATGCAGCTTTGCACCGCGCGGTCACGCTCGCTGCACAGGCGCGAGCTCACGTGCTGCACGTGATCTGCGTGATCGATTCCCACATGCCGATCCCGAGCATCCCGGCCTACGACGGGGTCGATATCATGTATGCGGCGCGCGTCCAGGAGGCGCTCGCGTTCGAGACGCAACAGGAGCTCGAGGCTGCGGACGTCCACGGCCGCGTTCACTTCTTCGTGCATGCCCGGATCGGCAGCGAGATTGCCGGCGAGATCCTGGCCCTCGCGCGCGAGGTCGGTGCCGAGCTCATCATCGTCGGCAGCCATGGCCTCAGGGGACTCGATCGATGGTTGCTCGGATCGAGCTCGGAGAAGATCGTCCGCGAGGCCCAGTGCAGCGTCGAGATCGCGCGCACGACCAGGTACCCCGAGGCGGCGCTGACGACGGGCGAGCAGGGTTCGCCCGACTCCGACCAGCCATCCCTGCCGGCCCACCGCTACGAATACGAGGATCATCGGGTGAACCTGCGTCCCCCGGAGTGGCCGCTGTATTGACGCGCGTGCGTGCTAGCCTTGCCGTGTGGCAAAGATTCGCATCAGCTACAACGCGCCTGTTGTTCTGACGTTCACGCTGGCCGCGGTGGTGGTCTACCTGCTGCCCAAGGACGTGATCGGGCACTGGTTCGCGACGCACGGTAACCTCGACGGCACGGCCGGATACGTGACGCTCGTGAGTCACATCCTCGGCCACGCGAGCTGGGAGCACCTGCTCGGCAACTTCATGCTGATCCTGCTGCTCGGGCCGATCCTCGAGGAGCGCTATGGCTCGCTGTCGTTGATCGTGATGATCCTCATCACGGCGGTGGTCTCGGGGTTGGTCGACGTGGCGCTCGGCCACGGCACGCTCGGCGCCAGCGGGATCGTGTTCATGATGATCCTGCTCGCCTCGACGGCGAACATCCGCCAGGGCGAGATCCCACTGACGTTCATCGCGGTCGCGGTGATCTACCTCGGCGGCGAGGTCTACGCCGGCGTGACCAAGAACGACAACGTCTCGCATCTCGGCCACCTGCTCGGCGGCCTCTCGGGAGCCGCGTTCGGATTCCTCGGCGCGCGTGGCAAGCGGGCGGAGCCGGTCAAGCCGGGGTTGCCGGGCGCGCCGCTAACCAAGAAGCGCCTGCCGGGCTGAGCACGAACGTTCAGATGAAGTAGTCCGGCAGCAGCTGCGCCGTCGGATCCACCGCGTACTCGCTGAAGTCGGTCTTGCCGTCGGCGCGCAGGACGTCATCGTCGATCAGGAACTGGCCCGTGAAGTCGCGCGACTTCGTGAGGATCGCGTGAGCGGCGTCGCCCATGATGTCGGGCTTGCGCGAGCCGCGCATGCCGGCATCGCCACCGAGCAGGTTCTTGATCGCCGCAGTGGCGATCGTGGTGCGCGGCCACAGCGCGTTGACCGCGACGCCGGCGGCCTTGAATTCGCCCGCCATGCCGAGCACGCACATGCTCATGCCGAACTTGGCCATCGTGTAGGCGACGTGTGGCGCGAACCACCGCGTCTCCATGTTGAGCGGCGGCGAGATGTTGAGGATGTGAGCCACGCCGTGGGCTGCGGCGGACTTCTTGAGGTGGGGGATGCAGGCCTGCGAGCACGCGAACGTGCCGCGGGTGTTGATCTGGTGCATCAGATCGTAGCGCTTCATCGGCGTGTGCTCGGTCCCGGTGAGGCTGATCGCGCTCGCGTTGTTGACGAGGATGTCGATGCCGCCAAAGGTCTCGACCGTCTTGGCCACCGCGGCGGCGATCTGGTCCTCGAAGCGGATGTCGCAGACGAGCGCCAGGCCTTTGCCGCCGGCGGCATCGATCTCCTTCGCCGCGGTGAACACCGTGCCAGGCAGCTTGGGGTTGGGCTCGGCGGTCTTCGCGGCGATCGCGACGTTCGCGCCATCGCGCGCGGCGCGCAGCCCGATCGCGAGGCCGATGCCTCGGCTCGCACCCGTGATGAACAGCGTCTTTCCCTTGAGCGACGTCATGCCGCAGCCTATGTCAGAACTGCTCCGGGTTCATCGCGTCCGAGAGCAGATCCGGATCTTCGGGGCGCAGGAGCTTGTTCAGCATGAGCGAGCTCGCGAGGCCGGCGACGACTCCGCCACCGAACACGAAGAACGCAACGCTCACGCCGGCATAGCCGGGTGGACCCGGCTTGAGCGCCGCGAACACGCACCCCGCGACGAGCGCGACGACGATCGAGAGCAGGGCCGTCGTCGTTGGCATGATCGGCAGCACCAGGCGTCGCTTCGCGAGCACGAGTGCGCCCGCGATCGCGAGGGACAGGCCCGCGACGAGGCAGGAGATGAACGTGATCCAGCCCAAAGGCGCGAACGCGCTCGAGACCTCCATGCCCTTCATCGCCGCGAGCCGCTCGTACTCGGCGGCGCGCATCTCCTCCGGGGAGCGAAAGTTGTCGGCAGTCTCGGCCGCCGCGACCTGGAGCTTGGCGAGCTCCGCCTTCCACGTCGAGACGAGCTCGCCGTTCGACAGCTCGCGACAGGTCTTCGGCGAGCTGCACTCGTAGTTCGAGCGCAGTCCGAACCCGACCTCGCTCAGCGTGGTCGGGGTGCGGGAGTTGAAGAGCCACCTGGTCGAGAAGCTCGCGAACAGGAAGCAGGCTGCGGCGGCGAATGCGAGCACGACCGCGACCACGCGGTGATCGGAGGTCGGCTCCGGACGGTCTCCCCCGTAGTCATCACTCATGCCGTGTCCTCCCGCTCATGCGCTTACTCGGTCTTCTCCCACCACTGGCACCACCAGTTTCCACCGACGAGGATGCGCAGCTTGGGGTGCCAGCAGTACGAGAGGTTCTCGTCGGGATTCAGGTAGAACAGGCAGTTGTCACAACGCTCGTCGCCATAGGGCTGACCCTTGAGGACCGCGTCTTCGGCGAGATGCTTGAGCTGGAGGGCCAGCTTCTCGTCGATCTCTTTGGGTTCCGGCTTCGGCAGGTCGTCGTCGGCCATGTGGGCGCGAGCTTATCACTTACGACGAAGGCGCTGCGCGAACCACGCCACGGTCTCGGCCATGCCCTCGGAGACCTGATGGGTCGGGGCGTAGCCGAGTGCGGCCGTGATCTTGTCGATGGCGGCCTGAGAGTGAGCGATGTCTCCCGCTCGGGGCGACTCGAACGCCGCCTCGGCCCTCGCGACATCCGGAAAGCTCTTCGCGAGGTCGTCGCGGATCATGCCGAACAGCTCGATGAGGTTCGTGCGGCCGTTGCAGCCACAGTTGTAGACCGTGCCTGTCACCGCAGGATCCGCCGCCGTCGCGGCGAGCAGGTTCGCCTGCACGATGTTGTCGACGTAGCAGAAGTCGCGGCTGCTCGTGCCATCCCCGAAGATCACGCATGGCTTGCCTTCGACGAGCGCCGAGATCCAGCGCGGGATCACCGCGGCGTACGGCCCATCGGGATCCTGGCGGCGGCCGAACACGTTGAAGTAGCGCAGGCCGATCAGCTGCTGGCCGTAGACGTCCTGGAACGTCTGCGCGTAGATCTCGTCGCAGCGCTTGGTGACCGCGTAGGGCGACAGCGGCTTGCCGATCCGGTCCTCATGCTTGGGCAAGCCCGGGTGATCGCCGTAGACCGACGAGCTCGAGGCGTAGACCACGCGACCGACGCCCGCGTCCTTCGCGGCGACGAGGACGTTGAGGAACGCGTCGACGTTGTGCTGGTGCGACGCGATCGGATCCTTGATCGAGCGCGGCACCGAGCCCAGCGCTGCCTCGTGGAGGACGATGTCGACATCCTTCATCGCCGCTTGCGCAACCGCGGGATCGCGGAGGTCACCCTCGATGAACCGGAATTGCAGCCGTTCGTCGGGGTTGATCGCGAGGACGTCGTCGAGGTTGCGCTTGTGACCGGTGAGGAAGCTATCGACGCCGACGACGGTCTGACCCAGATCGAGCAAGCGCTCGAGCAAGGCCGAACCGATGAACCCAGCGACGCCGGTGACCAGCCACCGGCGCGGCGAGTTCACCAGATCCTCGCAGACTTCGTCGTAGCGGGTACGTTTCATGGGTTGTTCGGGCAGCGGCGTGACGACATCCGCAGGGCTCACAAGCTCCAGAGCCGGATACCACGCGGCGGCTTCGCGTTGGGCAGCGCGCTCTTGATATCGATCACGACGCCGTTGTCGCGGACGCGCTCGTAGATGGCGGCCGGGTTGCCGAGGTACTCGGCGTGCGCGACCGCGAGGATCAACGCGTCGAGATGCTGGAACTTCTCGAGCTTGGTGAGCTCGATCTTGTACTCCTCCTGGGCCTCGTGCGGGTCACCGAGCGGATCGTGGACCATCGCGTCGATCCCGAACGTGGCGAGCTCGGCGACGATGTCCGGGATCTTCGAGTTCCGGAGATCGGGCACGTTCTCCTTGAACGTGAGCCCCAGGATGCCGACCTTCGCCTTGCGCAGCGCCACGTCGGACGTGGTGAGCATCTTGACGCACTTCTGCGCGATGAACGGGCCGACGTTGTTGTTGATCCGGCGGCCGGCGAGGATCACCTCGGGCAGGTACCCGAGCTCCTGCGCCTTCGTGGTCAGGTAGTACGGATCGACCCCGATGCAGTGGCCACCGACGAGGCCCGGCGTGAATCGCAGGAAGTTCCACTTCGTCCCGGCCGCTTCGAGGACGTCAGCGGTGCGGATGCCCATGCGATCGAAGATCAGCGCGAGCTCGTTCATCAGCGCGATGTTGAGGTCGCGCTGCGTGTTCTCGATGACCTTCGCGGCCTCGGCGACCTTGATCGAAGGTGCGCGGTGGACGCCGGCGATGACCACCGATGCGTAGACCTTGGCGACGCGCTCGAGCGACTCGGGAGTCTGGCCCGAGACGACCTTCATGATCTTCTCGAACGTGTGTTCCTTGTCACCCGGATTGATGCGCTCGGGCGAGTAGCCAAGGAAGTAGTCGCGGCCGTTCGAAAGGCCGCTCAGCTGATCGAGGATCGGACCGCAGACATCCTCGGTGACGCCCGGATACACGGTCGACTCGTACACGACGATGTCGCCTTTCCTGACGTGCGGACCGATCGTCTTGCTCGCGCTGATCATCGGGCCGAGGTCCGGACGATTGTTGCTGTCGATCGGGGTTGGCACCGCGACGATGTAGAACGTGCAATCGGACAGCTTCGTCGGATCGGCCGTGAGCTCGAGATGCTTGGCCGAGGTCAGCTGGTCCGCCGTGACCTCCATCGTCTCGTCGTGGCCCTTCTTGAGCTCGTCGACCCGACGCTGGCGGATGTCGAAGCCGACGGTCGGCAGCTTCTTGCCGAAGCTGAGGGCGACCGGCAAGCCGACGTAGCCAAGGCCAATAACCGCGATCTTCTCCTGTTCGAGTGGGCGCATCGCATCGAAGGACACCACGATCTGCATCCCTAGTTCAAGCGACGCCGCGTGTGTCCTCCGTGAGCAGGCCCCAGCGCACGGTCGTCGGACACGTCAGCCGACGAGCAGGATGCCCAGGAACCGGCCCTGCGGCATCAGCGGTGCCAGCTCGATCAGCTCTCGCTCGCGTGTTTGGTGGGCGCGCGCGACCAGCGCGACGGCGTCCATGCAGGCGGCAGCGCTACCGTGCTCGCCGAGCAACTCGAACCCGGTGAGATCCACGAGCACGTGCGCGAACAGATCGGAGCCGTCGAGCAGGACCCGGGCGAGCTGGGGCACGACCTCGCCCGCGCGCTCGAGCCGGGGCGGCGAGAGCAGGGCCAGCGAGCCCCGCAGCCAGCGGGTCGAGAACACCGACTCATCGCTATCGGTCGCCTGGCCGCTGTTGAGGGCTCCCAGACCCGGGTAGCGCACGTTCGCGTCGATCACCGCCACCGTGGCACCCGTCAGCTCGCACAGCGCCAGGCCGAGCTGGATGATCACCGGCGGGACCGCGACGAGGTTGTCACACGGCACGAAGCCAACGACCCGGATGTGCTCCTGGTGGATGCGCCGGGCCACCCGCGCGCACGCGGCCTTGAGCTCGCCATCCTCGGTGCCGAGGCCGATCGTCTCGAGCACCGCATCGTCGGCAGCAGGACCTGGGAGCGGCTCGGGCGCCGAGCGCCGGCGGCGAACGACATGTTCGAGCACGACCACCAGGTTCGCGGCCCCCGCCGTGCAGAGGACCGTGATGAAGTACGGGTCCTTGGCCACCGACGGTCCGAACACGAACGCGAGGGCGCCGGCCACGAGGGTGGCAGCGATGTGGGCGAACAGGCGGGCGTGCACCTGGGGGGCAGCATAGCTTGCGGAGCTCCGCCGACACACGGTACGGACGAGGCGTGTGGTCGATCGTCCACGTCTTGTCCTCGTACGGGGTCGGCGGCCAGGAGCGGGTCGCGCTCGATCTCGCCATCGGCCAGCGTGCCCGCGGCCATCGCGTGAGCGTCCTCTCGCTCGCGCCAGCACCGGATGGGGCGATGGCGGACGAGTTCGAGGAGGCAGGGATCCACGTCGGCCGGGTCGCGAAGCGGGGTGGCATCGACCCGACCCTGGTGCCCCGGCTCGCGCGAGCGCTGCGGCGTCTCGAAGCGGACATCGTCCACACCCACAACCCGCTCCCGCTGATCTATGGCGCTCCCGCGGCCCGGCTCGTGGGTGCGGTGGCGATCCACACCAAGCACGGCAAGAACCCGGGCGGGCGCGCCAACCGGTGGCTGCGCCGTGCGGCGGCTCAGCTGGTCCACGCCTTCGTGGCGGTCTCGGACACCACGGCCGCGCAAGCCCGCGAGCAGCACGACATGCCAGCGGACCGGCTGCACACGATCCCGAACGGGATCCGGCTCGATCGTTACAAGCCCGATCCCGAGGCGCGGGCCCAGGCGCGCGTCGAGCTCGGGCTTGGTGACGCCTGGGTGGTCGGTACGGTCGGTCGGCTCGACGATTACAAGAATCAGTCGTTGCTCGTTCGCGCGATGGCACCGCTGCTGTCGTCTCGCGTCCGCCTCGTGATCGTGGGGGATGGAGAGTCGCGCGCCAAGGTCGAGTCCGAGGTCGCCGCGCTGGCAGAGCCGCGCTGGGTCGTGATGACCGGGCGACGGATGGACGTGCCGCGGCTGGTCCACGCGTTCGACGTGTTCGCGTTGTCGTCGAAGACGGAGGGCCTGCCGCTCGTGGTCCCGGAGGCGATGGCTGCCGGGCTGCCGATCGTCGCGACCGCGGTGGGCGGACTCCCGAGCGTCGTGGACGAAGGCGTGACGGGCCTGCTGGTGCCGGTCGAGGACCGTGCGCTAGGCGCCGCGCTCGCGCGACTCGAGTCCGATCGCGAGGCCGCACGCGCGATGGGCGCCAAGGGACGCGAGGTCGCGCTCGCTCGTTACAGTCACGACCGCATGGTCGACGACTACGCCGCGCTGTATCGCCGGTTCGCTCAGGCGCGCACGTAGCAGCTCGCGATCGCGAAGTCGAGGATCGCCTCGTGACGCGCCCGGTGGGTCTCGAACACGAACTCCTTGAGCAGGCGCAGATCGCGAGACGCGGCGAGCGCGAGCCGGTAGCCGGTGCGCCGGATCAGCCCCAGCGGACCTCCCGCAGGCGAGCGGGTCGGGACGAGGACGTCGGAGCACGCATCTCCACGCGCCCACATCACCTCGTCGATGCCAGGGACCTCGATCTGGAGCGGGACCTCGCGGCGCGTCGGGCCGCCGATGTAGGGCCGCTCGATCCGGAGCCCGGTCGACGACAGATCGATCGTGAGTCCGCTGGTTTCATGGCCATCGACGAGCTCCCAGCACAGGGCCTCGACGTCGATCCTGGGGCCTTCGCGACGGTATTCACGCATGGGAAAATTGTCCCGCGTGCGGCGAGCCGATCGCCAGTTTTCGACCGATCCGTCGCGCCAGGCCGGCGCGCGCCAGGGCCGTCGCGCCGTGGCGGCTCAGTCCTTGTACCCAAGCATGGGAACCGCGTACTGCATGAAGAACATCGCCTCGCTCATGGCGCGATCGGTCGCGAGCCGGCGGACGTCGAACGGATCGATCGGCATGATCCCGCGCATCGACAGCGGCCAGAATCCGTTGACGCCGGTCCGGTTCGACATCCCAACCCGGTAGCCCGCCGCAGCGATCGCGTCGCGGATCCGGGGCTGGTGCGCGACGCGACGGCCGACGGGATAGGCGATGGCCCGGACCGGGCGCCCGAGCTGTGCCTCGAGATCCGAGCGCGAGCCCGCGAGCTCGTCGACGAGCTGGGCATCGTCGAGCGTGCCCAGCACCCGATGGCGCCGGCCGTGCGATTCGACATCCATGCCCGCGCGCGCGAGGGCGCGCACGTGATCCCAGCTCATGATGAGGCTGTTCGCGTACTCCGCCTCGATCTGGCGGTTCCACTCGACACCGAGCGCCGCGCCCAGCTCGTCGAGGAAGCGGTCGATGTCGAGCGAGGGGGTCGTCTTGACGAGGACGAACAGCTGCCTGAGCAGCTTGCCATCGCGCGGATCGATCGCGAGCTTCGCTGGATACGAGATCGTGGTGGATGGGACCTTCGCGGCGCGCAGGATGAGCGAGATCCGCTCCCACCAGTAGAGCCGCCGCTCGGTGACGAATGACGTCGAGATGAAGAACGTGGCGCGCACGCCGACGGCGCGCAGGATGGGGAGCGCGACCTCGAGACACGACTGGTAGCCGTCATCGAACGTCACCATCACCGGGTTCTTCGGCAGCGGCGCACCATCGAGGGCCTGGATCAGCTCGTCGATCCCGATCGGCGTGCAGTACCGGGCCAGCGTCTCGATCTGGCGCCGGAACTGCGGTGGCGTGGCATCGACGGTGCCGGGATCGAACGGGTAATCGGGATCGGGATCCCAGATGTGGTGAAACGTGATGATGCTGAGGGTCGGGATCGGCGCGAACCGGCGCAGCCGCATCACGGCTCCGAGCGCGCCGGCTCGATTCAGCAGTCCCGCTACCCGCTCGCGCATTGCAAACCCAAGCATACCCGCGAGCGATGCTATGGTGCGCGCGGATGTTTGCGATTCCCGGCATTGCCGCGTTGATCGTGTTCATCCTGGTGCGACCGCAGGAGTTCCTACCTCTGCTCCAGCGCGTCCCGTTCCTCCACCTGTTCGCGGCCTTCGCCGTGATTGGCTGGGTGCTCGATGTGCGGCTTCGCCGAACCCATCCGGCCGCGACCCCGGCCCTCCCATGGGCGCTGGCGTTCATGGGCTGGGCGATCGTCACCGTCGCCGTCCTCGTCCCCGATCAGTTGATCCACACGGTCCTCGAGTTCGCGATCCTGTTCGCGCTGTACGGGACGATCGCGCACGGGATCCAGCGGTTCCGGACGTTCCAGGTCGTCGCCGGGATCATGGCGGTGACCTGCACGTTCATCGGCTTCGTGTGCTTCCACCAGGGGCTCGCGGCTCCGCAGTGCGTGGGCGGGCAGGAGAAAGAGGGCGAGTTGACGGGGATGCCCGATGGTCGTGCCTGCGACTTGGCGGACTCCGACGCGCCCGACCTCGGGATCCCGGGGTGCCGCGGCCCCGAAGCCGAACCCGGCCTCGATTACCGCTGTGAGCACGTCGGCCTGTTCGGCACGTACTCCGTGGACGGCCGGGTACGCTACCGAGGCAACCTCAACGATCCGAACGAGGCGGCGCTGGTGATCGCGGCCGGAGGGATGTCGTTCTTGATCGCCTTCGTCCGCCGAAAGCGCAATCCGCTGATGCGGGTCGCACTCGTGACGGGCCTGGCGATCTCCCTGGTCGCGATCTTCATGACGCAGTCGCGCGGCGGGCTGGTCGCGATGTTGCTCGTGTTCTTCGTCTACCTCGTGCGTCGCTACGGGGTGTGGGCGTTCGCGCCGGCTGCCGCCTTGGCGCTGCCGCTGCTCATGCTCGGCGGACGCAGCGGCGAATCCGCGAACGAGTCGACCCAGCAGCGGTACGAAGCCTGGGCGACCGGGCTCAAGATGTTCGAGTCAAACCCGCTGTTCGGCGTCGGGTCGGGACAGTTTGGCGAGCATCACTACCTCACGGCGCATAATTCGTTCGTCCTCACGCTTGCCGAGATGGGGTTTCCCGGGATGGTGCTGTTCGTCGCCATCATCTACATCTCGATCAAGTCGTTGATCGTCGGCATCCGGTCACTCGCGATGGTCCCAGGCGCGGAGGTCGTGCAGGTGTGGGGCATGGCGCTGCTCGCGTCGATGGCCGCCACGGTGTTCTCGATCGGCACGCTGTCGTTCGCGTACAAGCCCGTGCTGTGGATCTTCTTCGCGCTGATCGGGGCGTGGACGAACTGCATCCGTCACCACCGTCCAGAGTTCAGCGTGCGACTGACCTGGAAGGATCTCGCGATCATCGTCGTCGCGTGCGTGCTCTACGTCGCGGTCGTGCTGCCGATCTTCCTGCGCGCCAAGGGCGAGCTGTGAAGGCCGGCGCTCGCTCGTGACGCTCGGCGCCCGCTGACGCTACTTCTTCTTCGCGGCGGGCTTGGCGGCCGGCTTCTTGGCCGCCGGCTTGGCAGCCTTGGGCGCGGCCGGCTTCTTGGCAGCAGCGGGCTTTGCCGGGGCCTTTGGCTTCGCCGGAGCCTTCGGCGCCTTCGCGGGGGGCACCTTCGTCGCGGGCTTCTTGGCGGCGGGTGCCGGCTTCGCGGGCCGGTCCTCCCCCTCGTCCAGTTCGTCCCCTTCGTCGAGATCGTCGCGCTGCGCGACGGGCGCGACGGGCGCAGGACTTGGCTGGGGCAGGGTCACGGTCGGCTTGGCAGGCGGGATCACCGTCGGCTTGATCGTCGGCGGTAGCGGCGTCGGCTTGGACAGTGTTGGCTTGAGCGGGACTACCAGGATCGGCCCTGGCGGCAGCGGCTTGGCCGGACGTGGCGGGATCGGTCCTCGTTGCGGACGATCGTCCGGATCTCGAATCTCGCGCTCGTCGTCTTCCTCGGCCTCGGCGCGCTCGTCGGCGGCCTCTTCTTCGTCGTCCTTGGCATCCTCGGCGTCGGCTTCCTCGTCCTTGTCGACGATGGAGCGGATGGGCCGGAGGGGCCGGACGGGTCTCACCGGGCGCGCGGCGACCGAGTCGTCTTCGTCCTCGTCGTCTTCGTCCTCGTCGTCGTCGTCGTC
>JAGSPR010000037.1 GCA_018262455.1 Deltaproteobacteria bacterium | reverse complement strand
CGCAGCACCGCGCGCGGATGGTGCCGTGCCAACGTGGGTGCTCGACGTCGTCCGCCGAGGACTTCGCCCGCAGCCGGCGGATCGATGGCCGTCGATGCTCGCCCTCGTCGCGGCGCTCGGAGCCGACCCGATCGTGGCACGCCGCCAGCGCCTCCAGCGTGGCGGCGTGGTCGCCGCGCTGGGTGCGCTCGCTGGACTCGCGGTGTTCGGGCTGTCGCGCGGCGCAGCAGTCCCCGACACGCGCTGCCAGGGGATGGACCACAAGCTCCGAGGCGTCTGGGACCCCGATCGCGCACAGGCCGTGCGCGCGGCCTTCGCCGCCACCAACCGGCCGTACGCCACCACCACGTTTGGCCGCGTCTCCGATCGGCTCGATGGCTACACCAGCCGGTGGACCGCGGCCCGCGTCGAAGCGTGCGAGGCCACGCAGCTGCGTGGCGATCAGTCGGCGGCGCTCATGGATCTGCGGATGGCCTGCCTCGACCGCCGGCTTGCCGAGGTCGGCGCGCTCGTCGACGTGCTTGCGACCGGGCCCAACGCCGAGGTGCTCGACAAGGCAGTCGGCGCGGTGGAGCAGCTGTCACCGCTGGTTCGCTGTGACGACGTCGACGCGCTGCGGGCGGTCGTGTCACCGCCTGCGGATCCCGAGACCCGGGCGAAGGTCGACGAGCTCCGCCGCACGCTTGCCCAGTTGAACGCGCTGTTCGAGATCGGGTGGTACCGAACGGGCCTTCCCGTCGCACAGCGGGCGACGACGGCGGCCGAGCAGCTCGGCTACGCACCGCTTCTCGCGGAGTTGCTTCATCGGCGCGCGAGACTGGAAGATGGGACTGGCGACGCGAAGGCCGCCGCGGCGACCCTCGAGCAGGCGCTCCCGGTGGCGGCCAGCGCGCACGACGATCCGCTCGCAGCACAACTGTGGGCAGACCTGGTGTTTGTCGTCGGCATTCGTCTCGCGCGTCCTGACGACGCGCTGCGGCTGCGCCCTGGTGCAGAAGCGGCGCTTCGGCGCGCTGGCGAGGTGCCCGATGCCGAGATCAAGTTCTGGACGAGTCTTGCCGACGTGGACTCCGCGCTCGGCAAGTATGCCGAGGCCCAGCAATCCTACGAGCGAGCCCTCGCCATCAATGAGAGATTGCTTGGCCCCGACGACCATCGGTTCATTGGAAGCGTGCTGAACAACCTGGGTGTGGTGCTCAAGGTCCAGGGCAAGTATGAGGAGGCCAGGCGGCACTACGAACGGGCGCTCGCCATCGACGAGAAGGCGCTCGGCCCCGACCATCCCCACCTGGCCTATTCGCTGACGAACCTCGGCGTTGTGCTGGGCGCGACCGGCAAGTCGGAAGAGGCGCAGCGCTACAACGAGCGCGCCCTCGCGATCCTGGAGAAGGCCCTCGGACCCGACCATCCCGATGTGGCCAGGTTGCTGGACAACGTGGGCGCCGAGTTGTTTGCGCAGCACCGGTACGACGATGCCCACCGGCACTTTGCCCGCGCACGGGCAATCTTCGAGAAGGCGGTAGGCCCCGACCATCCCGACCTGGCGGCTTGCCTTGCCAACCTGGGCGCCGTGGCGTTTGCGCAAGGCAAACACGACGACGCCGCGCGCCACTTCGATCGCGCCGTCGCGATCTACGAGAAGGCACTCGGCCCCGACCATCCCGACGTCGCGACCCCGTTGAACAACCTGGGCGACGTCCTGGCGATCCAGGGCAAACCCGACGAGGCTCGGCAGCGGTACGAGCGCGCGCTCGCGATCTACGAGAAGGCGCTCGGCCCCGACCATCCCGACCTTGGCTATCCACTCACGGGGCTCGGGGCGGTGCTGCTCACCCTCGGCCGATCCGATCAGGCGCGGGCACATGCCGAGCGCGCCGTACGGATCCGCGAGGCCGGCAACGTGCCCCCCGAAGAGCTCGCCGAGAGCCGCTTCCTGCTCGCTCGGGTGCTGTGGGCACGTAGCGCCGCGCGCCCGCGCGCGCTCGAGCTTGCCCGCCAGGCGCGCGATGGGTTCGCCGGCGTCGGCGACGACGAGAGCCCGCAGCTCGAGAAGGTGAAGACCTGGCTCCACGCCCGCCGCGAGGATTAGTCGCCGGAGCAATCACTGGCCGTCGTCGCGGACGCGCACGTCACTCGCGCGGGAGCACGTCATACTCGTACGCCACGCCGACGTAGCCGAGTCCGCGATCCGAAACCGTGCCGCCGAACAGGATGCTGCCGGAGGCCTCGAGGCCCACCCCGTGGCGGTGAGTGACGCGCTTCTCGTTGCTGGGCGTTGGCGCGGCGCCGTCGGTCCCGTAGCCCAACCCCCAGAACGACTCGTCGCTGCCGTCGCCAAACAACCCCTCGAGTACCCCCGGGCTGGCCTGGCCCTCGGAGCTTCCGAATGCGAACAGCAATCCCGCGCGCATGCCGATCGCGTGGTAGGCGAGCTTGTCTTCGTCCACGGCCGACCCTCGCGTCAGGTAATCGGGGCCAAGTCGCACGATCGCGCGGCCACGCGCGAGCATCCACTCGAGCCCCGCTCCAGCCGTCAACGCGGGATCACGCGGGATCGACATGCCCGCGCGACCCGTCACGACGACGAAGTGGTCGCGCGCGACCTCGATGGGCATCCCGAACGTGACCAGGACCTGCTTGCCACGATCTCCGCCCGACGTGCGTTCGACGCCACCGGTAACGCGCAGGCTGTAGACCCGCGCGCACCCCGCCAGCATCACCGCCGCCGCGATGACGTGGATCCGACCTGCAAGCACGTTCGCATCCTAGAGTGTGCGAGAGGACCCGCGCAGGCAACGGTCGGCAATCACGGTCGCTCCGAGCGCACGGTTTTGGGCCCCTCGTCTGGTAACTGGCAGTCCGGCGGCCGAAGCTACCAGGACTGATGCCCCTGGACGACGAGCTCGCGCAGACCGCGACCGCGCCGGCGACACCGTCGTCGCGTGCCGCAGCGCCACGCACGACGTTCGGGCGCTACCGGCTCGAGGCGGTGCTCGGAGAGGGCGGCATGGGCGTGGTCCACGCCGCGTTCGATCCGGAGCTCGAGCGCAAGATCGCGCTCAAGGTGCTGCGCGACGCCGGCAGTACGGACGCACGCGCGCGGCTGCTCCGCGAAGCGCGCTCGATGGCGAAGCTGTCTCATCCGCACGTGATCACCGTGTTCGACGTCGGCACGGCCGACGGCCACGACTTCATCGCGATGGAGCTGTTCGAGGGCGGGACGCTTGGCTCGTGGCTGCGCGATAGCGCGCCGCGACCACGCCAGATCCTGGCCGCGTTCATCGCCGCCGGCCGCGGGCTCGCTGCCGCCCACGCTGCCGGGATCGTCCACCGCGACTTCAAGCCGGGTAACGTGCTGCGCGGCCGCGCCGGCGACATCGTGGTGACCGATTTCGGCCTCGCACGCGAGGCGGGCGGCGACGTGGCTGCGCCTCCGGCTGCAGAGGCCAGCACGGGGACGACCACGCGCACCCAGACCGGCGCGTTGCTCGGCACGCCGGCGTACATGGCACCCGAGCAGTGGACCGGCGGCGCCGTGACGCCGGCGACCGATCAGTTCGCGTTCTGCGTCGCCCTGTGGGAAGCGCTGGCCGGGGAGCGGCCGTATCGAGGCACGACGGTCGACGAGTTGCGCACGGGCGTGCTCGGTGGGCCGGCGCAGCGCTGGGCCAGCATGGATGTGCTGCTCGCGGCGCTGGTTCGCCATGCCGGGCGACGGCGGCGATGGATCGTCGCCGGTGCGAGCCTGGTCGCGGCCGTGGCGATCGCCGCGCTCGTGATCGTCACGCGGCAAGAGCCCGCCAGCGACTGCTCGCCACCCGCCCTCGATCCGGGGATCGTGTGGTCGGGCGCGCGGGCGGCGGCACTCGCGGCGCGCGACCCGGGCGCGGCCGAGCTCGTCGGCAACGACCTCGCGACGTGGCGGGCGCTGCGGCCGCGGGTCTGCACCGCGACCACCGGCGAGCGCTCCGCGAAGCTGGCGTGTCTCGACGCCGCGCTGGCGCGCCTCGACAGCACCGTCACCGCCGCGCTCGCCGATCGCGGCCGGATCGACGCGGACGCGCTGGGTGTGGCGCTCGTCGATCCCGCGCTCTGCGATCGTCCGTCGCCGCCGCGGCTCGCTCAGATCACGCCGGACCTGTTGGCGGGGTTCACGCTGCGCCAGCACGCGCTCGTCGGCGAGCCACCGCCGAGCCGCGACGAGCTCGCGCTCGCCGAGCTTGCCACGTCGCCATGCGCGCGCATGCTCGCGATCATGGCGCGCCTCGAGGCCATGGACGAGCGCGACGTCCCGGCCAATGCCGGCAGCGTGGTTCGCGACATGGACGCGCTCGCCGAGCTGGCCGCGCGCTGTGAGGACGATCCGATCAAGGCCGAGGTCGCGATCGGCAGGTCCTGGCGCTGGAGCCCGAGCAATGTCGCCGCCGCCGAGGCCGCGATCGCGACGTTCCCGCAGGACGACCTGCGAGCGCTCCTCGAGGGGCTCCGAGCTGGACACGCGGTCACTGCGGAGCAGTGGGACGCGGCCTCGGCGAGCTACGCGCGTGCAATCGAGCTCGCCGGCCATCGCCGGCGCACGCGCACGCAGATCCGGATCGTGCGCTCGCTGATCCACGGCCTGCTCGCGCGAGGGCGCGCCGAGGACGTCACGCGCGCTCAGGAGCTGTACGCGCGGTGGTTGCCGACCGCGCGCGCGCTCGGCCCCAAGCAGACACCGTTCGAAGAGGACGCGCTCGACCTGCGCTGGCGGCTCGGCGATGTTGCGGGTGCCAACGCCGAGCTCGCGGCGCTGCGCGCGCGCGGCGTGCTCTACAACTTCACTCCGCCGCAACCGGTAGCCCCCCCGATCGATATCGTCGGCGAGGTGGTCGACGAAGCGGGCGCTCCGGTGGCGAACGCCGAGGTCGTGGCCGCGGTGATGCTGGTTGGCGACGCGGCCACGATCGCGTCCTCGCGCACGCTCCTCGGGGTGAGGGTACGCAGCGACCGCGACGGCAAGTTCACGGTCGCGGGCGCGCACAACTACATCGCGGCGCAGGCCGGCGCGCTGCGCTCCCCCACCGTCGCGGTCGCGCCTCACGTGCACCTGGTCGTGCGCCCGACGAGCCAGCTCGAAGGCAAGGTCACGCTCGGCGCGACCCCGGCGATCGGGCTGTGGATCGTCGTGCGTGGCGAGGCCGTCGCGCCCGCGGTGATGGTCGCGCCCATCCTCGCCGACGGGACGTTCCGCCTCGATGGGGTGCCGCGCGGCAAGATCTCGATCGGCGTCGCGCCGATCGGGAGCTACGAGGCGGGGGGCCACCCGCAACCCCTCGTGGTCGCCAGCGAGCGCGTCGCGAACCTCGAGCTCGCGGTGACGCAGACACGCCTGCACGTGATCGCGCGCAGCACCGACATCACGCCCCCCGATGGCGCCCTGATCTGGCTATTCCGGGAGCTCGATCCGGGTCCGCACCCGACGCTGAGCTCGTTGCTGAGCAGAGCCCATCCTGTCAAGAGCGGCCTGTTTGCCCCTGTGGCCGATCTCCAGCATCCCCCCGCCGACCTCACCGAGAAGCTGCATCCCGACGACATGCTCGTCACGGTGCCCGATCGCCCCGACGGCAAGCTCGTCGCGTGCGGGCTGGGCTTCGCGAAGCAGCAGTTCGCGGGCGTGTCGCTCGGAGATTACGGCAAGGCGATGTCGAGTCTCGAGGTCGTATGCGCGCACGTCGGCGTCGATCAGACGTTCGTGACGCTCGACGTGCTCCCGATGCGCAAGCTCGGGAAGTGATTTCACCACGACCAGCCAGGTCAGGCAGACCAACGGCCGGGAGCGCACGTTGGAGAGCCATGCCAACGCGCAGGCAGGTACTCGGTTGCATGCTCGCGATGCCGATCATCCTGCACGCACGCGGTGCGGGTGCGAGCCCGATTTCCGTCGAGGTGGGTCGCGTGTACGACGGTGACTTCGTCTCGTCGGTCTGGCGCGGCAAGGAACGGCTCGACGGCGTCGCGCCATCGGGTCGTACCGTCGTCCCGGCGGCGAGCGGAGATCGTGTCGCGCTGAGGCGGCTCGTCCGCTCGCGCGTCATCAGCATCGACTCGCGCTCGAACGCGAACGACCAGTACGTGATCGAGGTCGAGCTCCTGGACACCGTGAAGGGCGAGGCGTGGATGATCGACACGATGGGCTTGCCGATGCGTGCGAGCGGCACGACCTATGATCTCCGCAAGACCACCGCGTGGTTCACCGTCGATCGCGCACTCGCCGACGTGCTGGCTGCGGCCTCGAAGCTGCCGCGCCGCGACCGCGTCCGCCATGGGGAGGGCGTGATCGGCCGCTGGCGCGTCGTCCAGCCGCCCCCCAAGCTCGGAGCTCCGATCGAGATCGAGGTCGAGATCAAGAACGCTGGCGCTCGCCCCGCCACGATCACGTTCGGTCCGCTCGCGAGCTCGTTCGCGTTCGCGGTCACCCGGGATCAGGTCGCGCTCCCCGCCGTGCAACTGACCTTCACCGGCCCGATGGGCCTGCGTACGCTCGCACCCGGCGAGGCCTTCATGCTTGCCGCAGACCTCCGGGCATTCGCGAACATCGATCGACCAGGCACGTACGACGTTGCCTGTACATTCCACGCCGAGGCAGTGCCCGGCGAGACGTTCGCGCGTCGCGTGTCCGAGGCCTGGGACCTTCCGCTTCAGGGCGCCGTCCAGGTCCGCGTCGAATAGCGCGCAGCTCCGCCCTCAGTCGGGTCCGCGCTGCATCAGATACACGAGTGCCTTGACGCGCGGGATGCTCGGTCGGCAATCGCACGTCGCGATCGCATCGGCAAGCTCGACGAAGGTCGCCGCCCTGCGATCGGGGCTCGCCTCGCTGACCTTGCCGAGTTGTGCCGTCGCGGCCGGGCAGCTCGCGAGCTCGGCCTCGAGCCGGCCGGGCTTCACGCCCTCGGTCAGCTTCGCGACGGGCTTGGAGGGATCGGCGGGCTTGGCAAGCTCGCGCGCGGTGTCGCGAAGCTTGGGAAGCTCGGCATCGAATTCGGCATCGCCGGTGGGCCACGGCGCCGCAACCTGCTGCGCTGGATCGAGCACGCGGGTCAGGTAGCTCCGCAGCTCGCTCGCCTGCCCGGCACACGCGGATGGCGGGTTGGCCGTGGGCGGTGCGGTGTCTGACTTCTGGGAGCTGCATGCAGCCGCGACGAAAAGGACGATGAGCAGAGCTCGAGTCATCGGATCTCCATACCATGCACCGGCAGGAGGCAGCTCCATGTAAGGCGCATGCAGGATCCTGACGACATCCACCCTCTCTGCGCGAGGACCGTTCATCGCTGTGGGCCATGTCACGTGTCACGCAGGAACGCGGTCAAGGGATTGTCGGTAGATCGTGTTGTTCGTGGGGTCGTGCGAACATGAATCGCTAACTACTGACCTACTCGCGAGGACGACCATGAAGAGCCTGACGCTGGTGCTGCTGTGTGGAGCTGCGAGCTGTAGCGACGAGCCCATCGATGCCAATCCTGGTGGTCTCTCCGGTGGCCAGCCGGGTGGCAGTCTCCCCGAGGGTGGCGAGATTCGCCACGAGCACGTCCAGCGGCTCGGCCTGCCCGAGGAGACCTGGCTGGTCGCGTATCAGTTCGAGTCTGCCGATCTGGCGAGCGCGGAGTTCCCGGCGCCCGCGGAGGGTGGACGTGGCGCGTGGGGCAACTGCGTCGACGAGCGAACGACCCCGACGTGGCCGTTCGCGCCGCTCGCGAACGTCACGTTCGTTCCGCTGACCACGCGGTCGCTGAGCGGCCCCGGGATCACGGGCGCGCTGACCCTCCCCGAGCACGGCACCCAGGACATGGTCGTCAGCTCGACGTTTCGCGCGTTGAACGGCGCCACGTACGGCGGCCGTCCCACCGACGTCGCGCTCACGGCCGCCATGTCCACGCCGGACGCCGACTACGCGTTCGATCTCGGAGAGGATTCGCCGGTGACGTATCACCTGCCAGCGGCGTACACGGCGCCGCTCGGGATCGGTGGCGCCGCGACCGTCGCGATCACCGATCACCAGGATCTCGAGCTTGCGTGGACACCACCGCCCAACGACTTCGGTGTCGATGGCCACAGCCACACGAAGCGTACCCACTTCAACTACACGTTGTTCGTCGACACGACGACGACGCCGAACCGGCCGCTGTTCTTGTGCTTCCCCGAGACCGACGGGCACCAGGTCATCCCGGCGCTCGTCATCGAGGCGCTGCCCGCGACCGGGCAGATCGTCCACGCCAACCTGACTCACTACATGGAGGCGAGACAGCCGATCGGCCCGTACGCGAAGCGCCGCTTCGACCTGGCAGGCACCTACACCAACATCAGCGCGTACGAGAAGCTGTAAGGTCGCCCCCCGCCTGCTCGCTCACCGCGCCGCGCGCTCGCCTGCGGTCGAGCTCGCCGTCGCTCCATGGGGAGGCGACGCGGTCGCAGTTGCAGCGGAAGCCGGCGCGGCCACCGGAAGCGTGATCGTCGTCGACTGACCACCTGCGCTGGCCTGCACGGTCAGCGTGCTGGCGTTGTTCGGGGCCGACACGTAGACGCAGTTGGACTTCGTCTCGATGGGCAGATCGTCGCCGACCTGAATCATCCAGGTCAGCCCGACGATGAATCGTCCCGCGGAGGTCGGCGCGAAGCACAGCTCGGTGGTCGTACCTGGCGCGATCGCGGACGGCGGTTCGATCGCGGCGACGGCGTCGGCATGGTCGACGATCACGACGTCGAAGCTCGTCGCCGGCCGATCACCGGCGGTGACCGAGAGCGAGTAGGTGCCGACGGTCTCGTCGGCTGGATACATCTGGTCCCACGCGATGCGCTCACCGGTGGGCATCGCGAGCTGCATCGAGTCATCGACCAGCCGCTGGGCCTCGCCGATCAAGGCGATGCCGATCGGCTCGCCGGGCACCCACGCGAGGTCGATGCCGGCCGGTACGGTGGAGTTGAGGTTGGTCGGCGCCAGCGCGATCGACTGGATCGCCACGCCGGCGAGCTGCTTGCGATCGTAGAGCGTGCCGTCGTCTGGATCGAGGATGCGGAGGTAGTTGGAGCCGTTGCCCGCGCCGCGCAAGGTGACGACGGGGCCGCCGGTGTGATCGACGACGACGCCCAGGCCGCCGTCGTCGTCGGTGAGGTACGGCAGGTCCAGCGGGACCAACCCCTGGTCGCCGTTGCGGTCGTACTGCAGCTCGACCGCCTGGGTGCCGCCGACGGCGGTCGGCGGCGGGCCGGCGAAGTTCGATTCGAAGACCCCGGTGATCTCGTCGCCGATGAAGTGCAGGCCGAACGGGGTGGCGGACGAGCACTGCTCGTTCGCGGGACAGGCATTGGTCCGGGCGCGTTCGCCACCGGTGCAACCGACGAGCGGGATCGAGAGCAGCGCGAGATAGGGGAACCTCATACGGCCCCCACCCAGGCAGCCATCGTGCCAGAGGCGGCCCAGGGATCTCCGCGGCTTGGCTCATGCGAGGGCGTCCGTCGTGGCCGTTCCGCGACGGCAATGTCGCGGGTGCCACCTGCTTGGACGTGATGCGCTGCGCGCTGTCGACGCAGCGCCGACACCCGACTAGCCGCGCGGTTGCAGCGCGTTCGACGCAAAGATCGTAGAACTTTCAACCACGTGGCGTCCAAGGTCGGCGCGGCCGAAGCAGTCAGATGCGGGTGCGAGATCTCCACCTGGCTCTCCTGGTCATGGCTTCGGCCTGCTCGTCACCATCACGCTCCGAGGCGCCACGACCCGTCGCGCCGGTGCAGCCCACCCCACGTCCACCCGGCGCACCCGCGGCGTCCGTTGCCCACGCCGACCCGCCCGCGCCGGAACCCGCGCCGGAGCCCGCGATCGAGCCGTGGAAGGCCCATCGCTGCAAGAAGACGGTGTGGCCGAACTACACGTCGTATACCGAGGAGGACGAGGTCAGCACGTCTGACCAGGATGTCGACCTGGGCGGAGGCGGCGACGGCGACGGCGGACGTACGCTCGACGAGAAGACCGCAGAGCTCGATGCGAAAAGGCCGCACGAGGGCGTGTGCGACGTACGCACGCGCGACGACCTCGAGACCGCGATCCTGAGGGCGCCGGCTCCGCCACCGGCGGCGACGTCGAAAGCGTGGGATCGCAAGCGCGCGCTCGGGTTTCGCGACCTCGTGCGGACGACGCTGGCGCTCAGCGCGGACGAAGAGAGCCAGCTCGTGCGCGACGGCTTCGTCGTCCCGGCGCGGCTGTCCTACGACGACTACACGACGGCGTACTCCGACATCCATCGCGGCGAGCTCCCGGTGTACGTGACCGCAGACTCGATCCTCCACGCGATCTACGCTTCGCACGACCAGCTCGTGGCCTCGCTCGAGAAGCGCCGCCTCCTGGCGCACCTCGATGCCACGCTCGGCGCGATGCACTGCGCGCTGGCAGTCGCGGCCAAGAGCTATCCGGACGACGTCGCCAACGATCTCGATCTCTACCTCACGGTCGCGCGCAACCTGCTGACCCGCGACACCCAGCAGTCATGCTGCAACGAGGTTCCCAGCGAGCTCGGCAAGGTCGACGTCGCCGCGCAGAAGCTCGTCCGCACGATCCTCGCGGCCGGCCCGCTGATCGAGATCGAGCTGTTCGGGCGCAAGCGCTCGTTCGACGCCAGCCAGTACACGCCGCGCGGTCACTACGCCGGAGACGGCGATCTCGAGCGCTACTTCCGCGCCGCGATGTGGCTGTCGCGGACCGAGTTCAACCTGGTCTCGCGCGACTCGCGCAGCTCACAGCCCGGCTACCAGCCGGATCCCACCGAGACCCCGCGCGAGGCCGTGGTCGCGCTCGCGCTCCAAGATCTCGCGGAGCGCAGCCGCGCGATCCGCGACATCGACGCGATGGATCAGGCGTGGACCGCGTTCGCCGGCAAGCGGGATGATGTCCCGTTCGTGGACCTGCCGAAGCTGCGCGCGAAGGCGAAGATCACGAACCTCCGGGATCCGGAGGCGGCGGCTCGGCTACGCGACGCGATCGGCGAGGCGTACCAGCGCACGGTCAACATCTACCCGATGCCGAACGTCGAGCACCTTCCGGTGATCGCGACGATGATCGGCCCGCGGGTCACCGCCGACACCATCGCGCTCGGCACGTTGACGAACGAGCGGGGTCCCGACCTGCAAGCGGCCGAGGTCGGCTACATGCTCGGTCACGATCGCGGCCTCGCGTACGTCCGCAACCCCGACGCGGCCACGAAGCAACGGCTACGGACCGCGCGCGACCAGATGATCCACGCACCGATCGGAGATGATCTGTACGGCAACTGGCTCGAGGCGATCCGTGCGCTCTCGCATCGGCCGCAAGGGGCGGTGCCGGCGTTCATGGACGGCGAGCCGTTCCAGGATCTGCGGCTCGACAGCGCGCTCGCCGCGTACGGCCAGCTCCGTCACAACCACGTGCTCATCGCGGCGCAGGTCTATGATCAAGGCGGCTGCCAGATCCCGGACGGCTACGTCGAGCCGGCGCTCGAGACGTACCAGGCACTCGCCGCGTATGCCGCCCGCGGCAAGGCGGTGTTCGCCTCGCTCGATCCGAACCACAAGACGCACGGCAAGGCGTACTTCACGCGCCTCGAGCAAGTGATGAAGGTCCTGGTGGCGCTGTCGCGCGAAGAGCTCGCGAATCGCCCGCTCTCGGAGAGCGCGAAGCGGTTCCTGTCGATGATCGTCGAGCGGCGCGATTCGTCGGCGTGGGACTACAACGGCTCGTTCCCGATCGCGGTCTACAACGGCTGGTACCTCGATCTGTTCCCGTTCCAGGACGTCGCGTTCAAGCAGGCCTCGTTCATCGCCGACTACGCGACGTACAACCGCGACGGCAAGCAGGGCATCCACTACCTCGGCGCGAAGGGGCCGCGCCTCGGCATCTTCGTCGTCGATACCGGCGGCGCTCCGCGCGTGATGGTCGGCCCGGTCGCACGCGCCTACCAGCATACCGGCCCGCTCGATCACCGGCTCGATGATGCGGCGTCCGCGAGCGTCGAGGGCACCGCGCCCTGGGCCACGAGCTACACGTTCGGCGCCCCCGCCGAGCCCGACCTCGCGATGGAGTTCCTGCGGCCTCCGGCGAAGCCCCATTCGGACGACGATAGCGTCCTGGGTCCCAAGCAGCCGAGGACCAAGCTCGCGCCCAACGTGTTGCACCTCGACAGCATGCAGCCGCTCGGGGAGGTGACGGTCGACCTCCTCGATCACCACTTCGCCCCGCTACGCTCGATCACCGTGAAGGTCGCCAGGGGGGTCACCGACACGCCGATCCCGAAGCTGCCAAGGCCGATCGAGGCGATCCGGATCCGCGTCGGCGCGTTCGTCGGGCGCATGGATCTGGAGCTGTCGGGTCACGGTCGCCGGTACTGGGGCAAGGCGCCGCGACCGGTCGAGCCGACCTCGCCGCGCGATGATGCTGTCGACAAGTAACGCAGGGCCTCGGGCCGCGCCCTGCCCGTCGGCGTCGGCATGAGCGACGTCTGGAGATCCGTGCTACTTGACCGCGATCGCCAGCGTCGCCTTCTGCCCCAGGATCTCGGCCGTGACCGTGCAGGTCCCCTTGGATTTCGGGGTGACGCGGAGGTGATAGCTGCCGTGCAGGCTGTCTCCTCCGGCCGGCATGTCCACCTCCGTCGTGACCGAGCTCGCACAATCGGGCCCGAACGACCACGCGACGGCGAAGTGGCCATCAGTCTTCAGCTCGCGTGCCCCGGCCCGCGGCACTGCCGCGTAGCTCGCCTGGGCCGCGCCGACCTCGAGCTGCGCCTCTCCGGTGATCTGTGCGCTGGTCGGCGCGAGGACGTCGAAGCTCTCGGAATAGCCGCTCTCGCAAGTCATGGTGAGCTCGCCAGCGCCGACCAGCTTGCCGACCGTCTTCTCGTCGTTCAGCTCGGCGATGCTCGGCGGCTTGGCGTCGTAGCGGCACGTGGGCCCGGGTCCGAACACCGACCCGACCCCGACGTACGCGCCGACCGCGTAAGCGTCGCGCGTGCGCGCTCGGCCGCCACACGACGACAGCGCGAGTCCAGCGAAGACCAGGATGCTGACCCGATGAAGCATGCTGACTCTGTACCGCATGCCGCCAGCGACCGCATCCGCCATGCGCGTGAGCTTCGCGTGAAGGTCCTCGGCGGCGACGAGGACAACGGCCTGTTCCCGTCGGCGAGTGACAGACATCCTGGTCACGCCATGTGGTTGTCTGGCCCTCAGGTCATACAGCGTCGTGACTGTCATGAAGAAGGCGCTGATGCTCACCTATCCTCCGCGAGGAACATCCGTATGCTGAATGGATGATTCCAAGAGGTCTGTTCGTCACAGCGATGCTTGCGGTCCCCATCGGCGTCCATGCAGAGCCCGCGAAGCGCGTCGAGCCTGATGTAGCGGCTCAGTTCGCCAACACGCTCACGACGATCCACGACGGCGATCGGAAGACGCCAAGAGCACCGAAGCTTGCGGATGTAACCGCGCCGAAGGCCGAGCTCCCCGGCGGCCGGTCCGATGAGCCCAAGCTCGGCGACGGGCAGCATGTAGCCGCGCCTCGGGTTGGCCACCTCGAGAGCACGTTCGCCGGAGGCGAAGCACTCGGGCAGAAGCCGGCGGAGTACCGGCCCGTACGCGGGTCCATGTCCCCGACGGGCGTCGGCGCGATGACGAGGCCGAACGTCGGCCATCCGCACCGCGCGAAGCTCGTCTCGTTCGAGCCCGATCAGCTGCGAGGTGGCTCCAGGATCAGCAACCAGGTTGATGCCCTCGTTCGGTCCTGGAAGACTGCTCCCAAGTGGGACGCGATCACCGTGGACGGCTACGCCGCCGCTCGTGGACGATCCGAGGCCGAGAACCTCAAGCTCGGACAGCGGAACGCCGACGAGGTCCGCGCCTATCTCGTTCGTCACGGCGTGCCGGGTGAGTTCGTGATCGCGGTTGGCCACGCGAGCGGAGTGACCGGCGCGAAGATCGAGATCTCGGGCGCGACATGCGATGGCGTGACGCTCGTATGCCGAGGCCTCGGAACGGCGAAGTGATCGATGGGTGCGGTGACGAGCGGTCGCTCGACGCGGCGATCAGCCTCGCCTTCGGGCGGCGTCGACCTGCAACCGTTTGCTGCGCCGGGTGTCTTGCGGGTCATGCGGGCACGCCTCGTGAACATGACCTGTTCTCCCCGTGTGGTCGGCGGGTGGGTCTGGTTGGCGGTTGCCTGCCATGGAGCGGCGCCCCCGACCGACTCGGCGGGCATCGGACCCGAGTCGCGCGCCGTCCCAGCCCACGGTTCGCTCGTCGATGCAGCGAAGCCGACGGACGCTGTGGTGGGCGCGGAGGCTGGCGGATCCGCGGACCCTCTGCGCGCTGTCGGTCGCCAAGCGCCGGCGGGAGCGGTCTCGCGCACCCTGCGATCACGCGAGCTCGCCGAAGGAAACCGCGAGCTCGTGCGCCAACAGCTACTGCGCATCGAATCCATCCGCAGAAAGGTGACAGGCTCGAAGTGCGTGATCCCGTGGAGGTTCCCCGAGGTGTGCAAGCTCGATCCGCTCGCGAAGGCTTGCGTTCGCTAGCGCATGGAAAGGCTGAGCCGCAGCCGACGAGCCGGCGCGGGGGGGGCAGCGCCCGGAGGGATGCCGCCAGTGGTCGCATCCGCCATTCGCGTGCTTGCCGTGAAGTGGCCCGCATCATCTCGCGACGGCCGGCCCGATCGCGGTCACCGCGCGCGTAGCAGCGCCGGCGATGGCGTTGCCTTGAGCCCGGCCGACAGCTCGGCGCGGATGGCGTCGGCGGTCGCGCTGCGCGGGCCAAGCTCGGTGGCGGTCTCGCCCATCTTGTCGGACAGCAGCGTGGCCAGGAGCACCTCGATCAGGTTGCTGCTGCCGGCGGCGCCGCCGCCCGCGCCGCCGCCCGCGCCGCCCTGGATCAAGATCCGCGGCACCACGTCGACCTTCGCCTCCTGGATGGCCTCGGCGAACCGCTGCATCACCTGCTGGGTCAACTGGAACCGCGGCCCACCGTAGGCGCGGACCTGCTCCTCGATCGCCATGGCCTGCGCCACGCCGACCCGCGACGCTCGGGTCGCCTCGGCCGCAGCCAGCGACTCGATCTTGGCCGCCTCGCCGGCGCCGAGGATGCGGGTGCGCTCGGCCTCGGCCGCCGCCATGGTCTGGATCTGCGCCGCCTGCTGCTGGGCGCGCGCGAAGTCGGCCTTGCCCTCGTTGGTCTGGACCTGGATCGAGAGCTCCGACTCGGTGATGTGCGCCTGCTGCTTGGCGCGCGACTCGGCCTCGCGCAGCTCGCGCTCCTTGACCGCGGCCTTCTCCTGCCGGCTGTAGGTCTCGACCTGCTCCTCGGCGATCTGCCGCGCGCGCAGCTGGGTCAGGATCTGCTCGATCTGGCCACCACCGGCCGCCGACGCTGGCGTCCCGATCAGGACCTCCTGGAGCTCGAGGTTGTACTGCGTGAACTTGGCGCGCATCTGGTCACCCGACTGCTCCTGGATCGCGCTGCGATCTTGCAGCAGCTGGATCAGCGTGCGCGTCTGCCCGATGTTCTTGAAGTACGCCGACACCATCGGGTCGAGCGTCTGCTCGACCAGCTTCTTGACGTCGCCGAAGCGCTGGACCACCAGCGGCGCCTTGCGATAGTCGATGTGCACGACCACGCTCAGCGGCAGCGACGGCTCGAACGCGTCCTTGGTGATCAGCGACACCTCGGCCAGGTTCTCGTCGTAGCCGTGCTGGCCGCTCTCGGACTTCTTCCACTTCAGGATGAAGTTGGTGGTCGGGACCATGCTGACCTTGCCGGCGTAGGGGTTGAATGCGTACTTGCCCGGCATCAGCGGCTCGCTCCACACGCCACGCTGGCCCTTCTCGACCAGCTCGCCGTGGCGGTACGCGTCGCCCGAGAGGTCGAGCCCGAGCTCGCCGTTGTACGACACCACGACGCCGACCCAGCCGACCTCGACGACCGTCTTGCTGACGTACTCGACGGTGGCGAACAGGCGGTTGACGAAGTAGGTGCCCTCGACGAGCACCTGCAGCTGACGGCCGCGCATGCCGCCGGCGCGCAGGAACCGCTCGGGGTCCTGGAAGCTGTTGTGGTAGCGCTCGGGATCGGCGCTGTCAGCCCCGACGGTCGGCGCGATGATCTGCTCGGCCGGCAGCGATGGCCCGTCGTGCACGGTGACGATGCCGATCGTGTCGGACGTGCCCTCGAGCACGATGGGCGCGAAGCCATCGCGCGCGGCGATGACGCTCGCCATGCCCTTGAACGTGCGCTCCTCGTCCTTGTCGAGCGACAGGTAGAACACGCGCTCGGCGGTGATCACCGCGAACATCGCCTGGTTGATCGCATAGGTGCCCTCGCGCAGGATCTTGCGCTGTGGCCCGCGCTGGCCGCCGGCGGCGAGGAAGCCGCGCACATCGGAGAAGTCGGCGGCCTCGACGTTGCTGGCCAGCGCCTGGGACGACGGCAGCTGCCTGCCGTCACGCGCGAACACGTAGCCGATCCTGCCCTGCGGGATCGTCACCAGCGGCTGGGTGTGCACGGCGTACTGCCCGAACAGCAGGAAGTGGAAGCCGCCGCGCAGCACCTCGGGCTGGAAGCCGGCCTCACCGCGCAAGGCGATCAAGCCGCTGCGAACCGAGCCCTTGCGCGAGATCCGCTTCTCGACGATCCCGATCTTGCTGTTCGGGATGTAGCGGATGCCGAGCAGAACGTACAAGACCGCGACGCCGAGGGCCGCGGTCATGATCGGATGCGCCGATACCCATTGAGTCATCGTCATAGGCACTCCTCCAACGGCTGTTCGTCAGCAATCTAGGGATGCCCACCCGGTTCGCCAGGGGTGCGACAGACGACTCCGGTGGTCTCCTGCTTGCACGGGTTGCGAGTGCCGGGCAGCGCCGCCATGATCCGCGGCGTCATGCGATCGAGCTTGTTCCGTCTGGTCGGCCTGTCGTCGCTCGGGTTGAGTCTCACCGCGCTGGGCTTCGGTTGCAGCAGCGGACGCGACAAGCAGGAGCCCGCGAAGCAAGCCGCGAAGCCAGCAGCGATGGACGCCGCGCCGGCGGTCGCGCCGCCCGAGGTCATCCACCTCAGCTTCGAGGACGATCCCGGCTTCCTCGTGCCGCTCGCTGCGGCGGACCGGTTCGGCAGCTTCAATCGCCTGCTGCCGGGTGAGCTGCGCGAGGCCGCCACGTGGGCATCGATCGAGCTCACGCTGGCGGACGGCACGATCCAGAAGCTGGAGTCCCCGCGCAGCCGGTTTGGCGAAGCAGGCTATGACCTGCGGGCGGCGGAGCCGGGCATGAAGCTGGTGGTGTTCGACGAGAGGTCCCAGGCGATCAAGGCCAGCTTCGGCCCGCTCGCGAAGATCCATGTCACCCCGACCGCCGCCGCGTCGTCTCGCCCCAAGCCATTTCCCATCGTGATCGATGGCAAGCAGCTCGTGGTCGACGCGGACCAGCTCGCGTCACAGCCGACGGTCCCCGAGCCGAGCAAGCAGCGACCGGCCTGGAGCCTGCCGACGATCGTCCACCAGCTGGCGCCCGGCTGTGCCCTGCAGGGCCCGGTGATCGTCACCGCGGAGGAATCGTTGACGGTGCCGTCGGGCCGGGCCAACGAGGGCTACCTGCGGTTCAACCAGCGAGGCAGCTGGATGTTCTCGCTGGGCCAACCGGGCAACATGGCGGGCGCCAAGCTGCTGCGCGGTGTGACCCGGATCGAGCTGAGCTGCAGGGCGCACGCGAAGAAGTAGGCGCCCGGGACCCTGGAACGCAATTACTACCTGCCGGCGAGCGCATCCATGCGTCCCGACAGCCCTCCTCCGGCGCCAACCGTCGTCTTCACGCCGGTGTTCACATCGTACGTGACGAGGGATCGGGCCGGGCATCCGGGTCCGCCACACGGACCGCTCGGAAGATTCCTGGGGACGGCGAAGAGAGTGCCATTCACGAACGTCATCGCCATGAACTCGTTAAACGGGAGAGTCACGGCGAACGCGCCATTGGCCTTGTTCACCGTGCCGAACCCGCCCTGACATTCATTGTCCATGAACATCGTGCCGTCGGCCCTCACGGCAAGCCCCGCCACGCAGTTACCGCCGCCGCCCACGAGGGTCGAGGCTCCGCTCGTCAGGTTGACCGTGAACAATTGCCCTCCAGCCCCATTCCCGCGGATGGCAAACATGGTTCCAGTCGTCGCATCGAACGACATGTCCGAAAACCTGCCGATTGGAGGACCACCGATGGACGTCAGGGCCCCTGTCGTCGTGTTGATGATCCTGAGAACCTGCGCCGAGTTCGAGATGCCATAGAGCACCCCCGAGCCATCGAAGTCGATCGCGCTGAACGGCTCGGCGAGGGGGGCAATCACGGTGGAGACTCCCGTCGTGGTGTCGATGGAGTAGAGATTCCCCGGAATCCCACCGCTGCTGTCGGCGCCGAACATCCCGAACGAGGAGCTGCCGTTGATGCCGTTGCACGCGAACCCCGTGCTGGTGACCTCGCCCGCGTCGAGCACGTTGTTGGAGTTGGTGTCGACGCCCGCCGTGATGCGAGAACCACCCGCCGCGCAGTTGGCGCCGGCCGGCTCGGCCGCCACCACCACCAGGCTGGTGAGCCCGTTGGCCCCGCTGCTGCCACCGGTTCCAGCAGCCATGGCATCCATCCGGTTTCCTAGCTGTCCTCCAGCACCGATCGTCGTGGTCGCACCGGTGTTCATATCGTAGGTCACGAGGCTCTTGGGACAGCCGCCGTTCGTGCAGTTCTCTCGGCCGGCGACGGCGAACAGCGTGCCGTTGACGAAGGTCATCGCTTGAAACAGACGATTCGTGTTTCGGATGAACGTGAACGCGCCCGTCGTCTTGTTCACCGAGCCAACCTGACCGGAACAACCGATGTACTCGAACAGCGTGCCGTCCTCCCTGGCGGCGAGCGCGGTCGCGCACAGGGATCCTCCTGCGATGCCAGTCGAAGCTCCGGTCGATAGGTTGATCGTTCGAAGCCCCAGGTTCCTCTCGGCCCCGAACATGGTTCCAGTCGTGCTGTCGAACGAGAGATCCGAGTACCTGTCGGATCCGGTGGCACCCACGGTGGTCAGGCCACCCGTCGTGGTGTCGATGATCTTGAGATTCCCGTTGCTCCGAGAGACGCCATAGAGCACGCCGGCGGCGTCGAAGTCGATCGCACCGAACGATTCGGCGAGCGGCGCGATGACCGTCGCGACGCCGGTGGTCGCGTTGATGGAGTAGAGGTTCCCCGGCGCGCCATTGCTGCTGCTGTCGATGCCAAACAGGCCGAACGAGGTGTTGTTGGAGCCGTTGGCGCCGTTGCAGATGAAGCTCGTGTTCGCGACCTCGCCTGCGTCCAGCACGTTGTTGAGGTTGGCGTCGAGGCCGGACGTGACGAGGGTGCCGCCGTTGGCGCAGTTCGCGCCAGGGGCCTCGTTGGCCTGGTTGATCAAGGCGACCAGGCCGTTGGTCCCGGAGGTCCCGTTGGCGCCATTGCAGGCAAAGCCGATCGTGGTCACCTCGCCGGCTTGCAGCGCATTGTCGTTGTTGAGGTCGAGGCCCATCGAGAGCTTGACCCCACCGCCGGCACAGTTGGCGCCGGCCGCTTCGGGCGCGCTGGCGACGAGGGACTTCAGCCCGCTGCACGCGAAGCTGGTGCTGGTGACCTCCGCCACGTCGAGCACGTTGTTCGCGTTGGTGTCGAGACCGCCGCGGATGCGAGACCCGCCGGCGATGCAGTTGGCGCCCGCGGGCTCCGCCGTGGTCGTGACCAGGGACGTCTGGCCGTTCGTGCCGTTCGTGCCGTTGCAGACGAAGGCCGTGCTGTCGATCTCTCCAGCCTCGAGGGCGTTGTTGGCGTTGTCGTCGAGGCCTTGATCGATCTTGGTACCGCCGGCAGCGCAGTTGGCGCCGGGCGCTTCCGCGGTGGTCTTGACCAGCGACTGGCGACCGTTGGTGCCGTTGACGCCGTTGCAGACGAAGCTCGGGATGCCCGCTTCGGCGACGTCGAGGATGTCGTTGTCGTTGGCGTCGAGACCCGCCTTGACGCTCGCGCCGCCGCCCGCGCAGTTCGCGCCGGCGGGCTCCGGCACCACGACCACCAGGCTCTTGAGGCCGTTGGTTCCGTTCGTCCCGTTGGAGCCGTTCGTGCCGTTGCAGACAAAGCTCGTGCTCGCGATCTCGGTGACGTTGAGGACGCCGTTGATGTTGAGATCCAGCCCGGAGTCGACCCGGATGCCGCCGTTGGCGCAGTTGGCCCCGGGGTCTTCCGTGGTCTGGTTGACCAGGGCGGTGACGCCGCTGGCGCCCGTGCAGACGAAGCCGACGGTCGAGACCTCGCCGGCCTGCAACGCATTGTCGTTGTTGAGGTCGAGGCCCATGTCCAGCCGGATTCCGCCGGCGGCGCAGTTGGCTCCGGCAGCTTCCGGCGTGCTGGAGACGAGCGTCTTCAGCCCGTCGCAGGCAAAGCTCGTGCTCGTGATCTCGGACGCGTCGAGCACGCCGCTCGCATCGGTGTCGGTACCCGCATCGATCCGCGTGCCACCGGCGATGCAGTTGGCGCCCGGCGCCTCCCCGCTGGCCGTGACCAGCGACTGCAGGCCGTTCGTGCCGTTGCAGACGAACGAGGTGCTGTCGATCTCGCTGGCCCCGAGGGCGCCGTCGGCGTTGTCGTCGAGACCCTGATCGACCCGGGTACCGCCGGCAGCGCAGTTGACGCCGGCCGGTTCCACGGTCGTCCGGACCAGCGTGTCATGACCGTTGACGCCATTGACGCCGTTGCAGACGAAGCTCGTGCCGTCGACCTCTGCGGGATCGAGGATGCCGTCGGCGTCGTCGTCGAGGCCGACGTCGATCCGGGATCCCGCGCTGGCACAGTTGATGCCGGCGGCCTCCGGAACGATGGTGACCAGGGCCTGGTGGCCGTTGCACACGAAGAAGGTGCCGTCGATCTCGGCGGCGTCGAGCACGCCGTCGCTGTTGTCGTCGATGCCAAAATCCACCTGAGAGCCGCCCGCGCCGCAGCTGGACCCGTTGCCCACCGGCGTGGTGGTCACCAGGTTCTGGAGGCCGTTGGTGCCGTTGCACACGAAGGTCGTGCCATCGATCTCGGAGGTTGCGAGCACGCCGTCGCTGTTGTCGTCCCGGCCATGGTCGATGCGCGTGCCCCCGGCGGCGCAGTTGGCGCCCGCCGGCTCGGCGGTCGTGACGACCAGCGTCGATTGCCCACCGTCGACGCCATTGCAGACGTACGTCGTGCCGTCGATCTCGGTCGGCGCGAGCGTGCCGTTGCTGTCGTCGTCGACGCCGTAATCAACACGTTGGCCGCCGAAGACACAGTTGGCACCGGCGGGTTCCGGGGTGGTGGTCACGAGCGACTGCGCGCCGGTTCCATTGGCTCCGCTGCACGAGTACGTGGTGGAGAGGATCTCCTCGGCATCGAGGGTCCCGTCACCGTTGGTATCGGGACCGGTGTCGAACCGAGTTCCCCCGTTCGGGCAGTTCGCGCCTGCGGGCTCGGGGCTGTTCGTGATGAGGGTGAGCCCGGAGATCACGCTCTCGCCGCAGCCCAGAACGGCCACGCAGAACGACACCAGCAGCGCCAGCTGTTTCGACATTTCGTTTCCCCTCCTTGGTACTCAGGCCGTTCGGCCAAACGCCAAGGTCACAGTCGTGATCAAAAAAGAACGCTCATGACTTTGTTGCATGGCCCACGAGAGAATGAAAGTTCCTCTGAGCGGGTTCTGTGTCACCGCGCAGCAGCGCGTCGAGCAACGCGTGTTGAGAGTCGGGGTGATGTCAGACAAGCGATCACGTGACCGCACCATTGCTGTGCGTCGGGGCCGGTGCTCGGCGGGGTACGCAAGCACGACGTTGCGAGGGTGGCCATCGTATCGACCATGGACCGGGGCCGAATCTTGCCGTCGCGCCGGCCCGAATGCATGATCGCCACAATGGACTCGGTGGTGTTCGACGTCTGGGGCAGCCGCGGCGGCCGCAGCTATGGTGGCTCACGGATTGGCACGTTGACGTCGTGCTACTCGATCGCGGCCCAAGGCGACCTGTTCGTGTTCGATGGCGGTCGCGGGTTGGCACGGCTGGCAGAAGCGCTGTTTACCGACGTCCGATTCAGCACCATCAAGCGGGTGCACGTCCACATCACCCACGCGCACCTCGATCACTGGGAGGGCCTCAAGGACGCCGAGTGGATGTGGCGCAAGGGGAACGGCCTCGCGTTGACGCTGCTCGGACCGAAGGAGGCGTTGGACGCGATCCGTCACGGCTACCAGCCGCCTTCGTACGTGCCGCTGGAGATCCTCGCGCTCGGCACGCTCGGCAGCCTCTCGTTCGTCGAGCTCGTGGCGAACAGCACGGTCGAGGTCGCCGGCGCCAGCTTGCAGACCGTGGCCTTGCACCATTACAGCGGCATGGCGCCGAACCGCCGGTACCTCGACGCGATCGGGTATCGTCTCGCGTTGCTGGGTGGCCCGGCACTGGTGTACCTCAACGACCACGAGCCAGTTGCCGCGACCCGGGAGCTCGAGGACTCGGTGCTCGCCGGCTCGCACCTGGCGATCGTCGATGCGAACTACTGCAACGCTGCCGAACACGCGTTCGGGCACGGATCGATCGAGTCCGCGGCGGACGTGGCCCGCCGGCATCCAGAGACCTTGATGCTCGCATCGCACCACGGACCGATGTTCAGCGATACCCAGATCGAGGACGCGCATCGCCGCCATGGGGTCGGGCTGAGCAATCTCGCGATCGCGGTCGAGGGGGAGAGCTGGTTGTGGGACGCGACCGTTCGCAAGTTCACGCGTCGCGCGTGACCGGACCGTTGAGCGGCGGCGGCAAGACCTCGGCGACGAATGCCGCCAGCTTGGGCGGCGCCGCGGTGAAGCGCACGGTGAAGCGCCCGCCGCCTTCGAGCACCTTTGCGTAGAGATCTCCGTCGAGCTTGTCGCCCACGCCCTGGACGCGAATGCGGAGGTTGGTCAGCGGCTCGAGCGGCGTCACGCCTTCGATCTCGGCACCGATCACGGACAACCCGCACAGCTTGCCAGCCTGCTCCGGCCCCTCGTCGTTCTTGCCCTTGAGCACGGAGTAGCTGACGTCGATCGCCTGGACAGGTGCCTCCAGGCCGAGATCGACCTCCTCGAGAAACAGATTGTACTTGCCGCCGATGCCCTTGATGTCGTAGGTCGCGATCGGATCCGCGAACCCCTTGGCCGAGATCATCTGCGGCGCGCCGTGCGAGATGTCGGGCCCCGCCGCCTCCAGCGTCGCCCCGGAGATCAACAACTGGCCGCCGACGGTGTTGGACTCGATGCGGCCGGTCAAGTTCACGTGGCTGCCGACCACCCCGTACTTGATGTGCTTCTGCGAGCCGATGTTGCCCACGATGACGTCGCCGGTGTTGAGCCCGATGCCCATGTCGAGCGGCGGAAGTCCGAGACTCGCGTGGTGCGCGTTGATGTCCTTCATCGCGCGCTGCATCGCCACGCCGCACGCCACCGCGCGACGCGCGTCATCGGCGTGCTGCGTCGGCGCGCCGAAGATCACCAGGATCGCGTCGCCGATGAACTCGTCGATGGTGCCGTTGTGTTCGAAGATGATGTCGGCCATCACGCCGAGATAGTGATTGAGCATGCCGAGCACCTGCTCGGGCTTCAGCCGCTCCGACATCGCGCTGAAGCCACGCAGATCGGACATCATGATCGTCAGCCGTCGGGTCTCACCGCCGAGCCGGAGCTTGCTCGGATCCTTGAGCATGTCGTCGACGACGGCCGGCGCGAGGTACTTGGAGAACGTCGAGCGGATGAACTTCTTCGACCGCTCTTCGAGCACGTACTTGGTCGCGACCGTGGCGACGAACAGGGTCCCGAGCTCGGCGAACAGGAACACGGTGTTCAGATCGACATCCCGATGGCTGAAGAAGTAGCCGACGTCGATGACGGCCAGCACGCCGACGACCAGCACCGAGACCACCAGCGAGATCAGCGCGTCGAGCCGCACGAGCGCCATCCCGAACCCGAACGCGCCGACGGTCATGAGGAACAGGATCGCGCCCCAGCCGAACAAGCCGAGCTCGTGGCGCATCACGTCTCCGGACACCACGTTGTCCAGGATGGTCGCCAGTCCCTCGGTGCCGGGAATGTTGCTGCCGAACGGGAAGTTCCTGAGATCGCGCGCGCCGATCGCGGTGACGCCGATGAACACGTAGGCCCCGTCGAACAGCTCCTTGCGCGACTTCTTGTCGATCTTGCCATCGTTCTGAAACTGGATCACGTCGTCTTCGGTGAGCAGCTCGGTCGCCCCGACGTAGGGGAAGTGATACCCGGGCCCGCGGAAGTTGATCGACAGCGTCCCCGCCGGCGATACCGGAATGCGCAAGCCCGACCGCTCGAGCTCGACGCTCTCGATGTGGCCGTCGTCGTCGAGCGTGAGCGAGAAGTTGTCCTCGAGGCCGACACGCGCCATCTCGAGCGGCAGCGACGGATAGGGCTTGCCGCCGACGAACAGCGCCACCTGCGCGCGTCGCACGATGTTGTCGGTGTCTTCCCACGCGTTGACGAGATAACCCGCGTGCTTCGCCGACGCGGTGTAGCCGGGAAGGTTGCCGAGGATCTCGGGCGTCGAGGTGAGCATCGTGCTCGCCGCGTCGAACCTGGCGCTGTTCAGGAAGTGGGCGTACGCAAACTTGTCGAACTGCTCCGGCAGCCGCTCGAGCTCCTTCTTGTCAGTGACCGGGCACGGCGCAGCGTCTGGATAGGCCGGCCTGCACCAACGATCGGCCATCCAGCCGAGCACCAGCCGATCGCGATGGACATCGATGATGCGCTGCAGGAGGAGGTCGGTCTCGAACTGAGGAATCTGGTCTCCCAGCGAGTTCGCACGTAACAGCTCGGCGACGCCTTCGGGCACGCGGGTGTCGGGCTCGGGAAACACGATATCGAGGCCGACCACCTTCGCGCCTGCGTCCATCACCTGCTGCACCAGCACCGCGACCGCGTCGCGGTGCCAGGGCCAGCGGCCGACCATCTCGATCGCGCGGTCGTCGATCTCGACGATCACGATCTTCTGCTGTGGCGGCCGCTCCCCGCGGAGTCGGAACTTCCAGTCGGTCGAGACGCCTTCCATGCGGCGCAGCGCCGGATAGACGCCCGTGCGCAGCGTGTCCGAGCTCAGCAGCCCGTCGTCGCCGCACTGGGCGACGAGGAATGCCAGCGTCCACAGGAGGATGAGTGGCAGCTGGATCAGCCAGACCTTGGGCTTGTTCATTGCCTGTCTACTCTGAGTTCATCGCACGAAGACTTCGACGCGACGGTTGAGCGGCTCGGGGGTCTTGCCCTTGGTCCGGATCACCGGCTCGGAGGAGCCTTTCGAGACCGCTCGGACGCGAGCCGCGGGTACGCCGGCCGCGATCAAGCGATCCACGATCAGCTGCGCCCGTGCGAGGCCGAGCTGCTGATTGGTCGCCGCCGCGCCGAGGTTGTCCGTGTGGCCGACGACCTCGATCGCATAGCTCGCACGATCCTTGGTCTCGGCGACCAGGTTGGCGATCGGACCACTCAGGTCTTCCTTGGGCTCGGCCATGTTGTTGAAGTAGATCACCATCCGGGCGCCCGGAGGTCGTGCCGCGAGCGCCCCCGCGAACGTCTCGGCCACTTCCGCGGCCGGCGTCGCGGTCAGGTGGGTGACGCCGTCGACGCCGATCTCGGATGTAGCGTAGGCCTTGTCGAGCACGATCACGGTCTTGCCATCGTTCACCTCGATGCCGCCGACGTGGCCATTCTCGTCGGGCAGCACGACCACCGTCTCCACCGACCTGGGGCAGCCGTTGTGCAACGGATCGCTGCTGACCTTGCCGCTGCGATCGGGGCACGCATCGTTCTTGTCGAGGATGCCGTCGCCGTCACGATCGGCGCGAGGCAGGGAGGCAGCGACCGCGACGATGCTGCGGTCGACGACCGCGCCCAAGGAGCCAGGCACCTCGCGCGCTTTCCCGTCGGT
>JAGSPR010000185.1 GCA_018262455.1 Deltaproteobacteria bacterium | reverse complement strand
GCCGGGGCTCCTGAGGCGGCCGCGGCGGCCGGGCCTCGCGCGGGGGCAGGGGCTGACCATCGGCACCAAGCCTTGGACCACGATCGCCGCCACCATATCCACCCTCGGGCCGTGGACCACGCCCGCGCGGTCGATCGCCGCCGGGGCCACCGCCATAGCCGCCGGGCCCACCGGGCCCACCGCCGCCGGGGCCACCGCCGCCGGGGCCGCCGCCAAAGCTCCGGGGGCCACGTGGGCCACCGGGACCGCCGCCGTCACGACGCGGCCCTCGTGAATCACGCCGCGGGCCGCCACGGCCACCGCCGGCCCCGCCCCCGAAGCTGGGCGGTGAAGCGGTGAGCTGCCAGCCAATCCCGGCGCGCGGCATCTCGCCACGACCGACTCGATCATCTTCTTTCGGCGCTTCCTTGGGACCGCCGTGCTTGAGGCTACCGAGCCCGCGGGGCTTGCGATCACCGCCGGGGCCGCCGAACGCGCCGCCGCCGCCGCCACCGCCACCGCCGGGACCGCCACCGCCGCGGCCACCACGGTCGCTGCGACCGCCACGGTCACCGCCGCGCTCCTCGCGTGCTCGGCCGCGAGCCTTGCCGCCCACGCGATCGATCACGTAGTGGAACTCGCCACGCGACACCGCGCCCCACGGGCCTTGCTCACCCTGATAGACCCGGACCAGGCGCACCTGGTCGATCGCGTTGCCCACGATGTCGAGCGCCTCGAGCAGCCGCGCTGCCCGGTCGGGCTGCACCGAAAGCGCGGTGGCAACCGCCTCGACCGCGGGATCTGGCGTCTTCGCGGCGGCCTCGGCCTCTGGCGCAGCAGCGTCAACCGCCGATGCGTCGGCTTCCCCGGCCCCAGGCTCGCTGGAGCCGTCGGCGCTGACCTCGTCGCCGAGCTCGCCCGGCTCGCCGGGGCTGGCTTCGCCAGCGTCGGCCGGAGCCTCACTCGCCGCGACGGCGTCCTTGTTGGCCGCGTCTTCGCTCGCCGCCTGGGCCAGCTCGCTATCGGTGACCGTTCTCCCGCTGCGGGCCGCCGCGCGGGCAGCTGCAGCCTTGCGCAGGGTCAACGTCGAGAACTCGGTGAGCGTCTTCATGGGGGCTAGCTACACCAAAGGGGCCACCAGCGCCAGCCCCGACCGCCGCCGACCACACGAGCCTGCCCCGAAAACACGAAGGGCCAGGTCCGAAGACCTGGCCCAAGGCGAGTCGAGTCGCTACGACTCGTATGGGAGATCAGCCGCCGACCGTGCCGCTCGCCGAGGCCGAGACCTCGACCGAGACCGACACGTTGGCATTGATCTTCGAGATCAGGCTCGCAGCGGCGGCGATCTGGCCGCCGACGCACGTCGCCTGGTCCTTGAACGAGCTGAGGGCCGTGATGCCCATGCTCGACAGCTCGGTGGCCGAGCTCGCCCACGTCTCGACGGCGTGCTTGAGTGGCACGAGGCGCGCCTTGACCGACAGGATCTTCGGCAGGCCGGCCTTGAGGCCCTTGATCGTCATCTCGGCCTTGGCCTTGTCGACGACGAGCTTGGCGTCGAACGCGATGTCGAGCTCGGGCTCGGTGCACTCGAGGTCGGCCGAGGCGTGAACCTCTGCGCTCGCCTTGCACTGCGCCGACGCCTTGACGTCCGCGTGGCCTTCGCACGTGCCGTGGCAGGTGCCCTTGCACTCGCCGTTGCACTCGCCGCCCGAACCGCCGGTGCCGGCCTTGCCCGCGCACGTGCCATCGCACTTGCCGTTGCACACGCCGCTGCACGACGCGCCGACATCCGCCGACGCCTTGCCCTCGCACTCCGCCGCGGCCTTGGCCGTCGCATCAACGCTGAGGCGGCACACCGCCGGCTTGTACTTGATCTTGAGCGCCGCCTTCGACTTGAACGCGACCTTGAGGTTCTCGGTCACGCGGCCGTACACCGTGGCGCAGATGTCCTTGGTCTCGCCCTTGTAGTCGAGCTCGGTCATCCCGATCTCGTTGCCGATGAGGATGCAGCTCTGCTTGACGACCTTGACGGTCTCCTCGGTCTGCGCCTCGAGGTCCTTGGTGGCCTGGAGGAACGCCTTCAGCCTGCGACCGGCCTCGGAGCCCGCGTAGTTACCGCAGGTGTTCGGGTCGACCATCCCGGACTCGCCACCGCCGCCACCAGGCAAACCGCCGGGGACCTTGTCACCACCGGGGAGGCTCCCCCCACCGGGGAGGCCCTTGCCGCAGCCCGCCAGGGTCGCGACCGCGAGGAGCATGGTCGCCAACACGAGACGGCGCCGAGATACCAGATTCAAAGCAATGCGCATGCGGCATCGATATCAAAAGGCCGTGCCGTTGGGGCCTTTTGCGGCCTGCAAACGACTAGGGCAACGGCGATGAGGTCGATCGATCCACTGGGGCATCGTGCCCCGCTGGATCCGCGAGCCAGGGGTTGCGTCGTGGGCGCGTTCGCGGCGCGTTGGTCAGGAAGACCAGGCACTCGTGGAGCGGATCGAGCTCGGTCGACATCACCGGGAAGGCAGGAGCGGGGACGGAAAGACTCTGAGCGGTCCCGTTCCGGAACGTATCGACCTCGACCAGCAAGCGATCGACCACGGGATCGGGACCGACGAGCGCCACGTGGAACTTGCAGGTCCGGTTGCTCGGGTTGGTCTGGTTCACCGTCAGCGTGCTGGAGGCGGACGTGTAGGTCAGCGCGATCCTCGGGAAGTCGGGCGCGCCCGTTCCGTGGATCCATCCGGCCACATAGTCGGCGAGCGAGAGCCCGGTCGAGGCTTCGAGTGCCGCGACGAGCTCGTTCACGGACAGCGCGCGCGGCGTACCGAGCACGCTCTGGAGCGCCGCGATCACCTGGGCGCGCGAGGACAGCACCTCGAGCTGGCGAAACAAGATCATCGGTCCGGGCCCGTAGACGTCACCGTAGTAGTCGAACAGCGCAGGTTTCTCGTCCGGCACGGGGAAGAACTGCGCGTTCGCCGAGAACAGCTTCCACGCGTTCGCGGTCGCGCGCGCGGCTGGCGGGTCGGCCATGTCCTCGTGCACGAACGCGAGGTATTCGGCCATCGACTCCTTCCACACGAAGTCGTACGTGTCCGCGATCGTCGTCTGATCACCTGCCCACTGGTGAGCCATCTCGTGATCGAGCACGTGCGCCACCGGGTGGAGGTACGACGACCGCGTCTTCGCGAGCTTGTCGTCGAGCACGATATTGCCGGGATGCTCGAAGCCGCTCCAGTACGTCGGCGCGGTGAGCACGCGCAGCTCGTCGCCGAACGGGTACGGCCCGAACGTCGACTCCATGAAGGTGATGAAGCCTGCGTGGTACGCAGGATCGATCGCGGCAGCGATCGTGGTCGACGCGCGATCGTAGATCGTCACCTTCGCCGAGCCCCACATGCCCTTGTCGGTCTGCGTCCACGCCGGATACGCCGCGACCCCGAACGTCGAGTACGTCGGCCCCCCGTCGTGGACGAAGTCGCACTGGGTCTCGGTCGGGCTGACCTCGGTGATCGTGCCAGCGCATCGCGCCTTGAGCGTCGCTGCGTGCGTGACATGGAACGTGTACGTCGCGAACTTGTCGGGCCGGCTATCGCACGGCCCGAACTGGTCGCAGCCGCCCACCCAGCTCACCAGGTAGTAGAACGGGTTCCCCTCGGCGTCATTGCGGATCGAGTAGCCGACCTGGCTGGTCGACAGCGTCTCCATCGGGATCGTCAGGTCTGTCTCGAGGGTCATCGTCTCGCCGGCAGGATGGCCGCCGCCGCACAGGGTGAGCTCGCTGGCACCTTGCGACGCACTCTCGGGCGCCCTGCCGTCGACCCGGAGCGTCGCGGGGTCGAGGCCCTCGGCGCGATACGGCAGCGTCAAGCAGTTGCCTGGCTCGTCGATCGCGGCGGTCACCGTCGCGTGCGCGGCACGGCTGTCGACGTCGAACGTGTAGTCGTAATGCGTGACGTGCGCGACCACGGGGCCGACGGGCGCGTCTTCACCCCCGCACGCGGCCAGGCCACAGGCAGCCCCACGGGCACAGAGAGACAGCGCGAGCAGACGTCGCATCCCCGCCGAGTACCACGGCGCCACGGCGGGCTGCCGGGGAAACGCCAGCACGGCTACCGGGCGCGGTCGCGGATGGCCAGCATCCCGGCGCTCGCCGCGGCGGCCTCGGCGACGCGGCCGACGGTGACGCGGACATCGACGCCGAGCTCCTCGCGGAACAGATCGGCCTTGCGCAGGAGCTTGGCGTCGTCACGCGACGGGCCATCGCGGACCACGAGATCGAGGACGATGGCGTCGCCCATGCGCGTCGCGACGACCTGCTCGACCCGCGAGCGGTGGTCGGTGTCGAGGCCGTCGGCGATCCGGAGCAGCGCAGAGAGCCTGCGCAGCTGACCGCGGAGCTCCTTGGGCAGCGTTGATTCGGCGATGACCTGTCGGCAACGCGCGGCGTCCTTGCGGTTCGTGCGTGCCATCAGTGCCACCATCTCGCGACCGATGTCATCGAGTCCGGGGATCCTGGCCCACCGGATCATGTACTCGCTGTGCTTGTGGTGACCGCGCGGGTTGACGACCTCCCCGACGTCGTGGAGCAGGGCGGCGACCTCGAGCAGCACGCCCTTGTCGTCGGGGATGCCATGGACATCGCGGAGCTGATGGAATAGCGCCCGCGCGAGCAGGCGGACGTGCTCGCCGTGCGTGGTGTCGTGATCGACACGGTTGGCGAACGCGCGCGCCGCGGTGAGCAGTGCCTTGTCGTGAGCTCCCTCGGCGCGCTGCAGCTCCTCGCGGGCGGTCTCCGCGAGCTCGAGGAGCACGGCCTCGCGCACGCCGACGCCGGGCGAGATCAGCTTCGAGATCCCGAGCTGGCGCGCGGCGGTGGCGAACACGAGCGCCGCGATCCCGAGGACCTCGGCGCGGTCGCGCTTGATCCCGTAGCGCTCCATCCGCTCTTCGACCGAGGCGCTGACGATCGCCGGTAGCACCTTCTCGAGGCTCGCGAGCTCGAAGGACGGCGTGGTCGGATGGTTGTCACCGCAGATCTTGGCGAGCGCGTCGGCGTTGCCACCCGTGGCCGCAGCGATCCCGGCTCCGCTGATGCTGTGGGTGATCGTGTGCATCAGGGTCGCGGTGTAGCGGCGCACCATGCCCGCCTCGGGATCGCCGATCGCACCGTCCAGCCCGAACGTCTCGAGCAGGCGCACCGTGCCGACCGGCAGTGAATAGCCGCGCCATGTCGCTCCCTGGCGCAGGTTGACCTCGAGGCTGCCGCCGCCGAGATCGAGGATCGCGCGCAGCCCGCTGCCGCTCGGCGGGCCGGCGTACGCCGAGCCGAGCGCGAACATCGTGGCCTTGCGAACGAGCCGGGCCTCTTCCTCGCCCTCGATGACCTCGAGCTCGATGCCGGCCTCGTGATAGAGCCGGTGTAGCAGGACGTCACGGTTCGACGCGCCGCGCACCGCGCTCGTCCCGACCGCCCGATAGATCGTCACGCCGTGGAAGTCGAACCGCTCGCGGAAGTGCACGAATGCGGCGACCGCCTGATCGATGATCGCGGGGTCGAGCTCGCCGCGGGTGAACGCACCATGGCCGAGGCGCACCGGCACGCGCTCGGCTTCGATCCTGGTCAGGTCCGACGGGCCGAGCTCGGCGATCACCACGCGGATCGCGTTCGACCCGGCATCGATGGCACCGAGCCTGACTGGCGCTCCCATCGCCAGCACGCTAGCACGCTCGTCGTGGCGCGACGGGGAGATCTCGGGGGCTCGGCTGGCGGGGCTGGCGGGGCTGGCGGGGCGCTGGAGGACTACGACTTCTTCGTCGGAGGCTTCGGGCCTTTTCCGCCGCCCGGGCCGCCCATCTCCGGCGCGCCGGGGCCGGCGTTGTCGGGAATCTTGATCCGGTCGGTCATCGTGACGCCTTCGAGCACCTCGACCTTGATCCCGTCCGAGAGCCCGAGCTTGACGTCCTTGCGGACGAACGTCTGCGGCGTCGTCTCGACCTCGATGAATGGCTTGTCATTGTCGTACTGGACGAGCGCCTCCCGGATCGCGAGCACCTGCTTCTTCTCGTCGAGCACGATGTCGGCGTTCGCGCTGTAGTTCGCGCGGATCTGCATGTCGGGCTTCTTGGCGACGGCCGCCTTGATCTCGAACTGGATCGCGCCGTCGATCAGCTTGCCCTTCGGCGAGATGTACTCGAGCTTGCCATCGAGCTTGTCCTTCTCGATCGCGCCGACCTTGATCGCGAGCTTCATGCCTTCCTTGATCTTCGCCACCTCGGCCTCGTCGACGCGCCCTTCGAAGATCATGTCGTCCATGTCGGCGATCACGGCGACCGTGGTGCCGGGGTTGAAGTTGTTGGCCTGGATGACCGAGAACCCGACCTTGACCGGCACGTCGATGACCATGCCGTCGTTGGTCGCGGTGACGATCAACGACGACGTTTTGCCCTGGCCCCGGGTCGCGCCTTCCTTGACCAGCTGCAGGCTCGAGCCCGCCGTCGCCAGCTCCTGCTTGCGCAGCGCGAACTCGGTCCGGTACTTCTGGAGCTCGGCATCGGCGACGACGCCCTTCTTGTAGAGCTCCTCGTTACGCTCGAGCTCTCGCTTGGCGTTGTCGTAGGCGATCTGCGAGGTGCGCACGCCCGACTCGGCCTGGTTGGTCTGCATCGCGTCGGGGTTGATCGCGATCTTGCCGAGCGGATCGCCCTGCTTCACCTTCTTGCCAGGCTCGACGTAGAGCTCCGAGAGCACGCCCGTGACCTTGGGCTTCACCTCGACCTCGCGGCGAGGGACGATCGATCCGGTCGCGACCGTCTTCTTGACGATGTCGGTCTTCTCCGCCGTCTCGGTCTGATAGATGACCGGGTGCGCCCGCGACTTCATGACCAGGTAGACAAACGCCAGGCCGATCAGGGACACGACCAGCAGCAACAGGAACCACGTGAGTACTCGTTTCATGGCAGACCTCTGGATCACTCGGCGCGTAGGGCCTCGATCGGCTTGATCGAGGCGGCATGGGAAGCAGGCATGATGCCGGCGATCGCGCCGGAGACCACGAGGATGGCGACGGCGGCCATCACGGTCGAGAGCGCGATCTCGGGCGGGCCGAACGGCAGCTCCTTGGCGTTGGAGAGCCCGAGGTCGGCGAGTGCCATGATGCCCACCCCCACGGCCACGCCGATCAGGCCGGCGATCAGCGTCAGCGCGATCGATTCCTTCATGACCATCGAGATGATCGACAGCGGGTTGGCTCCGAGCGCCTTGCGCACGCCGATCTCCTTGGTGCGTTCCTTCACCGTGATGAGCATGATGTTCGAAACTCCGATCACGCCGGCGAACAGTGTCGCCCCGCCGACCACCCAGCTGAGGAGCCTGAGTACCAGCAAGAAGGTCTGGAACCCCGCGAACTTCTCGAACATGTTGAACGAGCCGATCGCGAGCTGATCGGTCGGTGCCACGCGATGGTGATGGTTGAGCGTCTCGCGGACCTGGCGCTCGAGTTCGGGTCCGTCGGTACCCGGCTTCGCCGTCAACGCGAAGAACCCGACGCGCGTGCCGATGTTGAACGCGGTGCGCAGCGTCGTGAACGGCACGAAGATCGTGTTGGCATCGCGATCTCCCATCTGGCCCGAGCGCAGCGTCTTGGTCACGCCGACGACCTGGAAGTACACGCCGCTGATCTTGACGAACGTCCCGATCGGATTGACGTCGGGTCCCCAGAGCTGATCGCGGACGGCGGCCCCGATCACGGCCACCTTGCGCTGCTCGGCGATGTCTCGCTCGTTGATGAACCGCCCCGCCTCGTACTGGAATGCCACGATGTGCTTGAGCTCGGGGTAGTCGCCCATCACGGTGAACGAGCCAACCTTGCTCTCGTAGCTGACTGTGAAGTTGTTCATCCACCCGCCCAGCTGGAGGCGCGGGGCGAGCCACTCGATCGTCTTCAGCTTGCGAAGTAGCTCGATGTCATCGATGTTGAACGCGACCTGGCGTCCGGGCGGGAGGCCGTCGTAGCTTTCCGATGTCTGCTGGCCCCACACGAACAACAGGTTCGTGGCCATGCCGCTCATCTGGCGCTGCATCCCGGTCTGGATGCTCGAGCCGAACGACAGCATCAGCATCAACATCAGGATTCCCCAGAACACTCCGAACGCGGTGAGAAACGTTCGCAGCTTGTTGCTACGGAGGGTCGCCCAGATCTCTTTCCACTTATCGAGGTCGAACATGGGCAGGACGCCTCACTGATCTCGCAACGCGTGGATCGGGTTGACCTTGGCCGCGCTGCGCGCCGGGAAGAAGCCGGCGAGGGCGCCGGCCGCAACGAGGAACAGGGCCGCGCCGACGCCGACCCGGAGGTCAATCGACGGATCGCGGATGAAGTCGGTGGTGGCGAGCCAGTTCGTGATCTCGAGGGCCAGGACGCCCGCCGACAGTCCGAGCAGGCCGGAGATCCCGGTCAGGAACACCGCCTCCTGGATGATCATGAACACGATCGATCGCGGGGTGGCCCCGAGCGCCTTGCGCACGCCGATCTCCTTGGTGCGCTCCTTGACCGCGATCATCATGATGTTCGACACCCCGACGACGCCTGCGGCGAGCGTGCCAAACCCGATCACCATCACGAAGATCGAGATCATCCAGAACATCATCTTGAACCGCTGGAACTGCTCGACGTTGTTGTGGACTCGCACCGCCTGGCGATCGGTCGAATCGAACTGGTGGCGCTCCGCCAGCTGGCCGACGACCTGATCGATGATCAGCTGGGTCTCGGCGGGCCCGGCGTCGCCGACGGTGAACTCGAGCATGCCGAGGCGATCCGCGCCGTTGAATGCGAGCTGGGCGGTGGTCACCGGGATGTACATCTTGCGCTCTTGCTCGGCGCCCCCCGGATCGGTGAACACGCCGACGATCTGGAACGGCACGCCTGCGACCTCGATCCACTCGCCGATCGGATCCTCGCCGGGGCCAAACAGGAACTGGACGACGGGCTGGCCGACCACGACCGACTTGCGGCGCTGCATGATGTCGCTGGCGGTCAAGAACCGGCCTGCCACGATCGTGTGCGTGGCGAGGTAGATCGCGTCGGGATGCACGGCGTCGATCTCGAACGAGTTGGCCTTGCCCCCCCGCTTCGTCATCATCCCGCCGTAGCGGTTCCCGCGGATGAAGTACTGGCCCGAGATGTGGTCGATACCCGCTATCTTCTGGGCGCGGTCGAAGTCGCGGTTGTCGAACGTGATGCGGCGACCGACGTCGTAGCCATCGTGGGCGACCGAGGTCTTGTTGGCTTGGACCCAGACCCCGTTGGTCGCGTCGCGGGCGAACTCGTGCCGCATGCCGTTATCGAGCCCATTGCCGAGCCCGAGCAGGAAGACCAGCACGAAGATGCCCCACGCCACGCTGATCGTCGTCAGCGCGGTCCTCAGCTTGCTGCGACCGATCGTGACGAGCACCTCGGTCCAGCGATCGAACGAGACGAGATCTCGCCACTGCATGACCGTGACCCAGGCCATGTTGACCAGCGCGATCACCAGGAGCACGAGGCCGACCACGACGCCGACCACGATCGCCAGTCCTGCGAGGATCCCGATCAGCTTGAGCAGCGGGATCAGCACTGGAGACGCCTCCGCGCCGAGGCGCGCACCGAGCTCCTGGACTCGCTCGTCGGCATCAAGTCGCCGCCGCCATGCCGGGGTGGCTCGCGCTGACGGCTAGCTCGTGCGCGGTCATCACCTTGCCGTCGCGCAGCCGGATCGTGCGCTGGGTCCGCGCGGCGACCTCTGAATCGTGGGTCACGACGAGCACGGTGATCCCGGTCTGGTGGATCTCCGAGAGCAGATCCATGATCTGCTTGCTGGTCTCGCTGTCGAGCGCGCCGGTCGGCTCGTCGGCGAGGATCAGCCGAGGCTTGCCGATCAGCGCGCGCGCGATCGCGACACGCTGCTTCTGACCGCCCGACATCTCGGAAGGCAGGTGGTCGGCCCAGTCGCGCAGCCCGACGCGTTCGAGGTACTGCCCTGCGATCTGGTTGCGCTTGCGACGCGTGACGCCCTGGTAATACAGCGGCAGCGCGACGTTCTCGAGCGCGGTCTTGAACGGCAGCAGGTTGAACGACTGGAACACGAACCCGATGAACCGGTTCCTGTAATGGGCCGCGCGGCTCTCGCTGAGCGATCGGATCAGCGTGTCGCCCAGCCAGTACTCGCCCGAGTCGTACTCGTCGAGGATGCCGAGGATGTTGAGTAGCGTGGACTTGCCCGATCCGGACGCGCCCATGATCGCGACGAACTCGCCGTCCGCGACTTCGACGTCGATGTCGCGCAGCACGTGCAGGCTGTGCGTGCCGACCCGGTAGTACTTGTTGACCTTGGAGAGGCGCAGCACGTCACGCGAGGCTAGCGCCAACCCCGTGCGAGGGCCAGCCTGCGGACTGCTGCGGATCGTTGAGACACTGCGACACGTGCGACGCCCCGCTGCGACGAGGGTCCCCCGTTGCGGGGGGGGGCCGAGGGCCGGCAGGGCGGCTACGCAGTCGTGAGGCCGTCGAGCGCCTCATCGAGCGAGGCCGCGGTCGACGGCGCGAGCACGAGCACGCCGTGGGCGCCGTGGACCTCGCAGGCGGGGGCGAGGTCGCAGCGGTCGAGACAGGTCACCGGCGTGATCGCGAAGTTGGGGGTCTTTTCCCAGCGCGCGACGAGGTGATCGAGCAGGTCGAGCGCGCCCCAGCGCTGGCAGGTCCCGGCGCATACCCGGACGGTCACGGGCGCGGGACCGGAGTCGACGCGCAGCTCGGTGGCGAGCGGGATCGCGGCGAGGTAGTGGCTCGTCGGACGCCCGCGGTCCTCGGCCAGCTCCATCATCGGCCTCAGCGCGACCACGTCGCCCTCGGCGATCTCCTCGAGCTCGAGCCCCATCGACGACAGGCGACGCAGCTCGAGGTCCTCGTGGGTCACCGAGCGGGTAGGGACCTTGGCTGCCATCAGTTCACGGCCGTGAATCGGAACGCGTAGGGGATCTGCGTGTTGGAGCTGGGTGGCTTGTCGAGCTTGAGGCGGCCGACCTCGGTGATCACGCACTGGCGGACCTGCGGATCCTGGATCTCGTCGCGTCGGATCAGCACGTTCTTGAATCGGCCCGTGCCGGCCTCGGCGATCAGCTCGACGGTGATCATCCCGTTGGGCAGCTTGCGGTTGCGGGCGAGCGCGATCTGGTAGCAGCCATCGAGCCGCGGCTTGGTGGTCTGCATCTGGGCGATGATGCTCTTGCGGACCTCGGGGCTGCCGGTCTTGCAGCCGGCGCCCGCGACCAGGGTCGCGATGACGATCGACGATGCGATGAGCTTGGTCATGGCTACTGGTCCTTCACGATGGTCTTGATCGGACCCTGCTTCACGATGTTGAACTCGACGCGCCGGTTCATCTCCTGACCGGCTGCATCGTCGTTGCTCGCGATCGGGACCTCGGGGCCAAAACCCTTGGCGACGAGCCGCTTGGCGTTGATGCCCTTGCTGGTGACGTATTTCATCACTGACTCGGCGCGTTGCTGCGACAGCTTCTTGTTGATGTCCGCGGAGCCCGTCGCATCGGTGTGGCCTTCGATCTGGACCTGCTCGATCTGCGGGTTGTCCTTCATCACCTTCACGACCTCGTCCAGCAACGAATGCGAGATCGGCAGCACGTCGGCCTTGCCGAGCTCGAACTGCACCTTGTCCGAGATCACGATCGTCGATGGCAACAGCACCACGCGATCGGGCCCCGGCGGCGGGCGCTTGGCCTGGATCTCGAGCGCCGGAAACGGCTGCTCCTTGACCGTGAACAGGGAGCACCCTGTGGCACCCAGCATCACCCCGAGTATCAGACCTCTCATGACGGCATCCTCGATCGCACCTGCGGGGTAGGCAAGCGATCGCGACCGCTCTCTGACCAATGTGATACAGCGCGTTCGTGATCACCATTCATCATCTCAACAACTCGCGATCGCAGCGCGTGCTGTGGCTGCTCGAAGAGCTCGAGCAGCCGTACGAGATCGTGAAGTACGAACGCGATCCCAAGACGATGCTCGCGCCGAAGTCGCTCCAGGCGATCCATCCGCTCGGCAAGTCGCCCGTCCTTGTAGACGGCAACGCGACGCTCGCCGAGTCAGGCGCCATCCTCGAGTACCTCATCGAGACCTGTGCCAAGGGCCGGTTCGTGCCGCCGGCTGGCAGCCCGGCCGCGCGTG
>JAGSPR010000480.1 GCA_018262455.1 Deltaproteobacteria bacterium | reverse complement strand
GGGCTTCTGCTTGGCCTTGGGCTTCGGCTTGGCCTTGGCCTTGGGCTTCGCCCTGGGCGTGGGCTTCGCCTTGACCTTCGCCCCGGTGTTGCGAGCGGACGGAGACTTTGCCATCGCGTCTGGACCTACGCCCCTACGGCTTCGAGCTGGACTGGGCGGGCTGCGTGAACATGCCTGCCTGGTAGTCGACGATCTCGCCCTCGACGGCCGAGGCGGCCACCGTGAGTGGAGACGCCAGGTACAGGCGCCCCGGGCCCGAGCGGCCCTTGTAGTTGCGGTTGATCGCCGACACCGTGACTTGATCGCCGCGCTCGGAGACCCCAGGTCCGCAGCCGATGCAGGCACCGCAGCCGGGCTTGATCATCTCGACGCCCATGCGCGCGAACAGCTCGGTGTAGCCGCGCTGCTTGGCGTAGAGCTCGACGTCGTGCGATCCGAACTGGAGGTAGAACCGCACCCCGCCGGCGACCCGCTTGCCGGCACGCTCGGCATCGGCCAGCACGCGCGCGTACATGTCCATGTCGTCGCGCTTGCCCGCGGTACATGACCCGCCGTAGGCGATGTCGATCTTGACGTGCCCGATCTCGTCGATCAGCGCGCCGTTCTTCGGATCGCTCGCGATGCCGCGATCGGGATCACCGGGAGTCGCGACCATCGGCTCGATCGTGGCGAGATCGATGCGATGGACGCCACCCGCGTACTGGGCCCCTGGATCCGGCGTCACGACCTTCGCGCGGAGCCTGTCGATCGTCTGTCCTCGCGCCTGGCTCGTGTCGTCGGAGCGGTGGCTGGCGATCCAGCGCAGCATCGTGTCGTCGACCTCCATGATGGCGCCGCGCGCCGAGCACTCGGTCGCCATGTTCGCGAGCGTGGCGCGCTCGTCGGGCGACAGCGCGAACAGGCCCTCGCCGCCGAACTCCATCACGCGGTTGAGCGTGTCCTCGCGTTTCGCGTAGGTCGCGAGGATGTGGAGCATCACGTCCTTCGCGGTCACGCTCGGCTGCAGCCGGCCGGTCAGCTCGAACCGGATCGACTCCGGCACCGCGAGCGGCGTGAATCCCCAGTACGCGAGCGCGGCGTACTCGGTCGCGCCGACACCCCAGGCGAGCGCACCCGAGGCGCCACCCATGCACGTGTGGCTGTCGGTGGCCTGCACGAAGTCGCCGGGATCGATGAACTGCTCGCGCGCGACCTGGTGGCAGATGCCCGGTGAGACCCCGTCGACCGCGCTGTAGTTGCGCACGCCGGTCCGGGTCGCGAACGCGCGCTGGAGCTCGCGCAGCAGCTCGATCTTGCCGGCGAACTTGGCCATCGAGGCGACGCCGGTCGCGTAGATCAGGTGGTCCTCGAACACCGCGAACCTCGACGGATCCGGCAGCTTGTAGTCGGCGCCGTATTCGTTCTTGAGGAAGAAGTCGACCTGAGCGGTCGTGAACTCGTGCGAGTAGCCGGCGTCGACCTTGACCAGCACCGCGTCGCCGGGCTGGACGTAGCGCTGTGGCCGCCGCGCAGCGCTGTCCGCGGGCAGCGCTGGAGAGCTGTCAGGTGAGAACAGCTTCGCCGCGAGGATCTTCTCGGTGAGGTTCATCGGGCGTGGCCCCGTGCCAGTGACCGGCACGTGGATCTCCTGCTTCGCGAGCCCCGCACAGAACGGCAACAGGCCGCCGTTCTCGATGATCAGGGCCGTGATCGCATCGTGACCGCGCGTGAACTCGGCGAGCGGGATGCGCTCGCCTGTCTCGAGCCGGCGCAGCATCGCGTGGTCGCCCATCAGCTGGCCGATGTTGATGTTGTTGCGCTCGTGGATCGGCGCGAACGAGGACGCGATCGCGAGCTTGCTGCCCGAGAACACCTCGCACTGCGCGGCGGTCTCGCGGCTCGAGCCGACGCCCTTCTGCGCGCCGGCGACGATCACCTCGAAGTTGCCCTCGCGCAGCGCGTTCGGCGGGATCAGCCGCTCGCCACCGACCGTGAGCCCAGCATACGCATTGTTCGCGATGTCCGCGGGATCGAAGTCGAAGCAGACCCAGGCCGGCGTCATCGCATCGGTGTTGATGTCGTCGAGCAGCTCGTCCGCAGCCAGCTCCGCCATCGTCAGCGTCAAGGTGCCGGCGAGTTGCTGGCGGATCCGCTCGGGATCCTTGGTGAGGTAGAGGACGCGCTTGCCGGGGGTGAGCGCGAAACTTCCTTGCACGGCTGGACCGTACCACCGCCTTGCGCTGGGACGCACTCGTGGTCAGTCGACCTCTGATGACGCGGTGCGTGCGCTGCTGCCGCACGGGTGTGGCGGACGCGCCCGCGATCCGCTCGCGAGAGCCTGTCCCGGCTTGTAGCTTCGGCGAGTCCCGGCAAGAATGCAGCGTGCACCGGTTGTTCCCGCGCGGCGCGTTCGCGGCCCTGGCCCCCGTGGCCCTGGCGATGGCGGGCGCGGCGTGCGGCTCGGCGCCGGCGGCCACGACCGAGTTCTTCGGCCCCCAGGTCGAGCCGCCGCGCGGGCTCGCGAAGGTGCAGCCGGGCATGAGCGTCGCGGAGGCCCGGCGCCTGGTCCCGGCACTCCGCGAGGATCCGGGGGCCGTGCGCGATCAGCTCGTGCTCGACTCCGGGGTCAGCGACGTCAGGCTCGAGGTTCGGGTCGACTCCGGCACCGTCGCGAGCATGGTGGCGGTGATCTCGAAACGCAACGTGCGCGAGCTCCTGACCAGCGTGTGGGGCGAGCCCCAGATCACGCGCGACTCGCTCGGTCAGCCCGAGGTCACGTGGGCGAGCGACACCACGGGCTGGAAGGTCAAGCTCGACTGTCTCGAGCGCAACTGCATCGTCGAATACGTCCCCTATCACGTGCTCACTGCCGAGTTTTTCGGCGCCCACGTCGTCCCGCCGGGCGACCTCGTCAAGCTCCGCGTCGGCATGAAGATCGCCGATGCCCGCAAGCTCGCGCCCGGCCCCGTCGATGTCCGCGCCGGGATCGCGACCGGGGTCGACGGCGTCCGCGAGTTCGTCGCGCTCGACGACAAGCTCGGCACCGTGCGCGCGATCTACATCAACCTGCCGCCGCACGCCGAGGACCTGATCATCGAGTCCTGGGGCGCGGGGCTGACCGCGATCGAGCCGGTCGGCAAGACCGTCCTGTCGTGGCCCGACCCCACCACCGGCTGGCGTGCCATCCTGCGCCCCGCCCTCGGCTACAGCCACGACCTCGCGTTCGACAACTTCATCCCCGCCGCGCAGCTGTTCGGCGAGCAGCCGGACGTCGTCGATGCCGTGCCCGTCCTCGGCATGACGGTCGACGAGGTCAAGCGCATCTTCAAGGAAGACGTCACCGTGCAGGGCCGAGGCGACCTCGTGGTCACCCTGCTCCCCACCGAATGGGAACGCACCGCCACGCGGGTCTCGCTCGACGTCGCCGGCGGCCGCGTCCGCGAGCTCGCGTTCTCGATCCCGTTCAAGGCCCACCCCGAGGCCCGCGACACCCTGCTCGAGCTGTTCACGCACAAGTGGGGCGTGCCTCGCTCGGGCGAGGACGACGACAAGCGCGTGCTGATCTTCCGCGACGGCCAACCCCGGGTAGAGGTCCGTGAGGACACCGAGCACGGCGCCTGGAAGCTCGAGATCCGGTAGGAACTGGAGGTAGGATGCGCGCCATGGATGCCGACATGGATGACGACGCGACGGTGATGGGGGCGAACGCTCAGAAGCTGGGGCTGCTGTCGACCGATCGAGCCTATCTGATCGTGATCGCCGGAACGCTGGCGGGCAAGCTGATCCCGTTGACCGAACCGATGATCCTGGGTCGCGGCGGCGAGGCCGACGTTCGCATCGTCAAGGAAGAGATGGCCATGTCGCGCAAACACTGCCGGCTGTTCCTCGTCGAAGGCGAGGCGTACATCGAGGATCTGCAGTCGAGCAACGGCACCTACGTGAACGGGCGACGCATCGTGCGCGAGCGCCTGCGCGACGGCGACAAGATCCAGGTGGGCGAGACCACGATCTTGAAGTTCACCTCCGACGACGACAACCTCGAAGAGGCGTTCCGGCGGCAGAATTCGGCCGATCAGACCTAGCCGGCGACCCAGCCAGGTCGCACCGATCAGATCGCGTTGCGATCGATCGCGCTGCGCGCCTGCTCCGACAGCAGCCGCACGCCGAGGATCATCGCCCCGAACCGCGGATCCTTCGTCAGGCCGTTCGCGAACCGGTAGTAGATCTGCTGCGCGATCACCGCGGTCTTGAGCAGCCCGAACGCGTAGAAGAACACCAGGTCCGACGTCGTCCGTCCCGATCGCTCGAGGTAACGCCGCGCGACCTCCTCGCGCGTCATCATGCCGACCTGCGCCGTGGGGCCGAACGGGAGCTGGTGGAAGATCGCGGGATCGCTCGCCTGCGTCCAGTACGACAGCGACGTGCCGAGGTCCATCAGCGGGTCTCCCACGGTCGCCATCTCCCAGTCGAGCACGCCGGTGATCGAGCCGAGCTGCGGATCGAAGATCACGTTGTCGAACTTGAAGTCGTTGTGGATCAGCGCGGGCGCGCCGTCTGCCGGCCGATGCGACGCGAGCCACGCGGCGATCTCGGTGACCGCGGGGATCTCGTCGGTCTGCGAGCCGGTGTAGCGCTCGGTCCAGCCCGTGACCTGGCGCTCGATGTAGCCCGCGGGCTTGCCGAAGTCGCCGAGCCCGGCCGCGACGTAGTCGACCGCGTGGAGGTCCACGAGGGCATCGACCAGCAGCTCGCACACGCGCCGGAGCTGGGTGGGATCGGCGGCGATCTCGGCGGGGAGCTGCCGGCGCAGGATCACGCCGCACCGGCGCTCCATCAGATAGAACGGCGCGCCGAGCACCTCGCCGGTCGGCTCGTA
>JAGSPR010000184.1 GCA_018262455.1 Deltaproteobacteria bacterium | reverse complement strand
TCGTCGGCTCGAGCTTCTTGGGCTCGCTCTTGGAAGGATCGGTGATGGCGATCTTGGGCTCGACGATGGTGGGCTCGAGCTTCTTGGGCTCGACGATGGTGGGCTCGAGCTTCTTGGGCTCGCTCTTGACCGCCTTGGACTCGAGCGTGGGATCGCTCGGCGGAACCACCGGATTCGACGGCTTGATCTCGTCGATGAGCGGGTCCTGCGACTTCCGATGGGAGCTCGATGAGCCCTTGACGATCGCGATGGTGGCGATCGCGGCGAGCAAGCTCAGGCCGGTCGCTGCCAGGATCAGCTTCGCGCGCCGGGAGAGCTGCGGCGAGACATAGGCCGCAGGCGGTCGCGACAGCATCGGGATGCCGGCGTACGGCGTGGCCGGCACGAGCGCGGTGGAGGTGGCGTCGCGGCGCTGGTGATTCGCCACGATCATCATCGGGGCGTGCGGAGGGCGCGCGGGATCGTTGAGGCTTGGATACGTGAACGGCATCGGCTGCGCCGGCTGCATCGGCCGTCCTGGACCATGGCTCGGCGCCGGCATGCCGTTCTGCATGGCCTCGGGCAGGTGGTTGACGCCGAGCAGGGTCGGCTGATTCGAGCCGAGGGCCATGCGCGGCACGGGCATCGGCTGTCCCATCGGCGCCATCGCCGAGAGCGGCTGCTGGAGCTGCGCCATCGCGTGGTGCGGATACGGACCCGGCGCCGGGACCTGCAGGTTGTGGGCAGGGGAGACCGTGGATGGCATCGCCGCGGTCATCGAGCCCGACGAGCCGGCGGGATAGGCCGAGGCGGGGGCCTTCGCCATGGGCGCAGCCGACACCGGACGGGCTCTCGGCAGCGGGGCAGGGGAGCCCGGCTTCGGCTGGAGGTGTGGGGCCGGCAGGTGTGCGGGTGTGATGATGTCGTCGCGGACGAACTTGCCGGCGACCGTCGAAGGCTCGTCTTCGTCGAGCGCGACGTCGTAGGTGGCGGGCTGCGGAGGCTGCGCACGCGCGAAGCCGTTCGGATGATCGAACCGGAAGCTCGTGTTTCCGATCTCGATCGTGTCGCCGTTGGCCAGCATGAACGGCTGGTCCTCGACGTTGCCGTTGACGACGGTGCCGTTGCCGCTCCCGCGATCGGCGACGATCCACGAGCCGTCCTCGTGCCTGAGATCGAAGTGCTTGCGCGACACGGCGATGTCGGTGAGCACGACGTCGTTATCGATGGCGCGCCCGATCGTGTAGCTCTTGCCCGGGGTGATCTCGATCGCCTGCCCCGAGTCATTGCCTTGCGTCACCACGAGCCTGGCGCTCACCGCCTGGGGCGTGATGATCGAGATGGGCGCATTTGCGTGCTGCTCATCGACGGTGTGGTCTTCGACGACCGTGGCGTGCTCGTTGGTCGACGTGACGTGCGTGCCGGTGTTGCGAATCCGCTGCGCGTCCGCCGCGAGCGCTCGAATCTTTTCGGCTTCCTCACCCTGCTCGACCGTGGTGGAGGCTTCTTCCTCCCAGCCCGATTCGAGCGTGGTCTTCTCGTCCTCTTCGTCCGAAACGGGCGAAGGCGACTTTGGCACCACGTGCGCGGAGACGCGCCCAGGTGCTCCAGAGTTGGGAGCCCGGCCCATTTCCGTAAATTGTACGGGTCCCAACGCACGCGATCAATGACAGGGCCCTGGGAGCTGTCCTACCTTTCCGCCCATGAGGATCGCACTCGTGCGGGGCGCCAAGGTGGAGGAGATCGACCTGGTTCCCAGCAAGATCATTGGCATCGGCGTCAATTACCGGGCGCATGCCCTCGAGATGGGCAAGGTTCCGCCCGAGGAGCCCCTGATGTTTTTGAAGCCAAGCTCGGCCCTGCTCCCGGACCGGGGCCAGATCGAGCGGCCGTCCGGGTACGAGCGAGTCGACCACGAGGGCGAGCTCGGGGTGGTGATCGGGCGGCGGATCCGGGCGATCAGCCGCGACCAGGCGCTCGACGCGGTCATGGGATTCACGTGCGTCAACGATGTCAGCGTTCGCGACCTGCAGAAGCGAGATGGCCAGTGGGCCCGCGCGAAGGGGTTCGACACGTTCTGTCCGCTGGGCCCGCGGATCGTCGCGGGTCTCGATCCTGCGAACCTGCGGATCACGACGCGCGTCAACGGCGTGGTGCGCCAGGACTCGTCCACCTCGGATCTCATCTTCGACGTGGCGACGCTGATCGCGTTCGTCAGCGCGCACATGACGCTCGAGGTCGGTGACGTCATCTCGACCGGCACGCCCGCCGGCGTGGGGAACATGGCGGTCGGCGATGAGGTCGAGGTCGAGATCGAAGGGATCGGGATCCTCCACAGCTCGGTGATCGCCCGACCGTGAGCACGCTCGCGGAGCCCGTCGTGATCGGGCTCGGTGGCAACCTGGGTGGCGAGGCCCAGATCGTCGAGCGCTTCCGGCGCGCGCGCGTGGCGCTGGCGCGGCTCGGAGACCTGCGTGCCGCGCCGCTCTACCGGACCGCACCGATCGGGCCCGCCCAGCCGGCGTACCTGAACACCGCGGTGCGGGTGGACATCGCGGACCAGCAGCCCGAGGCGCTGATCGCGACCCTGCTCGCGCTCGAACAGCTGCTCGGGCGCACGCGCTCCGCCGAAGCTCGGTGGGGGCCGCGGATGATCGATCTGGACGTGCTCGTATGGGGGAGCCGCGTGATCCAGGCCCCCGGGCTCGAGGTGCCTCATCCGCGCCTCGCCGAGCGCCGGTTCGCGCTCGAGCCGCTGGTGGTGCTGCTCGGCGAAGCCTTCGTGATCCCCGCCGCCGGGGTCGCCGGCGCCCTGCTCGAGCGGATCCGGCAAGACCCCGCTCAGCACGTCGAGCAGCTCGCCGACGCCTGGTGAGTCAGCGTGGCTTGCCCAGCTGCGCGAGGTTCGTGCGGTGGGTATAGAACATCAGCACCAAGGTCGCGCATGACAGCGCGGCGCCGGGCAGGTCTCCGCGCGCGACGAGGATCGCGCTGATCGCGAGCATCCCGGCCAGCGAGCCAAGCGCCGGCACCCGCGTGAGCCGCAACACGATGACGAACACGATCAACGAGACGACGACGAGCCTGGGGACCAGCACCAGGAACACGCCGAACGCGGTCGCGACACCCTTGCCGCCTCGCCAGCCAAGCAACGGCGAGAAGCAATGCCCGGCGGTCGCGGCGAACCCGGTGGCCGCGACGGCCCATGGCTCCCCGGAGTAGTGCAGCGCGATCGCGACCGGGAGCGCACCTTTCGTGGCATCGAGCACGAGCACCATGAGCCCGGGGACCACGCCGATGACTCGGGTCACGTTGGTCGCGCCGATGTTGCCGCTGCCGTGCGTGCGGATATCGATGCCCCGCCGGCGCGCGACGACCACCCCGAAGGGAATGCTACCTGCGGCGAACCCGAGGCCAACGAGCAGGAGCGTCGACGCCAGCCCGGCCATGCGGTCAACTTGCCATGTTCCACCACCGGCGCACCTGTTCGACCGAGGAGGTGCGAGGTAGGCCGGCGGGCAGCGTGTCGAGAAACACGCGGCCGTAGGCACGCGTGACGATGCGGCCGTCGAGGATGGCCACGATGCCGCGATCGTCCCGTCGCCGGATCAGCCGGCCGAAGCCCTGCTTGAGCGCGATCGCAGCCGCCGGGAGCTGGATCTGTGCGAACGGATCCGCGCCGGTCGCGGCGCACGCCTGCATCCGCGCCGCGATCAACGGATCGGTGTGCGGCGAGAACGGCAGCTTGTCGATCACGACGAGCGACAGCGCATCGCCAGGCACGTCCACGCCCTCCCAGAACGAGCTCGTGCCGAACAGCACGGCATTCGGGGTGGCCCGAAATCGGTCGATCAGCGACGCCCGAGGGGCCTCGCCCTGGACGAGCCGCGGGAACGGAAGCCCGGCGAGCCGGGTCGCCGCCTCGCGCAATCCGCGATGGCTGGTGAACAGCAGGAACGCTCGGCCGGCCGTGATCGCGAGCAACTCGCGCGTCCGCTCTGCCGCCTGTTCCGAAAACCCGTCCGCGACCGAGGGCAGGTCACGTGGGACATAGAGCATCGCCTGGCGCGCGTAGTCGAACGGCGAGCTGACGGAAAGCTCGTCGGCGTCCTCGAGCCCGAGGCGCTTCCGGCTGTACGCGAAGTCGCCCGCGGCGGTGAGCGTCGCCGACGTGAACACCGGCGTGGGCCCGGCCTTGACGATATGGCGTCGCATCAGGTCGGCGACGTCGATCGGCGAGGCACTGAGGAACGTGCCGGCGGAGCGGACCTCGCCCCAGTAGACGTGGCTCTTCTGGCGCTGCTCGGCGATCGTCGCGAGGTCATCGCGAAGCTCGCGCGCGCGCCGTGCGAGCCCGGTCAGCGAGGCCCGTGATCCGGTCTGGCCGTCAGCGTGCTCGGCATCGTCGGGGGACGGCTCGCCCTCGGCCTCGGCCACGCGAGCGAGCTCCTCGAGCGCGGTATCGAGCCGAAACCATGCGGTCTGGCGCTCGGGCTGCTCGAACAGGCCCACGGGCAGCGGCATCCGACCGGGCTCGTCACTGGCGGCAAGCGCGCTGCGGAGCAGCGAGAACAGCGTGATCCCGGTGCGCTCGACGGTGTGGATCAGATCGACGCTCGCCCGGCCGGTCCACAGCGGCATGTTCGCGAGCGCGAGGTGGGCATCGCGGACGAGCTCGCCCAGCTTGTGGGTCGAGACCCGGGCGCCGAAGTGCTCGGTGGCAACGTCCTCCAGCTGGTGCGCTTCGTCGAAGATGACGGCATCGTGGTCTGGCAACACCTTCGCGCCGGGATGCGCGGCGCGGATCGCGCGATCGGCGAAGTAGAGGTGGTGGTTGACCAGGATCAGCTGCGCGTGCTCGGCGAGGCGGCGGGCCTGGGTGATGAAGCAACGCTCGAAGTGCGGACACCTCGGACCGATGCGCGCGTCCGTCGTGGTCGTCACCTCGGACCACAACGGGGCAGCCTCGGAGAGCCACTCGACCTCCGCGCGGTCACCGGTTTCGGTGAACGATGACCAATCGTCGAGCGCGGCCAGCGAGACGGCGTCGCGCGTCCCGGACGTGGGGCCCGAGCCGGATCGATCAACGCCGGTCCGCATCGCAGCAAGGATCGGCGTCACCTCGCGGGGAGGGTCCCCCTTGTGGGAGGCTGCCAGCTGCGTGCGTGCCACGAGCTCGGCGAGCTTCCGTTTGCACACGTAGTTCGCGACTCCCTTGAGCACGACCGCCGAGAACGGTCGCGGCAGGATCGAGCGCAGCAGCGGGATATCGTGACGGGCGATCTGATCTTGCAACGCACGCGTGCCGGTCGAGACCACGATCCGCTTGCCGGATTGCAGCGCGGGAATGAGGTACGCGAGCGTCTTGCCGGTGCCGGTGCCAGCCTCGACGATCAACGGCCGCTCGCCGCCGAGGGCACGGGCGACCGCCTCCGACATCGCCCGTTGCTCGGCACGATCTTCGTAGTGCGGGATCGCGCGCTCGAGCCCCCCTCCGGGTGCGAGCAGGTCGATCATCCCGCCGTCCGGTCCGCCAGAGACGATCAACCTGGGCTCACTTGCGCGAGGCCTTCTCGTCGTGGCCACTGATGCCGAAGCGCCGGGCCAGCTCGTCGAGCACGGCCGTGATCGGGATCCGGCGCGCCGTGAGGCCGACCATCACGTGAAACACCAGATCCGCGGTCTCGTGGACGACCTTCGGATCGGCTCCGTCGGGTAGCTCGGCCGCGAGCTCGCCGTGCTCCTCGGCGATCTTCGCCAGGATCTTCGGCATCCCGGCGTCGAGCAGCGAGCGGGTGTAGCTCGGCTTCTGACCGGCAGCCGGCTCGGCGTCTCGTCGTGCCGCGAGGATGGCGTCGAGCCGGTTCAGGATCTGCGAAGCCATCGTGGGAACGCCGTCGTCCTCGCTGCCATCGTCCCGGGTGTAGAAGCAGCTCGTCGCGCCGGTGTGGCAGGTCGGCCCGGCCGGACGCGCTCGCACGAGGATCGCGTCGCGGTCGCAGTCGAGGCGGAGCTCGACCAGCGACAGCGTGTTGCCAGAGGTCTCGCCCTTCTTCCACAGGCGCTGCCGCGACCGCGACCAGAAGTGAACCGTGCCGGTCTCGCGGGTCAGGTGCAGCGCCTCGGCGTTCATCCACGCGAGCATGAGGACGCTGGCGGTCTCGGCATCCTGGACGATGCACGGTACGAGCCCTCGATCGTCGTACTGCGGCGACAGGCTCGACATCACCGCTACGTTCGCCATCGCGGATCGCGAAGTCAAATCCTCGGATCACCTAAGTATTGTCGGCGCTCCTGGCATCCCTCCGAGGACGAGGGTCAACGCCGGATGTCGAGGCCGCGCGCTGCGAGGAACGCCTTGGCCTCGCCGATCGTGTGCTGACCGAAGTGGAAGATCGAGGCGGCGAGCACGGCATCGGCACCGGCCTCGAGGCCGTGGGCCAGGTGCGCGAGCTCGCCGACGCCGCCCGAGGCGATGACCGGGATCGAGACCGAGGTCGCGACGGCGGTGACGAGATCGGTGTCGTAGCCCTGCCCGGTGCCGTCTCGATCCATGCTCGTGACCAGCAGCTCGCCCGCCCCGAGGTCTGCCACTCGTCGACACCACGCGAGGGCATCGAGCCCTTCGGGCGTGCGGCCGCCATGGCTGAACACCTCCCAGCCCCCGCCAGCGCGCCGCTTGGCATCGATCGCGACGACGATCGCCTGGTTGCCGAACCGCGCTGCGCACGCGGAGATCAGCTCGGGCGTCCGGATCGCGGCGGTGTTCATCGCGATCTTGTCGGCGCCCGCATCGAGCAAGCGCTCGGCATCCGCGACCGTGCGGACGCCGCCGCCCACGGTCAGCGGAGCAAACACCTGGTTGGCCGTCCGCGCCACGACGTCGACCAGCGTCGACCGGCCCTCGGGCGAGGCGGAGATGTCGAGGTAGCAGATCTCGTCGGCGCCCTGCGCGTCGTACGCGGCGGCCTGCTCGACCGGATCGCCGGCATCGCGCAGCGCGAGGAAGTTGATGCCCTTCACGACCCGGCCATCCTTGACGTCGAGGCACGGGATGATGCGGCGGGTGAGGGTCACGCGCGGACCTCGTGGGCGACGGCGGTGGCCTCGGCCACGGTGAACCGGCGATCATAGAGCGCGCGGCCGACGACCACCGAGGCGATCCCGGCATCGCGAAGCCGGCGCAGATCGTCGAGCGAGCCGACGCCGCCAGAGGCGATGACCTCACAGGGAACAGCCGTCGCGAGCTCGACGGTGGCGCTCACGTTGGGGCCCCTGTGGAGGCCATCTCGTGCGATGTCGGTGTAGAGCAGGGCCGCGGCGCCCCAGCCCGCTGCCCGCTGCCCGAGCTCGATCGCCGTGATCCCGCCGCTCTGCGTCCAGCCGTCGACGGCGACGATGCCGTCCCGCGCATCGACGGCGACGATCACGCGGTGCGGATGAGCACGACAGACGTCCTCGACGAGCGCGGGCGAGCGGACGGCCGCGGTTCCGAGGACCACGAACGCAGCGCCGAGCGCCAGCAAGGCCTCGATCGCGGCGCGATCTCGGATCCCGCCACCCACCTCGACCGGGATCGGCGACGCCCGCACGATCGCACCGACCAGCTCGAGCTGGCGCGGCTCGCCGAACGCGCCATCGAGATCGACGACGTGGAGCCGATCGGCACCATCGCGGGCGAGCTCGGCGACCAGCTCGGTGGGCCGGCCATGGAACACGGTGGCGCGGTCGCGCCGGCCCTCTTCGAGCCGGACCGCCTGGCCTCCCAGCAGATCGATCGCGGGAAACAGCTTCATCCGGCCTCGACGAAGTTACGCAAGATCTGCAGGCCCACGTGCTGGCTCTTCTCGGGGTGGAACTGACAGGCGAACAGGTGGTCCTGGCGGATCGCCGCCGTGATCGGGATGCCGTGGTGCGCCTCGAGCGCGACGAGCGCGCGATCCTCGGGCACCGCGTGGTACGAGTGCACGAAGTAGACGTACGCATCGTCGGCGACGCCCGCGAGCATCGGATCGCGCGGCCGACCTGCCGTCGGCACGATCCTGTTCCAGCCCATGTGCGGGACCTTGAGGCGCGGGTCGGTGGGCCGCAGGCGCATCACCCGGCCGCGCAGGACCCCGAGCCCGGGGCAGACCCGGGGCGCTGGATCGGCCCCCGGCTCGCACTCCTCGCTGTCGTCGAACAGCACCTGCAGCCCGAGGCAGATCCCGAGGTACGGGCGGCCGCTCGCGATCGCCTCGCGCAGCACCTCCGACAGTCCACGCTCGACCAGTCCTCGCATGAAGACCCCGAAGGCGCCCTGTCCCGGCACGACGATCTTGTCCGCACGTCGGACGACTTCGGGATCTCGGGTGACGACGCAGTGGGCTCCGACCTGCGCGAGCGCGCGCTCGACGGAGCGCAGGTTTCCCGAACAGACATCGACGATCGCGATCATGTCGGCGGCGCGGCCATCATGTCGTCAACGTGCCCTTGGTCGACGGAACCGCGCCTCCGAGCCGAGGATCGATGCGGCTGGCAGCATCACACGCTCGGGCGCACGCCTTAAAGATGCACTCGATCGTGTGGTGCGCGTTGCCGCCGTGATGCAGCAGGACGTGGAGGTTGCACTGCGCGCGCGTCGCGAACGCTGCGAAGAACTCCTTCGCGAGCTCGCAGTCGAAGTCTCCGATCCACTTGCCCTCGAGCCCGGAGACCTTCCAGACGAACGCGGGGCGGCCGCAGAAGTCGACGGCCACGGTGACCAGCACCTCGTCCATCGGCAGGGTGGCAGAGCCGTAGCGGACGATGCCGGCGCGGTCGCCGAGCGCCTGCTCGAACGCGTTGCCGAGGACGAGCCCGATGTCCTCGACGGTGTGGTGGGCGTCGATCTCGATATCTCCCGTTGCGCGCACGGCGAGATCGAACACGCCGTGGCGCGCGAACGCCTCGAGCATGTGCGAGAGAAATGGCACGGGGGTGTCGATCGAACGGGTTCCAGTCCCGTCGAGTGCCAAGTCGACGCGGATCTGCGTCTCCTTGGTGTTCCGCTCCACCGAGGCAGTGCGCGCCACGTCTCCTTGTATCAGTAGGGGAGCGATCGTACAAACGAAGCCATGGTTCGGCATGCTGGGGTGATCGTCCGCGTCCTGCTTCCTGTTGCCCTGCTCGCGTGCGGAGGGGACGGCAAGAAGACTCCGAAAAAACCGTCGGGCAAGGGGGACGCCAAGGCCAACGCCAAGGCCGAGACCCCCGCGGACCGCGAGGCCAAACGGCATGCCGCCGCCCTCGCGCTGATCCCCGAAGGGACCTCGTGCCTGCCGGCCGCGCTCAAGGAGCCCAATGCGCCCCAGCTCGAGCTCGCGGCGATCGGCAGCGATGCGATCGTCTGTGCACACGATACCGATCGCCTGCGGCTGCTTGGCCTCATCGCGTGCTGGAAGATCGATCTCGCCAGCGGGGACTTGACCTATCAAGCCGCGACGCCGCAGCCGGGACGCAGCTTCGCGGTCAAGCTCGAAGGCGGCTGCGCGCGGGACTACTGCCTCCCCAAGGACGCCAAGCCTCCGGCCGATGGCATCGCGTATGTCGCGTGGAATCAGGACGGCAAGAAGGTCGCCGTGCTTGCGGGCGACGACGTCCATCTGTTCGACGCCGAGAGCAAGACGCGTGACAGCGGGTTCTCGGTTCGCGGAGACAAGGGAGTCGCCGGCGAGCCGACCGGGCTGCACTGGATCTCCGAGGTCGTCTTCGTCGAAGGCAAGGACTCGGCGGCCTCGGGCGTCTGGGTGTTCAAGACCGACGGGACCCAGGTCGGCCCGATCGAAGGACTCGGCGGCAAGGATCCCAAGCCGCTGTCGACCCACGGTGGCTCGTTCGTGACCCTCGACAAGGCCCGGGTCGCGATCGCCGAGCAAGGGTTCTCGACCGTGACCACCTACGAGGCCGACACCGGCAAACGCGCCAAGATCGTGCGCAAGGTCGCCAAGGCGCCCTGCAAGCCCGCCGAGCTCGATGCGTTCTGGAAGGACACCAACGCGGCCGCCGCGCCGAAGTGCAAGGAGTTCCTGACGAAGAACTTCGCCCACCTGGTCGGTGCCGACGCGGTCGCCGGCAAGACGAACCTGCTCGTGCTGCTGCGCGGTCCTCGGCTCGGCGAGCTCGCGGTGCTCGAGGCCAAGACCCTCGTCGAGAAGAAGTCGATCAAGCTGCCGTGGTGCGACGCAGGCGGGGGGACGGCGGGTGGCGCCGGGGATGACGCCGCCTCCGACGCGAAGGCGGCCAGCCCGAAGGACACGAAGGAGACCAAGGCGAAGTCGACGACCCGCGGTGCGACGAAGAAGCCTCCGGCCAAGGCCGAGGATCCCGACGCCGGCGGCGAGTAGTCGCGGGGGCGGTCGGGCCTAGCGTCGGAGCTGCTGGAGCCGATCGCGCGATGCGGCGACGTCCTGCGACGGCACCGCGCCGATCAGATCGAGCGAGGCGTGCTGTTCGGTGCCGGTCTGCGAGTCGCGTGCGCTGACCTGCAAGATGCCCGAGGTATCGAGCGAGAAGACCACCTCGATCGAGGTCTCGCCCCGTGGGCGGCGGGGGAGACCCCGGAGCACGAGGTCGCCGATGACGACGTTCTGCTCGAGCCGGCGAGATTCGCCCTGGCATACGACGATCCGAACCATCGCCTGACCATCGCGGGAGGTGGTGAACAGCCGCTTCGTCGCGGCGGGGATGCGCGAGTTCCGGCGGATCAACTCCTCGCAGAAGCCGGAGACCGTACCGATCCCCAGGCTGCGTGGGGTGACCTCGAGGAGGACCGGGGAAGGCTTCGCGCCCGCCGCGCCCGCCGCCGCGATCGGGGAGGGTCGCGGGGACACCACCCCTGCGCTCGGCCCCAGGGGGAGGAGATCGTCGAAGTCGTCGGTGCCGGAGCCCCGCAAGGTGCTGGCCTCGGTCGAGGTGTCGACCGCGAAGTCGATCGCGAACGGGCGGGCGTCGGGCGTCGGCGGAGCGCTGCGCACGGCCGGTGGCTGCGCGGCGAGGCCGCGGGAGGTCGGAACGGCGCTCGACCCGGGTGCCGGCGGCATCCCGAACAAGGTCTTGGCGGGGAGCGCCGGTGGGGCCACCACGTTCGAGCGGGTGAGTCGAGCGAGCGGGACAGTGGAAACCGCCGGCGAGGTCTGGTCGTCGACCGCTGACTTGGTCGCGAAGTGATCGCGGGCTCCGCCGCGCGTGACCGAGTACGACGTGTCGGGCTTGGGCTCGGAAGGCCGCGGTTCCGGCGGTGGCGTGCGCGACAGCGTGGTGTCGGCGACGAGCTCTTCGACATCGGGATAGCTGTCGGTGACCGACTCCTCGGCGACCGGAACGGCCTGCACCGCGCCGTGTTGCGAGGTCGCGCGCGGCCGCGCGAGGATCTTCTCGAGCGAGCTTGCCTGGAGCGACGCCCCCACCGCGACGGCATCCTCGGGGTTGACGTCGGTGCGCGCCGCCTTGCCGAAGAACTTGCTGACCTGATCCCGGACGTACGGGATCTTGGTCGTGCCACCGACGAGGATGATGTCCGAGATCCCGCTGATGTCGAGGCCCGCGAGCGACAGCGCTTCCTGGCAGACCGGGAAGGTGCGGTCGATGATGTCGGCGACCTGCGAGACGAACTCGTCGCGCGTGATCTCGATCATCAGGTTCAGCGGCACGCCATTGGGGCCGTAGGCGATCTCGTCGACGCGAACGACCGCCCGCGAGCGGCGCGACAGCTCGATCTTGGTCTGCTCGGCGACCGCACGCAGCCGCATCATCGAGACCTCGTTGGTGCGAAGGTCGATGCGGTTCTCGGCGAGGAACTTGTCGACCATCTTGTCGACCAGCCGCTCGTCCAGATCGTCGCCACCGAGGAAGGTGTCGCCCGAGGTGCCGAGGACTTCGTACACCTGGTCGGCGAGCTTGAGGATCGTGATGTCGAACGTGCCGCCTCCGAAGTCGTAGACGGCGATCGTCTCGCGAAGATTGCGCGTGTGGCCATACGCGAGCGCGGCCGCGGTGGGCTCGTTGAGCACGCGGACGATCGTGAGCCCGGCGATCGCGCCCGCGGTGGCGGTCGCCGAGCGCTGGGCGTCGTTGAAGCTCGCCGGCACCGTGACCACCGCTCGCGACACCTCCTGTCCGAGCCGGCTCGCCGCGATGTTGCGCATGTGATCGAGCACGATCGCCGAGACCTCCGGCACCGCGAACTCGCCGCCGCGCGTCACGATCATCGGCAGCTGGTTC
>JAGSPR010000479.1 GCA_018262455.1 Deltaproteobacteria bacterium | reverse complement strand
GTAGACGTAGCCCTTCGGGATGTGCGCGCCGAACCCTTCGGCGACCAGCACGAGGCCGATCATCAGCAGGAACGACAGCGCGAGCACCTTGACCGACGGGTGGCGCTCGACGAACGAGCTGATCCCCTTTCCGAGCACCAGCATCACGACGAGCGCGATCACGTTCGCGGCCACCATCACGCTGACGAACTCGGTCATGCCGACGGCGGTGATCACGCTGTCGATCGAGAACACCGCGTCGAGCGCGACGATCTGCGCGATCACCGCAGCGAACGTGGCACCGACCTTCGCGGTCGCGCCGTCGCCATCGGCCGCCTCCAGCTTGTGGTGGATCTCCTTGGTCGCCTTGTAGAGCAGGAACACCCCGCCGCCGAGCAGGATCAGCGCCTTCCCCGAGAAGCCCTGGCCGGCGACTTCGAAGAGCGGCTGATCGAGCTTGACGATCCACGAGATCGTGGCGAGCAGGCCGAGTCGCGACACGAACGCACCGGCGAGTCCCAGCTTACGCGCGCGCTCGCGCTGCCTCACGGGCAGTCGCCCCGAGAGGATCGCGATGAAGACGATGTTGTCGACGCCGAGGACGATCTCGAGGGCGGTCAGCGTCGCAAGACTCAGCCAGGCCTCGGGAGAGGAGAGCAGCTCGACCATGCGGCATTGTGCGCGATCGCGAGCTCATTGGTTCGCGCCGACCGCAGCGATCCATGCAACTTCGGTGAGGGTCGCGCGCTCGCGTAACTTCGCTGGGCTTCGTTCCCCAGCGACGTGAGCTGGGCCGGCATCGTCGTGATCGGGACCGTGGCTGAAATCGGGTTCACGATGGCGCTGTTCATCGCCGAGCTCGCGCTCCCCCCGGGTGTGATCATGCGTACACTCGGGAGGTGGCGGTCCTCGTGGCGTTGGTCCTGGGCGGCCTGGTGATGTTGCTGCCATCACCAGCGCGCGCCGCACGGGCCGCGCGGGCGCTGACCGCCATCGGGGTCGTCCTCCCGATCGCCTTGGTCGCACAGGCCGCCATGAGCACGCCCGCCCGCTGGGACTTGCTCGTGATCGCAGTGATCGTGGGGATCGTTGGCCCGGCGTCCGGTCACATCGTGTCTCAGCGCCGCATCTTCACCCGCGGCCATCTCGTCCGCATCGGCGCCGCGGGCCTCGCGGGTCTGCTCGTGCTCGGTGCGCGAAACAGCCAACAGCTCGGTACCGCGCTCGGCGCGGCCGTGCTCGCGTTCGGAATCTTGGTCGTCGCGTTCGTCATCGGCGTCGCGTTGGACATTCACGATCTCGAACGCCGGTTGAGAGCTGGCAGCACTTCACGCGAGGATGTGCCCGGCAGCAAGCGCTATGACGGACCATAGCGGGTGCCCCTTGATCGGCCGTCGATCGCGATCGCGATCTGACGATCAGTGTTCGCAGTCGCCGTACGTGAACGTCGAGTCGAGATCCACGCCGCTGCGATCGAGCGACCACCGGGTCAGCCGGTCGAAGCTGTCGTACGTGAAGGTCTCGGTCACGTCGTCGACCGAGTCGCTCGCATCGTGCGACCACCGGCTGAGCTGACCGGTGCTCGTGTACGTGAAGGAGTCGGTCACGTCATCCGCGGAGTTACTCGCGTCGTGGCTCCACCGGCTGAGCTGACCCGCGCTGGTGTACGTGAGGCTATCGGTGACGTCATCCTCGCTGATGCTCGCGTCATGGCTCCACCGGCTGAGCTGGCCCGTGCTGGTGTACGTGAGGCTATCGGTGACGTCGTTCGCGCTGGTGCTTGCGTCCATGCTCACCCGCGACAGCTTGCCGTCGCTCGTGTACGTGAAGCTGACCGTGAAATCGTTGTCGGAGCCCGTTTCGTCGTGCACGAAGCGCGTGATCTGGCCGGCATCGTTGAAGGTCGAATCTCCAGTCACCGAGAAATGCGTCATCGCTTCGAGCTTCGCGGCGGCGACCACGTCCTGCTGGATGACCAGCGAGTCGGGCAACGAGGGGGGCGTGTAGTTGGTGCAGGTGCTGCCAGGCGCATCTACTTGCCCTTGCACGCCGCCGTCCAGATCAGCGCTGCTGCCCCCACCGCCACATGCCGCCAGCAGCAAGCCCAAACAGATCGTGGTTCGCATGCGGGTGGGGTACCAACAGCGGCTCCCCGGTGCAACAAGATCCCGTCGCGGTGTCGCGGCTGGGTCCGCCCGCCCACGTGCGGAAGATCGGATCGAACGTTGCCAGGTCCTGAGCGAGGACGGCCGCGAGCGCCGTCTGGCGATGCGCTACCATCTGCAAATGAAGGCGCTCGTCATCCTGGCGGTCGTCGCCGCGAGCCGGCTCGCGCACGCGAGTGACCCGGAGCGACCGATCACGAAGCGCACCGATCGCGGCGTGCGCTACGACGTGGTGTGTCCGAGCTCGACCGAGCCGCGGCCGCTGATCCTGGTCGCGCCGGACATCGATCAGCCGCTCGCTCAGGTCACGATGTCGACGTGGCTGGCCGAGACGGGCTTCGTCGTGATCGTCGTCGATCCGCCGCGCGAAGGCCAGAGCTACGTCGAGCGGCTCGAAGCGGTGCTCGCGGCCGCCCGGCTCGACTGCCGGCCATCGGGCGCGGTTGGCGCGTGGGGCTCCGGCTGGGGCGGCATCGCGGTGCTCGAGCTCGCACGGCGGCGAGAGGCCGCGAACGCACCGCTCGCGGGCGTGATCGCGTTTCTCGTCAGCGAGACCGGCGCACCGCTCCCTCAGACGACGACGCCCGCGCTCGTGATCGACACGGTGAAGGCCTCGGCTCAGCGCACGCTCGTCGTCGCGGGCGCGACATCGTGCGATCTGCGTCTCGGAGGCTGCACGCCACATCGACATCCCGCGATCGAGACCTCGTGGCCATGGCGCATGCACCTGGTCGAGACGCACACGCGGCAGTTTCTGCATGCGTACGTCGGTGGTCGCAGCGAGCTGCGCGCCGCGATCGATGCGTGGGACCTCGCTCCGAAGCCGGAGGCGCCGGCGCCGTCACAGCCGCGCCCGCGTGATCCGCTGCGCAAGCTGTTCAGTTTGCCGCTGCTGGTCGGCGGAACGAATGAAGGCGACGGGGGGTTCGCGATCGGCGGGCGCCCCGAGGCGATCCTCGCGTGGCGGGATCGCTACGGCCTCGGTCGCGGCGTCGGCGCGTTCGGCGAGGTCATCGGCGCGAATGGCCACCTCGTCGTCGGCGCCGGGCTCACGTACGTCTCGTACTTCGGTCGCATCGGGCTCGCTCCATCGCTCGGGCTCTATCACCGCACGACCGGCACGACGGGCGACCGAGACAACGGGGCGGTGGCCGGCGTGTTCGTCGGACTTCGGAGCCCGATCACCGAGGAGGACCTCGGGATCGACGTGCCCTACGGCATCCGCGTCGACACCCACTTCGGCTTCGGCGGCGCGCGCGATGTGATGATCACCGCGCAGCTCGACACTTCGCTCCTGATCATCGGCGCGGCAGCGCTCTACGCCACGCTGACCACGGCACATCACGACTAGATCAGAATCGGCCGAGCGCGGGTCAGCTGCGCAGGTACGGCACGTCGCAGTCCTCGCACTCGCGAAGCCGTCCGTAGAGCCAGCACCCGACACAGAAGCCGAGGACCGACTCGAACCAGGTCAGCGCGAAGCACACCCCGACGACGCCGATCATCCAGCTCGTCGGCGCGCCCAGCGCCCGCATCGTCAAGCAGGTCACGCCGAGGCTCGCCCCGAGGAGCCAGGCGAAGCGCTTGGGCGCAAACGGCTTCCACACCGGCGCGATCCTCATCGTCAGCAGCGTGCCGAGCACGCCGGTCGGGCTGAGCGGCGTGAGCCCGAAGATCGCCGCCGCGAGCATGTCAGCGACGACGAACGTCCCCACGTACGGGACCGGGTCGAGGTCCGGTCGAAACACCAGGATGACGATCGTCGCGGCCGAGATCAGGTTGAGGAGCCCGGCCCGCCCGCGCGTCGCCGTCTCGTTGATCCGGCGCGTGACGAACCCCGGGACTTCCTGCCCGATCGTCCACCACGGACGGTTCAAGAATGTATGAGCTTTCGCCATCGACATGGCTCGGTCAGACCCTGAGCTGGCGATAGAACAGGGTGATCGTCAGGCAGTGAAACTCGGAGTCGGAGGACTGCGTCACGATCTTGTCGACCAGCCGCCGCTCGGGGTGCTGGTCGATCCAGGTCGTGATCGCGTCGCCGAGGGCCTCGCGGTCGCGCGCCTTCGTCGCCGAGAACACCTTCACGCCGTCGAACTCGTTCCGGATCGCTTTCAAGTGCTCGAACTGATTGATCGCTGGCAGACGGGTCATGGTGCTCCTGTGCTCGGTCAGATAAGGAGCCTCAGGTCCCCGAAAAGGGTTCAGGGTTTCTTGCCAGCCCCCCACAGAGGCTCAGGTCGGAGACTGGGCCCCGTCTGCGGCAAGTGGTGGCGGAGGCGGTCGGGCCCAGCACTAACCTCAGTGATCGGCGGGCAGCGCGAGGCTCGGACCTTGCGACGCCATCGAGGCGAGCGGGCGCTGGATCTCGGGCGCTGCGGCCTGTGCGGTGAGACCGGCCCATCGCCGGAGCGCGGAGACCGCTGCCTGCTGATCCTCCAGGCCGAGGCTGTAGATGCCGCTCGACCAGTGGCTGCCATGGAGCACGCGAAGATCGATCGCATCCGCCGACGTGGCCATCGCGGGGTACCCGGCGCCCCAAGGATCCCAGGCGGACCAGTCCTCGTAGCTGAACTGCATCAGATCGTCGAGATGCGCGTGTTGCCACACCGGGTACCCGAGCTGAGCCTGATCTTGATAGATGTACTGCGAGCCGGAGGTCGCGAGCTCCGCGTCGTCGTAGCCCGACGGGCCTCCCGTGGCGTCGAGGAACGTGAACAGAGCGTCATCGGTCGCGGTCGGGCTCGGCACCTCCCCGCAGTCGGCCTCACCGCGCGTCATCCAGAACGAGAACTCGAGCTCCACGATCGCGGTCTCGGTCGCATGCGCGACGCTGGCGATCTCGAACATGCTCGTCGCCAGCGCACGGCTCTCCATCGCCGCGTGGCGGATCAGCATCTCGCGCTGCACCGCGCGCAACGCGGTCCTGCACGCCGGGATCCCGATGTCGTCCAGCACGGTCGCGTAGCGCAGGTCAGGATTGTCCGTGATCACGGGCGCGACATAGGCAACCACACCGTCGAGATCTTGCGGATAGCTCCACATGTGGTGCATCGCGTTCTCACCGCCCTTGCTGCCGCCGGTCTGGATCTTCTTGCCGGTGTAGATCGTTGCGAGCGCGCCGAGGATCGCGTGCTCGTCATCAGCGGCTTGCTCGATCGTCAGCTTCGCCCATGGGATCGCCTCAGGCCTTGATTGGCCATAGAACCGGTATTCGATGCTGATCTGGTCGGCAGCGAGCAGCTGAGATGGCTCGGTGAGGAATCGAGTCCACCCCGCGTCGTAGCCCGACGTATAGATCACGAACGGGGCCGTGACATCGCGATGCATCAGGGCGACGTACTGCTGGAACGTGCCCGCCGATGGATCGTGATGATCGATCGGCTGGGTGAACAACAGATCGAAATAGCGGTAGCCAGGCTCGGCGGGAAACCCCATCGGAGGCGCCCATTCGGTGACCGTGACGCCGGGCAACGTGCCGAGCTGGACCAGGATGTCGGAGGGCCCATCTGGCCCGGCGTCCACGCCGGCGTCGTGGTCCAGGTTGTCCCCACACGCCGCGACCGTGAAGCTACCGAGGAGGAGTGCGAACGCACCACGAACAATCGCGCCACGGTTCATCGCCGGAGTACAACGTAAGCTCGGTAGCCTCGCCAGTCGAACCGCCGGCAATCGTGGCACCCGCGCGTCGCCATCTGTAGCCACGTGCGAGCGGCAGATCGCGCCGTCGTGCTCGATTCCGAGAATGCGCGCGATCCTCGCAGTCGGCGGGTACGAAGCGTGCAACGCTCTGCAACCGTGGGCTTCGTCGAAACTCCGACCCAGTACCTGTTCTTCACCGGCAAGGGCGGGGTCGGCAAGACCGCGCTCGCCTGCGCCACGTCCCTGCGGCTGGCGGACGCCGGCAAGAGGGTGCTGCTCGTCAGCACCGATCCGGCGTCGAACCTGGACGAGATGCTCGGAGCGACGCTGACCAACCACCCGTCCGAGATCCCCGACGCGCCGCGCCTGTTCGCCCTCAACATCGATCCCGAGCGGGCCGCCGCGGAATACCGCGAGCGCGTGACCGCGCCCTATCGTACGAGCTGGACGCCAGCCCAGATCTCCGAGCTGGAAGAACAGCTCGCGGGATCCTGCACGACCGAGATCGCCGCGTTCGACGAATTCGCAGGGTTGCTGGCCGGCGACGACGGTGGCGCGTGGGACCACGTCGTGTTCGATACCGCACCCACGGGGCACACGCTCCGGCTCCTCAGCCTGCCTCGTGCGTGGACCGGCTTCCTCGACTCGACGATGGGCGACGCGTCGTGTCTGGGCCCGCACGGAGGGCTCAAGCTGCAGCAGGACCGGTTCGAGCTCGCCCTGCAAGCGCTCACCGATGGCGCGCGCACAACCGTCGTGCTGGTCACGCGGCCCGATCGCGCCGCGTTACGCGAGGCCGCACGGACGTCCGGCGAGCTCGACGAGCTCGGGCTGCGCAACCAGCAGCTCGCGATCAACGCGATCTTCCAGGCGAGCGCCCCCGATGACGCGGTCGCGGTCGCACTCGAACAGCGCGGACGCGAGGCGCTCGACGCGATGCCCGAACGCCTCCGCGCCCTTCCCTCCACGCGTATCCCGCTGCGACCGTACAACATGGTCGGCTTGCCGGCGTTGCGCGCTCTCCTGGGTGACGGCCCGCCGCCGACCGTGTCCGCGAGCAGCGCGCCCCTCGCGCCGCTACCGTCGCTCGGCTCGTTGATCGATGACCTGGCCGCGCCTGGCCACGGCCTCATCCTGGTGATGGGCAAGGGCGGCGTCGGCAAGACCACGATCGCGGCGGCGATCGCGGCCGAGCTGGCCTCGCGTGGGCTCGCGGTGCACCTCAGCACGACGGATCCTGCTGCGCACATCGCGTCGACGCTCAACGGCCAGGTCCCGAACCTGACGGTGAGCCGCATCGACCCGGCGGTCGAGACCAAGGCCTATGTCGACAACGTGATGGCGACGCGCGGCGCGAGGCTCGACGAGGAAGGCCGCGCGCTCCTCGCCGAGGATCTGCGCTCGCCGTGCTGGGAAGAGGTAGCCGTGTTCGGCGCGTTCTCGCGCCTCGTCCGCGAAGCCGGCAAGTCCTTCGTCGTGCTCGACACCGCGCCCACCGGGCACACGCTCCTCTTGCTCGACGCGACCGGCATCTATCACCGCCAGACAGTCAACGCATTCAAGGCCGAGCACTCGGGACGGATCGAGACCCCGATGATGCGGCTCCGGAACCCTGCCTACACGAAGGTGGTCCTCGTGGCACTCGCCGAGACCACGCCCGTCACCGAGGCCGCGCAGCTCCAGAAAGATCTGCGACGCGCCGGCATCGAGCCGTTCGCATGGGTCATCAACAGCAGCCTTGCCGCCGCGGGATCGAACGACCCTCTCTTACAGCAGCGGATCCGCGGCGAGCAGATCCAGATCACGGCGGTTCGGGACCATCACGCCAAGCGGGTCGCCATCGTGCCGTGGTTGCTCGAGGAGCCGGTCGGTCCCGATCGGCTGCATCGCCTCGCACATCCAGCAGTCACGGGCATGCCTTGCACGAGGGCTGCGGGCGCGCCGTGAAGTCCGTGACCTTGCCGCGCGCATCGACGGCGATCTCGCAGCAGCTCTCGAACAGCTCGCGCAGCTGGGCGCGTCCCCGCTGCACCCGCGACTTCATGCCCGAGACGGAGATGCCGACCCGGTCCGCCGCCTGCTTCGCCGTCAGGCCGTCGAGCTCGACCAGCGTGATCGCCTCGCGGTACGGCGATCGGAGCTGCTCCACGAAGATCGCCACACACCCGGCGAGCGCCGTCGCGGCCTCGCGATCGTCATCGGACGGCGCCCCCTGCGGGGGCAACTCCGCCAGCGTGCCGCCCGGCTCGACCGGCGTGCGCGCACGCTTGCGCCCGGCATCGATGATCGCGTTGCGGGCGATCTGGAACATCCACGCCGCGAACCGGTCGTCCTCGTGCACGCTCGACAGGCCGCGGTGCATGCGGACCAGCACAT
>JAGSPR010000779.1 GCA_018262455.1 Deltaproteobacteria bacterium | reverse complement strand
TCGCCGACCGCGAACGATACGCCGTTCAGCACGACGCGATTGCCGAACCGCTTGTGCAGGTCCTGCACGGTGAGGATGGTGGTCATACTTCTCTCGGGCGCTGCGGCGGAGTTCTTACACTCTCCGACGGCATTGCCGAGCGGATCCGCCGGATTCCGTGCCGAATAGTGCTCCCGCTGCTATTCATACCCGGACGGACCACAACCGCACCGGGGTTGGGGGACCGGTCGGCAGCGAACGGCGAACGGCGGCAGGACCGCGTCCCCTCCACGACAGGCGCCCGCGCGAGCAGATATAGAGGCGCCATGACGATCGCTCGGCGTTGCCTCGCTCTCGCTCTCGCGTCCGTGGTCGGTTGCGGCGACGCGGTCGATCCGTCGACCGCCCCCGACGCGTCGGCCGCGGTCGATGCTCCCACGGTCGGCACCTGTGGCGGCGGTGGCGATCGCTTCGTGCTCGATGGCGCGGTCGTGTTCGAGACCGCGTCGGTGGGACCGGTGACCGTCGATGGCAAGATCGCGGGGGTGAACGGCCTGCTCGCGAGTAGCGAGCTCTACACGTTCAGCTCGCGGAACCCGCTCGTCGATCTCGACGCGGTCGGCGCGCGGGATGTCGCCTCGCTCAACCTCAAGTACCTGCGGTTCCTGCAGGGCGCGGATTGCGCGACCGCCGCCGGGGGGTGTCGAGGCTTCTTCGCCCTCGGCGGGACGTACACGGTGATCGAGGTGCAGCCTCGCTATCGCGCGACGTTCGAACTATCCGATCTGCGCGAGCGCACCGACTACACCAACCAGCCCGGACCGGTCATGGCCGGTACGATCACGGGCTGTATCGACGTGCACCGATAGTCGACGAACGCTCGCAACTGCACATGGGGATCGGGGTCAGACCCGAATTGCCACCGCCCCGCCGTCCGCGTCCATGATCAACCGGGTCTGGCGATGCGCTCGATCATCGGCCGGAGGTCGGCGAGATCGGCGGGTTTGAACAGCACCTTCTCGCGGCGAACCTCGACCAGTTGCGTGGCCGCGTCAGTCGTCGGTCCGGCAGTGAGGAGGATCGTGCGTTCGCCGAGCCGTGGATCGAGCGCGTTGCAGCGTGCGAGCCAGCTCTCGGCGCCACCACTCGGCATCATCAGATCGCAGAGCACCACGTCGTACGGGGGACCGTTCGCGACCATCGCAAGCGCCTGCTCGACCGTCGGCGCCGCGTCGACGTGAAAGAAGCGATCGAGCTGTAGCACCAACAACTCGCGGAGGTCGTCGTTGTCGTCGATGATGAGAACGCGAAGGTCGATCCCTCGATCCGGCGCGGCCGCTCCGAGCACGTCGGCCGCCGTGCCAGGGGCCGCGTCGATCGCGTCTGCCGCGGGGAGCTCGAGGGCCATCTCGGTTCCCTCGCTCGTGCTACGGGCAACGAACAAGGGTTCGAACAGGCGATCTCGCACCGCCGCAGCGATCCCAGGTCCATTGTCGGTCACGCACAGGTGAACCTGATCGCCGCGACGCACGCCCACGATGCGCGCGCGGCCGCCGCCGGGCGCGTCCTTCGTTGCGTGCGCAGCGTTGACGAGCAGATTGACCAGCACCTGCTCGACGAGCCTCGGGCTTCCCCGCGCGCACAGCGACTCGGAGACCGAGACCATGACGCCGAGCGCCGGCACCGTCACCGAGGCGGCGGCAACCGCCTTTGCCACGACGGCGGCCAGGGAGAAGGCGGTCGCGTTCGTGGGGTCCACCGGTCGCGGCCGTCCCGTCTCGAGAAGCTGACGAACGATCTCTGCGATGTGTTGCGTCGCCGCTCGACTTGACTCGAGTCGTGCATCCAGCTCGGGTGTCAGCGCTGCCTGGTCGGAGATGAGAGCTCGCATCCGAGCGAGGTTCTGCTGGATGACCATCGTGGGGTTATTGATCTCGTGCGCGACGCCCGCCGCGATTCGTCCGAGGCCTGCCAGTCGTTCGTGATGCGCCGCGACGGCTTGCGCATTCAAGAGCTCGGCCGTGCGGGCCGCAACCTCGTGCTCGAGCTTCGAGGACAGCGCTTCGAGTCGACGCGCGTCGGCGATGAACCGATGGGCATAGGACACGCCCATCACGCCGACGACCACGACGGTCACCGCCTCGATGAGCTGCGGCATGGCGATGATCTCCATGAACGCCAGCGTGTCGGAGAGCCCCGTCACAGCGAGGGCCGTCGCGCCGAGCATCGGCAGTTGCGCATGCCATCCGTCGCGCCAGCGGCGGCCACCACCGAAGGCAGCGACGAGGAGCGTGATCAGCATGACCGTGACGCACGCCACCCCGAGGGGGGTGGCGGTGGCCATCGTGTAGGTGACCCCGAACCATTCGACGGGGACGCGCCTGATCGGCGGCTCGATGAGCACACCTGGGATGAGTGCCAGCACCACCATCACGGCGGCGACCACGAGCGCCCCCCGCTCCATGCGGCGAAGTGGCCTCCGATCGCTGACGGCAAGGTGGCGAATCCACGCGAGGCCGTAGAGAAAGCACGAGGCGAGCGCGAGACCCTCGCCGATTCGCAGGGTGCGCGGAGACACCGGGACGACGTGCACCAGATCGAAGAAGCAGTAGGCGGCCGCGGTGATCGCGATGAGGGCGAACGAACGGAGCTCGCGCCAGCCGGGGGCCCGCGAGATCGCGAGGGCAAGCGTCGCCATGAGCACGCCGCTGAGCGCCCCTGCCAAACCAAGAATCAGGCCCGAGTTGATCCCGCGATTGTACTAGGGGTCAGAAACTACTTCACTACTTGTTCGCGCCGACGCTCTCGTCGAAACGTGGTCACGGCGTCCGGGCGGAACGGCTAGCTCTTGATGAGCTCGCGCCAGCTGTGCCCCTCGCGGCCCATCATCTCGTCGGCAGCCGCGGGGCCGGGCGAACCGTCCTCGTAGAGGTGAACCCCGGGGGTCGCCTCCCATACCTGCAGCACGGGCTGGATCAGCTCCCACGCACGGTCGACGGAGTCGCGGCGGTTGAACAAGGTCGCGTCGCCGCGCAGGCAGTCGAGCAGCAAGCGCTCGTAGGCCTCGGCGATCGGACGATGGAAGGCATCCGCGTAGCTCATGTT
>JAGSPR010000036.1 GCA_018262455.1 Deltaproteobacteria bacterium | reverse complement strand
GGCTCGGGCTCGGGCTCGGGCTCGGGCTCGGCTGGCGATGGCGACGGGACCTCGGGATTCCAGAACAGCGCGCTCGGTGGAATGCTGTCGCAGCTCGGGGGCGGCTTCTCCGGCGGCAGCAAGGACATCGACTCCAAGCAAGGTGCCTCGTTCATCCAGGGCCAGTACTCGATGATCCAGCAGGTCCTGAAGGTCTCGATCCGCAAGGTCACGTTGACCGTCACGTACAACGTGATCGGCCAGCCGCGCGACCTCAAGACGGTTGCCTACTTCACGGACTCCGCGGCGATGGACAAGGTGCTCGGTGGTCTGGGGTCGCAAGAGATCGACGACACGGGCACGGGCACGGGCTCGGGCTCGGGCTCGGGCTCGGGCAAGAGCAAGAGCCCCGGCTTCAAGGGCGGCACCGGCAGTGGCAAGGGTGGGCGGCCATGAGACGTCGCCAGGCGGGGCTTACCCTGATGGAGGTGATGATCGCGAGCGCGATCCTCGCGACCATGATGATGCTGACCTGGTCGACGATCTCGAACACCAGCAAGGTGCGCGGTACGTTCACGAGCTTCGAGCAGCGCAACCACGAGCTGCGCATGGCGCTCCAGCGGATCGTCAGCGACTTCGAATCGGCCTACCTGTCGAAGAACGAGGATCAGAACGCGTCCCACCCGCGCACGATGTTCGTGGCGAAGGCGACCGGGAAGCTGCCCGAGATCCGGTTCTCGACGCTCGGGCATCGGGTGCTGTGGGCCGACGCCAACGAGTCCGAGCAGACCGTGATCTCGTACATCGGTCACCTCGATCCCGAGACCAAGACATTCGACTGGGTACGACGAGAACAGCGGCGGCCTTCCTACAATCTACCGGAGGACGAGCCCTCCGAGTACGACGTCCTCGTCAGCGACGTCACCAGCGCGAAGCTCGAGTTCTGGAACTGGAAGAACGCCGAGTGGCAAGACACCTGGGATACGACGCAGTCCGACGGCCAGAAGGGCTGGCTGCCGAGCCGGGTGCGGATCACCGTGGTGGTCAAGGACCCGTTCTCTGGCAAGGACTACAAGCTCACCACCCAGGCACGGATCCTGCTGCAGGAACCGCTGAACTTCGTCCAATGAAGCCGCTCGCCGTCATCTGGGACTTCCTCACCCGCGCACGCGGTCCCAGGCGCATGCGACAGCGTCGGCGCAAGCAGCGGGGCGTCGCGTTGCTGGCGGTGCTCGTCGCTTTGGCGATCATCCTGGTCATGACGAGCCAATTTGGCACCGAGACGAACATCGACCTGTTCGCGGCGGCCAACGGTCGCGACCAGATGCGCTCCCACTTCCTCGCTCGCTCGGCGACCAACCTGGCGGAGCTCGTGATCCGGCTGCAGCAGCGGATCGACAACATCAAGCAGCTCCGGGGGCAGGTCCAGATCACCGACTTCGCGGATCAGGTGGTCCTCGCCTTCTGTGGCGGTGCAGAGGAGGTCAAGTCAGCCGTCGGATTCAGCCCGAGCTCGGTCAAAGGCCTGGGCGCCGATATCGGCACGTGCGGCATCGTCAACCAGCAGATCACCACAGAGGACGACAAGCTCAACGTCAACTGCTTCAACGGCAACGACGCGACGGCCGCGACGTTCAAGAGCGCGCTCGATGCCCTGGTGTACTTCAACGCCTACGATCCCGTGTTCGAGGAGGCGGATGCCGAGGGGTACCGCCGCGATCGGGCGCTTCAGGTTGCGGCGATCGCCGACTACATCGACAGCAACAGCCTGAAGAACCGCGAGCGCGGCACCAGCGAGGACTACGGCTACGAGAGCCTCAAGGATCCGTATCGCCCGAAGAACAACTACCTGGACTCGCTCGGCGAGCTCAAGCTCGTGCGTGGCATCGATGATCGATTCTGGTCGCTGTTTGGCAGCGGCTTCACCGTCTACGGCGCGTGCAAGGTGAACCTCTCGGCGCTGTCGAACAGTCAGCTGGTCGCCGCGATCCTGTTTCTTGCGGCGAAGAACCCGAATGATCCGGTGGTCCAAGATCCCAAGAAGCTGTTCGCGCTCGCGTCGATCGTCGCCCGCGCCAAGCAGTTCGGCATGCAGTTCCAGACCATCGACGACTTCATCGAGTACGTGAAGGATCCGGGAGCCTCGCTCGGCTCGCTTGCAGGGCAGAGCGGGTCGCAGGCGGGCAGCGCGGCGGGTGCGGCGGTCAACGCCGGGGTCCCGGGCCTGACTGGCGGCGACAAGCTCAAGCTCGAGCTCGACAAGCAGAAGCTGTCTCAGATGACCACCGCCGGACCGCGCCGGACGTATCGCGTCGAAGCGTGGGGCGAGATCGAGCGCAAGCAGAAGGATGCCGCCGGGAACCCGGTGTTCCCTCCGATCCGCAGCACGATCACCGCGGTGTGGGACACCAAGGTGGTCAACCAGAACGTCCGCAAGCCTCCCGCTCCCAAGGGTGCGTGGGTTTACCTGAGGGAAGATTAATGGCGACTCGTGTCTTCGCGGTCGATCTCGGTGCATGGAGCGTCAAGCTGGCCATCGCAAGCCCCGGCATTCGTGGTGCGACGCTCCTCAATGTCGTCGAGCGGCTTGTCCCGCCGGGTGACGAACCCGTCGAGACCCGCGCGCGGGCGGTCCTCGCCTCGATGATCGAGGAGCTCCGGCTGCGCGACGAGAACGGCTACATGGGCGTCTACGGTGACCAGGTCTTCACCCAGGTCATCGAGTTCCCGTTCAAGAACCTGCGACGCGCGGATCTCGACAAGGCGGTCGCCGGCGAGCTCGAGGGCGTGGTCCCGGTCGACATCGACGAGATGGTCTACACGTTCGAGCAGCTACCCGTGCCCGCTGCGATCGGCCCGGTCACACCGGACGCGCCGGGAACGCGTGGTCGCGTGGCCCCGCCGACCGAGGGAATGCGCGTGCTGACCTACGCGATGCGCCGCGACCGCGCGCTGCAGGTGATCGAGTCGGCCAAGGGTGCCGGGTTTGTCGCGCGCGGCGTACTCGCATGCGGTGGCGCTGCCGTGCGGCTGGTCGAGCGCACGCCCTCGCTGGTCCGCGCCCGTAGCGACGGAGCCGTCGCCGTCATCGACATCGGACACGAGCGCACGGATGTGGTGGTCATCGCGGCGGGCAAGGCGATCTTCAGCCGCAGTGTGGCGCGCGCTGGCAAGCAGGTCACCGAGGCGATCGCGCGGCACTGGAAGCTGCCGTGGGAAGATGCCGAACGGGCGAAGCACAGCGATGGCTTTGTCGCCTCTGGGGCCGAGCCCGCCACCTCCGAGGCGTGGACCCGGATCCATCAGGTCACGATCGGCGAGCTCCAGCCGTTCGCGCGCGATCTGAGGCAGACCCTCGCCGCATGTCGTGCCCGGACCGGCTTCACCGTCACCTCGGCGGTGATCGTCGGTGGCGGTTCGCGGCTGCGCGGCATGGCTTCGTTCCTCACCGAGCAGCTCGGCATGCCGACGTGGCGGCTGTCGTCGGACGACATGGTCGCGTTCGCCGGCCCCAAGCTCGGCGAGGTCGCGGCCACGCTGCCGATCGATAGCGCGGCGCTGACGATCGGCATGGCGTACGACGCCGCGGGCGGCAGGCCGATGTTCGACCTGCGGTCCGGATCGCTCGCGGTCAAGATGGACCTTTCGTTCCTGCGCGCGAAGGCCGTCCCGCTCGGCGCCGCGGTGCTCGCGATCGCCGCGTTCGCCGCCGTGAGCGCCTACGCGGACCTGTACCGGCTGCAGAAGGCAGAGAAGACGCTGTCGGCGCGGCTTGCGACCGAGAGTGCGGACGCGTTCAACGGCAAGGCGAAGACCGCCGACGAGATCATCGCATCGAGCGGTGGGTCCGCGGGCGGTGTGGCCGCGTCGCCGCTGCCGAGATCGACCGCCTACGACATCCTGCTCGAGATCTCGAGCAAGGTGCCGGCCAAAGAAAAGATCACCCTCGACATCGACAAGCTCGACATCACCGATCAGCGCGTCGAGCTCTCCGGCACCGTCAAGACACCCGAAGAGATCGACCTCGTGGTCTCGGCCCTGAGGGACATCAAGTGCTTCAAGGACATCGTCCGCGGTCCCACCGAATCCGACGGCGAGCTCAAGAAGTTCAAGCTCACCATCGCCGCGTCTTGCATGTGAGGTAGTCATGTCCGTCAGCGATCGAGCACGAGACTTCTGGGACCGCATCTCTCCACGCGAGCGTCTGCTCGTCGCGGTCGGCGCGTTCGCGCTACCACTCACGATCGCGCTCTGGCTCGGTCTGTCGATCCGCGACGGCCTGATCGCGATGGAAGACCGCAACGACAAGACCCGGCGAGCCCTGGTCATCGTCGAGGATCTCAAGGCGCGCGGCCCTGCGCAGGTCGTCGATGACGCGGTGGCGGCGATTCCCCCCGATCCGATCGGGCTCGAGACCTATGTGTCCAACGCAGCCAAGAAAGGCTCGCTCACGTTCAAGGGGCCGATCGATCGTCGCCCGAGCGTGACCCGCAACGGCTTCATGACCACATCGGTGTCCTGCTCGCTCGACGATGTCACCACCGAGCAGCTCAAGGGATTCCTTCAGGAGGTCGAGACCTCCAAGGTGGTCGCGGTCACGCACATCGATCTCCGGCGCGACTTCCGCGACAAGAAGAAGCTCGATGTCACGTTCGAGGTCACGACGTACTCGCGGCCGGCGCAGCCGTCCGGTGAGGGCAGCGGGTCGTCGGCGGGTTCGGGCGAGAAGAAGGGCGGCTGAGATGGCGGTGCGACGGCTTCACCTCGGCCCGCGGGCCACCAAGATCGTGCGCTTCGTGGGCATGATCTTCCTGGCGCTGATCACGTTCGTGTTCGCGCTCCAGGCAACGTTTCCGTACAACCGCGTGAAGGACAAGCTCGAGGAGCTCGCGTCCTCCAAGTTCGACATCACGATCAAGGAGATCGAGCGCGGCATCGTCCCGGGCCGGTTCTACCTCAAGAACGTGACGCTCAAGACGCGCCCGTCGGCGAGTGACCTCGAGCACATCGCCACGCTCACCGATCCGAAAGAGCGCGAGCGCCAGCTCAACCAGGCAGTCACCACGATCTACGTGGAGCAGCTCGAGGTCGATCTCGGGCTGCTCGGGCTCATCAAGGGCACGGCCACGGTCGACCTCGACGCCAAGTTCGGCAAGGGCAGCATCGCCGGCCGGATCTCGGTGTCCAAGGGCAAGACGTCGATCCACATGGTCGGGGACGACGTGCCGTCGGAGAGCCTGCCGATGCGCGAGGTGCTCTCGAATCTGCCGATGTCCGGCCTCGTCACGTTCGACATCGATCTCGACCTCCCGAACGAGAAGCTCAAGTCCAACAAGATCGGTCCGAACTGGCTCAATTCCGCCGGTACCGCGGAGCTCGCGTGTCCATCGGGGTGCACGATCGGCGATGGCCACTCCAAGCTCAAGCTGAAGGCGAAGAACTCGCGCAGCCAGGCCTTCGCCGGGGAGGGCACCGACTTCGGTACGGTCAAGATCGACACGTTGGTCGCCCATCTCGAGATCAAGGAGGGCAAGGCCGACCTCACCAAGTTCGAAGTCAAGTCGCCCGACGTCGAGCTGCACGTCGACTACACGATGACGCTCGCGCAGGATCTCAACGATTCGGTGGTGCTCGGCTGCGTCCGGTTCAAGGGCAGCGACGCGCTCCGCAAGCGCGAGCCGAAGACGTATGACCAGATCTTGTTGACCGGTGCAGCGCGTGCGCCCGATGGCCTCGATCACATCCGGCTCAAGGGGAGCGTCAAGAACATGCTGAAGCTGCCCGAGGTCTGCGGCCCGACCATCAGCGATCCGCCGATCGATTCGCCCTCCGGGGGCACCCCCAACGCGCGCCCCAACCTGACCGTGCAGCCCGACGACCCGCTCCGGCACCTCGGCTCGGCCGCGGCTGCGCTTCCCGTGAACCCGACACCACCGCCGCCTCCCGATGCCGGCGCGGCCGATGCGGCGGTCACCATCCCGATTCCTCACCCCGAGCACGAAGGCTCGGCGGCGGGGGCCGGATCCAGCACTGGATCCGGCGCGGGCTCGCAGGATGCCCAGCCGGAAACCGGCACCGCGGGGGCGGGCGGCGCAGGCGAGCCGTCGCACAAGCACTGAGCCGGCCGCTACGGACCGAGCCCGACCCACTCGGCGCCGTCCTCGGCGATCTCCTTCTTCCAGATCGGCACTCGATCCTTGAGCCGGTCGATCATGGCGCGGCAGGCGGTGAACGCCTCGGCACGGTGCGGCGCAGCGGCGGCGATCACCACCGCCACGTCTCCGATTGCGAGCCTACCGACGCGATGTTCGACCGCCAGCTTGGTGTTTGCGAGCTCCGCTTCGATCTCGTCGCACAGCCGGGTCAGCTCGCGAATCGCCATCGAGCCGTAGGCCTCGTACTCCAGGCGCTCCACCACGACGCCCCGGCTGTGCCGACGCACGGCTCCGGTGAACGTCACGATGCCGCCCATGCCCGGCCCGCTCACGGCCGCGACGCAGCGATCTAGCGAGAGTGGCTCGTCGAGCAGGCGCACGTGGCGACCAGCGCCGCCCGCGACCGGAGGGATCAGCGCGACCTCGTCGCCCTCCGCGAGCACGTGATCGTCATCGGTGAAGTCCTCGTTCACCGCGACCCGGAACTTGCCGCGCAGCGCGGCGATCGCTGGGTGGCGCTCGGCGAGCAGCTCGACGGCGTCGCGTACGGAGGCTCCTGGCTGGAGCTCGAGCGTGTCGTCGGCGCGACCCAGTCGTTCCCGGAACACCGCGAAGTACAGCAGGGTGATGCGCATGTAGAGTTCGTAGCGTGGCACGTGCGGCGAACAAAAGGCCGAACCGGCCGGCAAGCGATCGTTCTCATCTCCAGCGGCTGTTCCGCGCGATCCACGGCGTGATCCGCCGCATCCCACGCGGGCGGGTTGCCACGTACGGCCAGGTTGCCGAGCTCGCGGGCTTGCCGGGCGGTGCGCGGATCGCGGCCGCCGCACTCAAGGCGAGCAAGCCCGGAGATCAGCTGCCGTGGCAGCGGGTCATCGGCAAGGCAGCCAAGACCCGCGGCCGGGTCGCGATCCACGACCCGGTGGGGGCTGCGATCCAGCGCAACTTGCTCGAGCACGAAGGCGTCACCGTCGGCGACACGGGCCTGATCGCGCTGGACGTATTCGGCTGGCTGCCAGGCGACGGCCGGCCTGGCGCCCGACCGGTCAGAGCCGGATCAAGCCGCGCCGCATCGCCTCGACCACCGCCTCGGTCCGTGTCGATGCGCCGAGCTTCATCATCACGCCGTTGACGTGGAACTTGGCCGTGTGATCGCTGATCCCAAGTCGATCCGCGATGAGCTTGTTCGACAGGCCTTCCGCGAGCAGCTGCACGACCTGACGCTCACGCTCGGTGAGCTCGCCGCGACCCTTGGCCGGCGACGTCCGCACCGGTTGGCTCGGGACGAGGCTCGACGCGAGGGCCGTGTCCATCACGGTCAGCCCGCTGCGAACGGCCGCGAGCGCAGCATGGATGCCGGGGCCGACCTGATCGCGAAGCACCACGCCGCGTGCGCCGGCCGCGAGGGCAGGGGCCACATGCGCGTGATCGCCGACCACCGCCACCACCGGCATGTCGAGCGCGCGCAGCTCTCCCATCCGAGCCAGCGTCTTGCTGGGATCGAGCCCGGCATCCCACAGCGCGACCTCTGCGCCGGCTTGCTCGACAACGCTGATCGATCCATTCTGGGCGAGCAGGCTGGAGAGCCCGGCGCGCAGCAACGGATCGTCGGTGATCAGCGTGACCTTGATCGGGTCGGTCACGGCGGCGATCGGAAGATTGGGATTGCGGGTCATGGTGGCCGGGGTCCTTGCGGGGTGAAGCTGACGCTAAGGTCAGGGTTCAACTTGAGCACTCCAAGTGGCCGGGTCAACCCTCCCCGTGCAGGTGGGCCGGGATCGAAACGCCCACCCATTCAACGTGCTGGACCGTCGGAAATCCGACAGGCGCCTGCCTCATTGACCACGTGGCCCCTCTCCGATCAGCCGATGGTCGAGATCGCGTGGTGCCACCAGAGTGGTTCGTATGGCGCAACCAGCACTCGATGCCTTCCACTCCCTCGACCAGGCCCTCGCCGCCGCGGTCGCAACCGCGGCTCGCTCGGTCGTTCATGTCTCCCGTGGCCGCGGAGGCGGCACGGGCATCGTCTGGGCCGAAGACCTCGTCCTCAGCTCGAGCTTTCACACCCCCGACGAGACCAGGATCGGCATTTCTCGTGCCGACCCCGAGGGCGACCTCGAGGAGCGGGACGCCGAGGTGATCGGGCGCGATCCAGGCACCGACATCGCGCTGCTCCGCGTCAAGGGCGGGGGGCTCATCCCGGCCAAGCTGCGCGAGCTCGAGGGGCTCGCCGTTGGCAACCTCGCCCTCGCGATCGGCAGGCCCGGACAGACCGCGCGGGCCTCGCTTCGCGCGATCGGCGTGCTGGGCCCGGCGGTCCGGACGCAGTGGGGAGGCCGGCTCGACCGCTACGTCGAGTCCGACCGCCAGATCCCGCGTGGGTTCGCTGGCGGCCCGCTGATCGACGTCGATGGCGCGGTCATCGGGATGAACACGCGCACCCTGATCCGCGGCAGCGACCTCGCGATCCCCGTCGTGACGCTGCGTCGCGTGATCGACGAGCTCGTGGTGCACGGTGGCATCCGTCGCGGTTACCTCGGCGTCGGCGCATTTCCGGCGACCCTCACGCCTCCGCTCGCGCAGCTTGCTGGTGGCCGTGATCGCGGCGCGCTCGTGGGCAGCCTCGAGGATGGAGGTCCCGCCGCCCAGGCCGGCATTCAGGTCGGGGACATCCTGGTCGAGCTCGATGGCGCCGCGATCACCGGACCCGACAGCCTGCGCACCGTGCTGGGCGATCGCCCCGGCCAGCCTGCACCGCTGACGCTGCTTCGAGGAGGCGCGAAGCACGAGATCACCGTGACGATCGGCAACCGGCCATGATCGCGAGCGCGCGCGACGGCGAGCTGCTCGACGCCTACTCGCGTGCGGTGATCGATGTCGTCGAGTGCGCTGGTAACGCCGTGGTGAGCATCGAGGTCGGTCACGGCGGTCGCGGCGGCGGTGCGGGTTCGGGGTTCGTCGTCACGCCTGATGGCTACGTGATGACCAACAGCCATGTCGTCTCGAATCAGCGCAAGATCCGTGTCCGCACCTCCGGTGGCGAGACGATCGAGGGCCAGGTCATGGGCGACGACCCTCCGACCGACCTCGCCCTCGTCCGGATCGATGCCAGTGCGCTCGCCCCGGCCGCACCGGCGATCGACCGCACGATTCCCTATCTCCCCATCGATGGCGGGCTCGCTCCGCGGGTCGGCCAGCTCGCGGTCGCGATCGGCAACTCACTCGGGTTCGAGTCCACGGTCTCGACAGGCGTGGTGTCCGCGCTCGGCCGTAGCCTGCGCGGCAAGGGAGGGCGGCTGATCGATGGCGTCATCCAGCACACCGCGCCGCTCAACCCAGGAAACTCCGGTGGCCCGCTGCTCGATGCGCGCGGTCGCGTGCTCGGCGTGAACACCGCGATCATCGCGCGCTCGCAGGGCATCGGGTTCGCGATCGCCGTCGAGACCGCCTCGTGGGTGCTCGGCCAGTTGCTGCAGCACGGCCGGGTCCGTCGCGCGTGGCTCGGCCTCGGCGCGATCCGGCGGCCGCTCGATCGGCGGCTCGCGTACCACCACGGGCTCGGGGCCGCCGCGGTGGAGGTCCAATCGATCGATGCGCACAGCCCGGCCGCGCGCGCTGGCCTCCGCGACGGCGATCTGATCGTCCGGTTCGCCGACACCCCGCTCGACAGCGTCGATGCGCTCCACCGCGTGCTCCGCAGCTGGTCGGCGGGGCAGGCCGCGGTGCTCGTGGTCATCCGTCGCGGCCTCCGGATCGCTCTCGACATCACGCCGGTCTGGACCGCCTAGAGTCGTGTAAGCGGCTCCGCCGCGAGCCGGCTCGGGCCCCTCGGCTCGGATCACTTCTGCGGGAGATCGGGCCGCACCTGGATGAACAGCTCCTCGAGCTGCTTCTTCGACACCGGGGTCGGGCACTCCGTCATCAGATCCGAGCCACGCTGCGTCTTGGGGAACGCGATCACGTCACGCATGAACTCCGCGCCGGTCATCAGCATCGCTAGCCGGTCGAGGCCGAACGCGATGCCACCGTGGGGGGGAGGTCCGAACTTGAACGCATCGAGCAGGAAGCCGAACTTCGCGCGCTGATCGTCCTCGCTGATCCGCAGCGCCTGGAACGCGCGGGTCTGGAGCTCGCTGCGATGGATCCTGATCGAGCCACCGCCGACCTCGACGCCGTTGAGCACGAGGTCGTAGGCGCGGGCCAGCACCTTCTCCGGCGCGGTCTCGAGCAGGTGCTCGTCCTGGGCGCGCGGTGAGGTGAACGGGTGGTGGGAGGCCGCGATCTCCTTGGTCGTGTCGTCGACCTCGAACAGCGGTGGATCGACCAGCCACATGAACTGCCACTCGTGCTTGCGGACCAGCCCGAGCTTCTCGCCCAGGTGAAGCCTGATCGCGCCGAGACACGTGTTGGCGACCTTGGGCTTCTCGGCGACGAAGATCAGGGTGTCGCCGGGGACGGCGCCGGCGATCCGGTTCACCTCGTCGCGCGCGGCGTCGCTGAACGACTTGGCGAACGGGGCCTGCCAGACGCCCCCCTCCTGGACGCGTGCGAACGCGACGCCCTTGACGCCGAACGACTTCGCGAACTCGGTGAGGCCGTCGAGCATCGAGCGCGACAGCTTCTCGGCGGGGCCCGGCATGCGCAGGCACTTCACGATGCCGCCACCGGCGACGACGTTCTCGAAGATCTTGAAGCCGCTCGCCCTGCTCGGCGCGCTGACGTCGCACAGCACCAGGTCGAGCCGGAGGTCGGGCTTGTCGACGCCGTACTTGTCCATCGCCTCGGCGAACGTCATCCGGCGCAGCGGCAGCGCCACCTCGATCCCGAGCACGTCACGCCACAGCGTCGCGATCAGGCCTTCCATCATCGCCTGCAGGATCTGCTCGTTCACGAACGACATCTCGATGTCGATCTGGGTGAACTCGGGCTGGCGCTCGTTGCGCAGGTCCTCGTCGCGGAAGCAGCGAACGATCTGGAAGTAGCGCTCGTAGCCCGCGACCATCAGCAGCTGCTTGAAGATCTGCGGCGACTCGGCGAGCGCGTAGAAGTTCCCGGGGTTCAGCCGCGAAGGCACCAGGAAGTTCCGGGCGCCGCCGGGCGTGTACTTGACCATGAACGGTGTCTCGATCTCGAGGAAGCCATTCTTCGCGAGGTAGTCTCGCGTCGTCCGCGTGATCTGCGAGCGCATCACGAGGTTCTTCTGCAGCTTTGGCCGTCGCAGATCGAGGTAGCGATACTTCAGCCGGAGGGTGTCGTTGGTCTCGACGTCGTCCTCGATCGCGAACGGCGGGGTGTCGGACTTCGAGAACACCTCGATGCCCTTCACCCAGATCTCGATCGCCCCGGTCGGGAGCTTGTCGTTGACCTTGCCACCGCGGGATCGGACCTCGCCCGTGATGCCGATGCACCACTCCGAGCGCAGGCTGCCCGCGACGTCGTGTGCGACCTTGTCGTACTCGGGGTCGAACACGAGCTGGGTCAGGCCATCACGGTCCCGGAGGTCGATGAACACGCAGCCGCCATGGTCGCGATAGGACTGCACCCAGCCGGTCAAGACGACGTGGTTCCCCACTTCCGTGGGGCGCAAGGCACCGCAACTATGGGTCCGAGTGTGGGTGGACAGGAACGCGCTCATGGGACCAGCAAGATAGCCGATTGGCGGAAACCCCTGGTGCGATCCCGGCAGCTTCCTCGCCGGGGGCCAAACAGCCATGACGGCGTTTTCCCAACAGTTGCGATCGGATCCGATCCCCAGGTGATCCCTCAAAGGGGTGGAGAATTTGATCCACCCCGAACCGGCGCGTTAGCATTTTCTTCGTTCGCGGCGCGGGTCTTTCGACGGTCCCTCCCGGCTGGGGCCAACGGCTGACGTGTGCCCTTTTTCGCAGCTTCAAGCAGGCTGCGCCGCGGCGTTCTCTATGTGCTTCAATAAGAGGAGTCCGCGTTGAGTGAAGCGTTGCCGGCAATCCCCCGTCTCCCGTGCCTCGAGGTCTACGCCGGCAGCTCCACGCTGACCAGCGAAGGCACCAGTCGCGCCGTCGGTCTGGTGGAGGTCATGCGGCGTGCGGCGGCCCGGCCGAGCAAGAAGGGCCCGCCTCAGCAGATCCTCGAGGCGCAGGACAGCCTCGAGCGCCGCATCCGTGCGCATCTGTCACGCGGTCGCGTCCAGGTGACCCTGACCGATAACCGCTACACGATGATCTCGGTCCGCCGGATCACGAAGGAGCGCCGGTTCGAGGTTCGGCTCCACCACATGTTCGCCGATGCCGACCCGGTGATCACCCGGGCACTCGCTCGCTACATCGCCGACAACGATCCGGACGCCTCTCGCGTGCTGGGCGACTTCATCGACGAGAATTCGTCCCACGTTCGTGGTCGCACGCGGCGCAACTCGGCGACGCTGATCTTCACCGCGGGCGAGTTCCACGACCTCCGGCAGATCTACGACGATCTCAACGCCAGGTACTTCGACAACAAGATCGAGGCCGCGATCACGTGGGGCGCCAAGAACGGGCAGCCGCGGCGCCGCAACTCGATCAAGATGGGCAGCTACTCCGTCGAGGACCGGCTGATCCGCATCCACCGCTCGCTCGATCGATCGTTCGTCCCGGCGTTCTTCGTATCGTGGATCGTGTTCCACGAGATGCTCCATCAGGTCCACGACATCCGGATGAAGAACGGGCGCCGCGAGTTTCATTCGAAGGAGTTCCTCGCTGACGAGGCGCACTTCGAGCACTACGATCAAGCGAAGACCTGGGAGCGTCGCCATCTCGACGCGATCCTCACGTACTGATCGCGACCTCAGCGTGGCGACCGCTGCCGCTGTGATTTTCCTCATCGACGCGTGTTGACGCTGCGCGTCGGTCGTTTCTCACGAAGCGACCCGAGAAAACGCTGATCGAGGGAGAGGGTCTTTGCGTATGCTCCGTCCCCTAGTGGGAGGCCGAGGCATGGGAGACCGTTGTTTCGAAGCGCGATCGGGTGGGGCAGAACGACGGCACGCCCTGCGGGTGCCGGTGCGGGGCATCGCGGTCCTTCACCCCTCCGGCATGAGCTCGACTGCCGATGCGCCGTTGCACGGTCAGCTCGAGAACCTGTCGCAGAGCGGCGCGCTCGTGAACGTCCGCAGCAAGCCCGGCTCAGGGTTCGACGTCGAGTTTCGGTTGCCGGCCTCCGACGTCAGCGGCTGGGTCTCCGCTCACGCGGTGCGCGTCGAACGAGCCGAGCGATCAGCGGGTTGGCGCGTCGCGGTGGCGTTCGACCGGGTCGAGCCCGTGATGCAAGACGCCATCGAGCAGACGATCACCGCCGCGTTGTTCGCCGCGCATCGCCGGCCAGTTCTCGTGATCGATGACCACACGACCCGGCGTGATTCGCTGATCGCGCGGCTGGTCGGCCACGGGATGACTCCGCTCGCTCCCAAGACCCCGCTCGACGTGGTCGACCTGCTCACCCGAGGCCAGCTCCACGTCAGCGTCTGCCTGCTGGCACCCGGGTTCGGCGTCCCCACCACCGACCTTGCGGCGATCCTGAGCGACAGCTTCCCGTGGGTCACGACCGCCGAGATCACCGATGACCTCGAAGCGACGGCGGGCCGCGCGATCGAAGCTTGGTCGACGACGCCAGTCGCCCAGCTCGCGACCGCGATCGGCTGAGCTGGTCACGATCCTGGGGGCGGCATGATCTTGGCGGCCAGTGGCACGCCATCGATCAAGTGATCGACAAGACCCGCTGCGTCATTGACGTCGAGCGCGCCGTACCACACCGCATCTGGATACACGACCGCGTTGGGGCCGTCGAAGCAGGGGCCCAGACAACCACAAGGCGTGACCAGGACATCGGTCGCTCGCCGCGTGATCAGCAGGTTCTGGACCGCCAGGATCAACGCATCGCCGCCGCGTGGTCCGCACGCCGGCTTGCCGCTCGATCGCGGATTCGTGCAGACGAACAGATGGCGGCGCGTCACGGAACGACGATGTCGGCCTCGCCCCGAGCTGTCAATGTGCGGCTCGCTTTTCGTCGCGTTCCTGCTTGAGCAGATCGGACAGTCCGATAACATCGCGCAGCCTCGATGAAGCTCGATGACGGCTCAGCATCACGCGCAAGGCGATAGGTGAGGTCTCGTGGCTAGCGGGGTCTTGATCGCGGTGATTGTCGCTACCGCGGTGAGCCTCTTGGTCGTGCTCGCGATCATCGAGCGGCAGCTCGACCACAAGGCCGACAAGCGGAGCGATCACAACGCTGCCAAGAACCAGACGACCTGCGGCGGCTGCCGGCGCGTCATGCTGCCGGTCTGGACGAAGTGTCTGTTCTGCGGCTGGGCCCCCGTCGCGCGGCTCGAGTTCATCCTTGGCCCGATGGCCAACCAGGTGCTGTCCTTGACCGAGGAGCTCACCACGATCGGCTCGGTCGCGGGCAACACCGTGGTGCTCGCCGACCCGGCCGTGTCGCGCACCCACGCCGGCATCCGCAAGGTCGATGGAAACTACGAGCTCGCGGACCTGGGCTCGACCAACGGCATCTACGTCAACGGACGCAGGGTCCCGAAGAAGGTCCTCGAGACCGGAGACATCATCCGCGTCGGCAACTCCGAGGCAGTGTTCAAGCGAGCCTGAGCCGATCGGGGCGGTCCTCGTCGCAGACTGGCGCCTCGTGCCGCAGCCCGGTACCATCGGACGACTGTAATGGCCCGCCTTCTCTTTCGGGATAGCCAGGGCCGCGAGGGAGCTGTCGAGCTGTCGCAGACCGAGATCGTCTACGTCGGCCGCGGCCTCGAGTGCGCGATCCGGACCGATGACGGCCTGGTATCGCGCAGGCACTCGCAGATCCGCATGGAGGGTGGGCGGTTCGTGGTCGAGGATCTCGGGAGCTCGAACGGCGTGTATCTCAACAACGCGCGGGTCCAGAAGCAGGCGCTCGGTCATGCGGACATGATCCAGTGCGGCTCGCTCATGATCCGGTTCATCGACGAGAGCCAGGTCACGGTCCCTCCCGGCTACGACGGATCGTCGCCGCCCGGATTCGGCGGGGACCGCGCGAGCCTGCCGTATGGCGGACCGCCCGCGATGCCCGTGAGCGTCAGCGTCGTCGATCTCGGGATGCCCGGGGAGGGAGATGCCGCCGACGTCGCTGTCGATGCGCAGCATGCGGATGGCGAGATCCAGGCGTTGCGCGCAGACCTCGAGAAGGCGACCGCGGCGTACGAGCGGGAGGTCGCTGATGGCAAGCGCGTCCGCGCCGAGGTACGGGCGCTGCGCGACTGCATCGACGATCTCAACCGTCAGGTGATGGCGCTGTCGCAGACCAAGGACGAGGGCTGGAACAAGCTCAACGAGCAGCTCGCCGAGATCGAGCACCTGCGCAAAGTCATCAACGCGCAGGAGGTCGAGCTCCAGGAGACCCAGCACGCCAAGTGGGCCGCCGAGAGCGCGCGCAACGTCGCGCAGGATGCGCTCGTCAAAGCAGAGGTCTCGCGCCACCGGGCCACCGGCGAGACGAGCTGGGCCCCCGACGCGGCCCCGGACGCTGGTCGAGACGAGGATCCAACCCACGCGGACCTCGATGACGGCGACAGCAAGCTGGAGCCCTAACTACTTACGCGCGGCCGCGCCCGACTCGATATCCACGATCAGCGCGCGCGCTTCCTCGGCCTGCTCGGGTGGGACGAAGATCACCGCCTCGATGATCGCGGTGCCACCTTCGATCTCGTGGTCGCGGGTGACCTTCGATGCGATGCCGCGTGCATGCAACATGGCATGGAGGACCTCGGCCTGGATCTGCGTGCCCGTGTAGACGACGACCGCTTCCTGGTCATTTGCCATGACGGGAAGCTACACCGAGCGACTCGAGTACACTACATCGAGGTCGCGCTACGGTGAGCCGAAGCTCAGTAGCCGTGCATGTGCTGCTGGTAGGCGTCTGCCGGGACCCACAGCGGATCGACGAACGCCTGTGCCAGGACCACGGTGATGTTATCGGTGCCGCCGTTGTTGTTCGCGGCGCGGACCAGGCTCTCGGCCACGCTCTCGAGCGAATCGCCGGAGGTCATGATCTCGCGGATCATCCAGTCATCGACGAGGTCGTTGAGCCCATCGCAGCACAGCATGTAGATGTCGTTGTGCTCGGGGGTCATCGCGTTGTGCTCGATCTCGACATTGGCATCGAGGCCGATCGCGCGGATGATCACGTTGGAGGTCGCGGGCCCGAGGGTGCCGATCAGATCGGGCCGGTCCTGGTAGAGGTTGCGCAGCGAGTGATCGCGCGTGAGCTGTTGGAGCTGGCCCTGGCGCAGCAGGTAAGCCCGCGAGTCCCCGCAGTGGCAGATGTGGACCAGGTTCTCTTCGAACCTCAGCCCGACGGCCGTGGTGCCCATGCCATGGCACGCCGGATCCATCAGCGAGCGCTGGTACACCGCGGCGTTGGCGGCACGCATGGCGGCCACGAGGGGATCCTGTCCGGGAGACGGCTCGGGGGCACCGGTCTTGAGCGAGTGCACCACGGTCCGGATGGCGATGTCGGATGCCACCTGCCCCGAAGCATGCCCTCCCATGCCGTCGCACACGACGTACACGCCGAGAAAGTCGTCGTAGTACATCGCGTCTTCGTTCTGCGTACGTTGCGCGCCCACGTCGGTTCGACCGACCGCGCGCAGCAGGAAGCGCTCGACCGGAACCGGACGTCCGTTGGGATCGGTCATCGCGATGCCTCGGTCTTCGCGTCGAGGAAGTCGTTCACCCTGGGATCGGTTTCGCTATCGTCTTGGTCCGGCGGCATCGCAGTCCTACAGCTGGAGGACGATCACGTAGGCAAGCGCGCCGATCGCGATGCCCAGGAGGAGTGACACGATCCAGAACAGGGTCGAGGCGCCTTGCTGGATCGCGCCGGTGCCGACGGCCTGGCCGGGGCGCGCGTTCGAGACCACGCCGTCGCTCGGCTGCAGCATCACGGTGTTGCTCGGGCCCGCAGGCTGCTGCATGCCCAGCTGCTGCATGCTGGGGCGCTGCATCTGCCCCCCAGCGAACGGGCTCATCTGCGCGACCATCGTCTGCTGTTCCGGGGACGCCTGAGGGTACGGGACGTGCTGGCCCTGCGGTGCTTGCGGCGCCGGTGGGTACTGGGGATGCTGCTGCGGCATGTTGCCGAGTGCGGCGACGCTGCGTGGCATCCCGCCGGCACCGCCCGACATGCCGCCCGACAGCTCGGCGAACACCTGCTGGCAGTGCTGCATCATCTCACCGGCCGACTGGTAACGCCGGTTGGCGTCCTTCTCGAGAGCTCGGCGCACGATCTGCTGCACGGCAGGTGGCACCTGCTCCGGCATCGGCGGCACGCCCGCATGCAGGTGCATCTGGATGATCGTCATCGGGTTCTCGTCGTGAAACGGCACGTTGCCGGTCAACATCTCGAACGCGAGGATGCCGAGCGCGTAGAGATCGCTTCGCGCGTCGAGTTGCATCCCACGACCCTGCTCGGGAGACATGTACTGGGGCGTGCCGAACACGACACCGGCCTGGGTCTTCAAGCGGTCGCCTTCGAGCAGCTTCGCGACCGAGAAGTCGAGCAGCTTCGCGAAGTCGGGCGAGCCCGCCATGTTCAGCACGAACACGTTGTCGGGCTTGATATTGCGATGGATGATGCCGATCGAGTGTGCCTCGGCGAGCGAGGCGCAGCACTGGATCAGCACCTTGACCACGCGCTGCGGCGCGAACGGGCCGTTTTGCAGCGCGGCGCGCAGGGCGATCCCGTCGAGAAACTCCATGGTCATGAACAACCGACCGTCGGAGGTCTGACCGAAATCGAACATCCTGATCGTGTTCGGATGCTGGAGCCGCGAGCACGCCTTGGCCTCGTTGTAGAAGCGCTGGACCCACGCCGGATCCCCCGCGATCTGCGTGTTGAGCATCTTCAGCGCGATGATGCGGTCGATCGAGATCTGGCGTGCCTTGTAGACGACACCCATCCAGCCCTCGCCGACACGAGCCTGGATCTCGTATCGACCATCAATCACCGTTCCTACCAATGGATCGATGGTCACGGAAGCGATCCCGCCCGAGCCAAATCGACCCCGCAGGGGATTGGGTCCCCCACCGATTTCCCGAGCATGATTGAAGTGTTACCGAAGCGTGTCAGCGATTCAAGACCCTTGGCCGTGGGTTTCGCGGTGGGATGCGGCGTAAACGATGGCGAGGGGTTGTCAGCCCTCCGGCGCGATGGCATTCACCACAGGTGGTTCGAACCCGGTGGCTGTTCGCGCTGGTGGGGATTGTCGGATGCGGCGGCGCAGCGAGCACGTCGACGGATGGGCCGACGGTGTTTGGCACCTATTGCGCGGCCTGCCATGGCGCCAACGGCCAGCCACCCGCGGCGATGGCAGCGCGCCTCGGCGTCCGCGATCTGACGTCGCCCGAGCTGCGTGGGCGGGTCACCCCGGCGCTCGTCGAGAATCAGGTCCGCAAAGGTTCGGCGAACAAGCTGATGCCGGCGTTCGAGGGCGCGATCTCCGACGCCCAGATCAAAGCGGTGGCGGCGTGGGTGGCCGGACCGAGCTTCGTTTCGTCAGCGCCGCGGTGAGCTCGTCGAGCACGAACGCATCGGTCTCGCCGCGCCCAGCCGCGAGCAGCGCGTCGGACGCCCCGAGCTGTCCGAGTCCCCACGCCGCGTGGCCGCGGACCAGCGGGGTTCGATCGGTGACGAGCGCCACCAGCGCCGGGATGGCCTCCGGCGCGCCCGTGTTGCCGAGCGCGATGGCCACGTTGCGCAGCAAGATCTCGCGGGGGGCGCGGCGCAGCGCGGTGCGTCGGATGAACCCGCGCAGCTGGTTCGCGCCCTTCGCCGCGAGCGCGACCAGATCGGGCAGCGCGTGGTCGAGCGAGCGAGTCACGAGCCTCGGATCCGGCGATTCACCCTTGCCGGCATTGAACGGGCACACCTCCTGGCAGATGTCGCAACCGAACACCCAGGTCCCGATCGAGGCGCGCAGCTCGCGAGGGATGACGCCGTGATGCTCGATCGTCAGGTACGAGATGCAGCGCCGCGCGTCGAGCAGATAGGCATCGACGAACGCGCCGGTAGGACAGGCATCGAGGCAGGACCTGCAGGTCCCACAGCGCGGAGCTGGCGGCGCCTCGGGGGCGGTGACCGTGAGCTCGACATCGACGAGCAGCTCGCCGAGCACGAGGTAGCTGCCGAGGCCCGGCGCGATCAGCATCGTGTTCTTCGCGATGAACCCGAGTCCGCCCCGCTCGGCCCATTCGCGCTCGAGGAGCGGAGCCGAGTCGACACACGGCCTGGTCGCGACGGCACGCCCGAGCTCCGTGGCAAGGAGATCGCCGAGCGCCACGAGCTTGTCGCGCATGACCAGATGGTAGTCCTCGCCACGCGCGTAGCGTGCGATCCGGCCGCGCACCAGGTGATCCACGGGCACGGGATCGTGGCGATCGTAGGCGAGCGCGACGACGATCAGCGAGCGTGCCGCCGCGAGCAGCTTCGTGAGGTCGGCGCGCGGCTCGACGTGCGAGGGTGCCGACAAGTAGCTCATCCCTGCCGCGTGGCCGGCAGCGAGCCAGCTCGTATAGAGCGCGTGGCGTCGGGGCGGTTCGATCGGCACGATGGCGACGCGTGCGAACCCGATCCCCCGGGCAAGCGAGATCAGGCGATCGGATTCCATGTCACGACGATCCCTCGCGATCGTCGTCGGCCGGCTCGCCGGCGAAATAGATCGCGTCGTACGGCACGGTGCAGTCACGCTCGCGCGGCTGCGGGTACTCGATCCGCTGGCCGCGGTACGTCCGGACCACGACCGACTCGTGATCGATCCGCTCGAGGTAGTTCGGGATGATCGGGACCTTGCCGTGTCCACCCGGTGCATCGAGGACGAGGTGGGGCACTGCCATCCCGTTGATCCAGCCGCGCAGGCCCTCATAGAGCTCCATCGCGGTCTCGACCGGCGTGCGCAGGTGGTCGGTGCCGAGCACCGTGTCGCCCTGGAACAGGTAGTACGGCCGGACGCGTGCCCGCAGCAGCGCTCGCATCAGCGCCCGAAGCGAGCGCACCGACGAGTTGACGCCACGCAGCAGCACGGTCTGGTTGCCGACCGGGATCCCCGCATCGACGAGCCGCTCGCACCCAGCCACCGCATCGGGGGTGAGCTCGGCGACGTGGTTGAAGTGCGTGTTGATGAACAGCGGGTGGTGCTTGCGGAGCGCGGCCGTGAGCTCGTCGTCGATCCGCATCGGACACACCACGGGCAGGCGCGTGCCGATCCGGATCGTCTCGACGTGGCGGATGGCGCGCAGCCGGCCGAGCAGGTGATCGAGGCGGCGGGTCGAGAGCAGGAGCGGATCGCCACCCGACAACAGCACATCGCGGATGCGTGGCGTGCGCGCGATGTAGTCGAGCCCGGCGTCGAGGTCGGCGGTCGTGGGGGGCTCGTCGCCCCCGACGAGGCGACGCCGGTTGCAGTGCCGGCAGTAGATGCCACACCGGTCGACGACCAGGAACAGCACGCGGTCGGGGTACTTGTGGACGATCGACGGTGCCGGGTTGTGGGTGTCCTCGCCGAGTGGATCGCGCAGCTCCTCGGCTCGGATGTTGCCCTCGGCCGCGCTCGGGATCGCTTGCATGCGGATCGGGCAGGTCGGGTGTGCCGGATCCATGAGGCTCGCGTAGTACGGCGTGATGCCGACCCGGAACAGCTGCTCCGAGGCCGCGAACCCGGCGCGCTCCTCGGAGGACAGCTCGATCACCTCCGAGACGTCCTCGGCGTCGGTCAACATGTGCGCGAGCTGCCAGCGCCAGTCACGCCACTGCGCATCGGGAACATCCGCGCGGCGGACCGATGGCCGGGGCGGACGATCGATCGCTAGTTGGAGGCGAACCACGACGCGTGTGTAGCACGGGCGCGCGCGAGCACGTCGACGAGCCCATCAGTGACCGACAGCGCGAGTAGCGTGGCGTCATCGATGAATCTGGCATCGCGAACGTCGCTGGCGGCGGCGAGCTGGCCGCCGTGCACGCGCGCGCAGTAGTCGAGGATCACGTAGTGGTACTCGTCGCTGATCCGCTCCACGACGCAGGCGAGCGGGCCGATCTCGACCACGAGCCCGGTCTCTTCGAGGACCTCACGCGCGGCGGCCTCGGCAAGGGTCTCGCCGGCCTCGACCTTGCCGCCGGGCACGGTCCACAGCCCGGCCCCGGGGGGGCGGCCTCGCTCGACCAGCAACACGCGACCCTGGGCGTCGAACACGATGGCGGCCACCGCGACGATCGGGGGGAGCCCTGCCGGCGTGCCGGTAGGGGGGCGGAGCCCTGGAACGATCGGCTTCACGAGCGTGGTCTCGGCTTGGCCACCCGGCTGGCCGGCGTGCGGGCCCCCGCAAGGGGGACCGGCTTGACCTGGGGCTTGTCGACCCCCCGCAAGGGGGCGTGGCCGACCAGCGAGCTCGGGCAGACGGGCGCGAGTGGGCAGTGTTCGCAGTCGGGGGCCTTCGCGAGGCAGATGTACCTGCCGTGGTGGATCATCTGGTTCCCGAACCGCGTCCATCCTGCCTGCGGGATGAGCGCCATCAGGTCCTGTTCGATCTTCACAGGATCGGTGTTCGTCGTCAGGCCGAGCCGGGCAGAGACCCGGGTCACGTGGGTGTCGACGACGATGCCGACGTGCTTGCCGAGCGCGTTGCCGAGCACGACGTTCGCCGTCTTGCGTGCGACACCCGGCAGCGCACACAGCGCCTCGATGGTGTCAGGGACCTGGCCTCCGTGCTCTCGCACGATCGATTGTGCCAGCCCGATCAGGTGCTTGGCCTTCATCCGAAAGAATCCGGTCTTGAAGATCATGGGCTCCAGCTCGGCCTGGTTGGCCTGAGCGAGCGCCCCGGGATCGGGGTACTTGTCGAACAGCGCCGGGGTCACGGTGTTGATCAGCTTGTCGGTCGACTGAGCCGCCAGGATGGTCGCAACGAGCAGCTGGTACGCATCCTGGTGGTCGAGCTCGACCCGGACGTCGGGCCAGCGCTCGGCGAGCTTGCTGGCGATGACCGCGGCGCGCGCAGGTGTGGCGTTCGTCGCGATGGGCGACTTCGGCCGGGCGCCTGATGGCGATGGTGTGCTATTTCGAGGGCGTCCACCCATGACCTTGCGGCACCCTATCATCTTCCTGATTGTCGGCCTCGGCCTCGGCCTTGGCCTCGGGTGCACGAACAAGAAGGACGTCGAGCGGGCGAAGCGATCGCTCTACGACACCGACTTCGCGGTGGTCTACAGCGCCGTGCTCGACGCGACGCGCGAGAGCTACCCGAACCTCGATGACAATCCGGGTGCCGGCGCGATCAAGACCTCGTGGCACCAGGTCCAGTATTCGAACAACCAGGACGACATGTCCCAGACGCGGTCGTTGTCGCCGGGCGCCGGTGGGATGAACTCACCGGCGGCGGCGCAGGCAGGCATGCCGACACGACTCGCCTACAAGCGCTACTTCATCCGGTTCGACGTGACGGTGACTGGCGGGCGGCCGTGGCGCGTCAAGATCGTCGGGCACGCGTCGGAGTGGGAGCCTGGAGCTGCGCTGCCCGTCGAGCTCCACGGTCCGGCGCGGCCGCACTGGCTCGACGGTCGCACCGACGCGCTGACGCTGGCGATCTACAAGCGCGTCAAGTCGTATGCCGTGCCGATGAAGGATGAGGTCGATCCGGTCCGGCCCGAGGACGCGATCCCCAAGACGGATCCCAAGGGCTTCGCGAACGTTCCGCCCGAGGCGGCGAAGCGACTGGCCGAGCTGAAGGATTCGTTGATCCGCCGCAACTATCCGACGCTGCGTGGCCAGCTGTTCGACGACGTCGCGTGGAGCCTCGGCGGCGCACCAGGCGCCGACATGGCGATGGCAACCTGGCAGGCCGATCCAGAGACTCTCGATGCCATGGTTCGCTCGATCACGGGCGGGTGCGTGGGTGCCGGCAAGCGGGTCACCTGCGGCGAGCCTTCGCCGGGTACCTGGCAGCTCATCGTCGAACAGCGCGGCGACGCATGGAAAGTGGCGTCGTTCGTCCGGACCGAATAGCTGGCGGGTTCAACGCCGCTCGACCACGATCAGGCAATTGGAGTCGGGCAGTGGCACCGGTCGATCGTGCTCGTCGGTCAGCTCGATCTTCGACGCGAGGTGGTGGGCGTAGCCGGGCTGGAGATAGGACCGCAGCGGCGTGTCGATGATCGTCGCAGCCGCGTCGCCTCCGCACCACTCCACGAGCCGCGTGACGTACTCGTCGTAGGTGAGGATCCCGTAGAGCTCGCGGATCTCGTAGGGGAAGCTCGCGGGTCCCCAGGTGTACGTGTAGAGGAACTCCATCGCGTCCGCCGTCGACAGCTCGACCCGGTCCGGCGCGAGCTCGGTGAACCGGATCGCACGGCCCTCGAACTGGGTCGCGTAGAGCTCGAACGTCGTGTGCGCGTCCGGAGCGAGCATGCGGATGCGGCGCGTGCCCGGTGGCGGCATCACGCCGTCGCGGATGACGATCCGCCCGCCGGGGCGGAGCGTCGCGAACGCTGCCTCGACGACCCGGCGGACCGACTCGAGCGAGAACCGCGGCTGCGTGTACGAGTAGACCTCGTGCAGGATCGAGCAGAACACCACGGTGTCGACCGGCGTCGGGACGATCGTGGTGAGCGCCTCGGCGGGACCGAGCACGACCCGCCATCGGTTGGAGCCGACCCGCGCGCGCTGCTCGAGCGCGGTGACGACCTCACGCGACAGGTCGACTCCGATGATCTCGGAGTCCGCGAAGCGGTGTTCCAGGAGATCGAGCACGATCCCGCCTCCCGGCCCGATCTCGACGATGCGGCCGGGTCGCACGAAGTCGAGCATCCGTTGCTTGTCGGAGCGCGCCGCGTTCATGTTCTCGAGGTAGTTCGCCTCGTTCGCGACCCGATCGAAGTCGTCCTTGCGCAGCCCGTAAAGGTCGCACAGCGCCTTCAACATCGTGTGATACGCGACCTGCGAGCGGGTCTCGTAGAGGCCGAGCAGCGTGATGAGCGCCGTGCTCTCGGCGGTCTCGACATAGTCGACGATCACGGCGTCCGGATCGATCGGATGGGCGAGCCGCGCCGACACCGCGCCGAGCGGTCCGAGGCTGGCCCCACCCGTGAGCAGCGTGCGGATCGGCGTCGCCGCGAGCGCGGCCTCGACGAGCCGCAGCCGGTAGCGGACCGCCGCGCTGTCGCCCCCTGCATCTGCATGCGGTTGATGCAGTCGCACGACCAGCGGGCGGAGCTGCGCGTGCCACGGCCGCGAGACATCGACCCCGATCGCGCGCGCGGCGCCGACCACGGCGGCCAGCACTCCGAGCTGGCCGGAAGGCGAGAGCCCGCTGGTCGCGGCCTCGCAGTACCAGAGCTGGCAGGTCGCGAGGGCAGGCGCGAGCGCCGCGAGCTCGGTGTCTGCGAGCGCAGCGACGGCAGCTTCGACCGCGGCGGCAGGCTCGCCTGCACACTGACGGCCGGCACGCAGCGCACGCAGCCGGTCCGCGAGCCAGCTGCGATCGGGAGGCGGCGCCAGCTCGCTCAGCGCGCGATCCGGCTTGCACCACGCCGGGGGTGTACACGCGAGGCCGAGCTGTTCTCGCACACCGGTGAGCCTGCCGAGCAACGTGTCGTCGAGTAGCCCTTCGCGGACCGAGGCCGTGTCGCACGCGTCGATCACGTGGAGCGCGTCGAGCGCCAGCTGTACGGCCTCTCCCGCTGGGACCCTGAGGGTGCGGGCAAGCGCGGGCGCCAGGTCGCGTAGCGTCGCGACGAGCGGCGCGAACATCGCGATCGGCCCCTCGCCGCGGACGTGCTGGCCCGCCAGGCCATGGGCCTCGACCCACGCGATCGCCAGCTTGCCGAGCGCCTCCGGCATCGGCCACGCCCGTGCGCGATCGGCCCGTCGCAGGATCGCGGCCGCCGCTTCGTTGTGCACGTCGAGCGGGATGTTGAGGGCCGTCCACGCCGCGCGATGCGCCTCGCTCGAGGTCTTGGCGATATCGAGGTGGACGATGGCTACCCGCATCGCAGGGCCGAGGCCAGCCGCGATCACCCGCGCGCAGCGGGCCGCGAGCCGCTCGAACGCCTCGCGCGACAGTGCCGGTGTGCGCTGAAACCGTTCGAGGTCCCGCGCCTCGAGCCCGGCGAGCTTGCGGCCGAGCAGTCGCGTCGCGATGTGATCGAGCAGAGGCCGGTCACTGCCCGCGTCGTGCTCGACCTGCGGCGGCAGTGCGGCGCCGAGCGCGACGACCTCGGGCAGCGCGGCGCCCAGGCTCGTCGCGGTCGCACCGGGCGCGCGCAGCGACTCGAGCATCGCGGTCGCGAACGCGGTGTCCGCGAGGATCGCGGCGACCAGCGCCGGCGGCGACAGCCAGGCCGCCAGCGATCCCGGTCCGACTCGCTCGACGAGCCTTCGCCAGGCCGCGCGATCCTCGGTCGAAGCAGTCGCGAGCTCGTCCAGGAGATCGGCGGCGGCACTCACCGGGTCATCATCGCACCTACTCGCTACAGGCCGGGCGGCGGGCCGGGAGCTTCTTGCCCGGGTTGAGCAGGTTCGCCGGGTCCCACATCGCCTTCCAGCGACGCTGCCACTCGATCACCTGCTCGCTCTGTTCCATGCGCACGTAGTCGCGCTTGGTGAGGCCGATCCCGTGCTCGCCGGAGAGCGTGCCACCGAGCTCGATCGTGTGCGCGAACACGCGCTCCGCCGCCGCCCACATCGTCTTGCGGACGGCTGGATCGTCGGGGTCATCGTTCGACAGCAGATTGACGTGGAGGTTGCCGTCGCCGGCGTGGCCGAACACCGCGGAGGCGATGCCGGTCTCGGCCGAGACGCGGTCGACGCGCGCGAGCATCTCGACGATGCGACCGCGTGGCACGCAGATGTCCTCGTTGACCTTGATGCGGTATGCGGCCT
>JAGSPR010000183.1 GCA_018262455.1 Deltaproteobacteria bacterium | reverse complement strand
ACCGCCACCGCCACCGCAGCTCCCGTTCGAGTCGCACGGGCAGGATGGATCCGTCGTCGGATCGCACGGCGTGCAGCTCGGGTCGTTGGGGCCGCATGGCGGCGGCGGCGGTGGCGGGCAGGCGGTGGCGGGATCCGTCGGATCGCACGGCGCGCAGCTCGGGTCGTTGGGACCGCACGGAGGCGGGGGCGGCGGCTCGCAGTATGGATCCGTGCTCGGGTCGCACGGCGGCGGACACGTGCCATCGGCCAAGCAGCCGGGTTCGCCGGGCTCGCTGATACCGCCGATGCCGCCGACGTCGAACGGCGCGGTCGGCGTGCAGACCTTGAACACCAGGTCTTTCAGCCCGGCGCCACTGCGTGAGACGACGTTCTTGACGCCCGCGCTGGTCATCACCTCGAGCCGGTAGCGACTGCCCGCCGGCAGCACGAGCGTGAACGAGCCGTCGCTGCGTACCCGGCCGGCCGTGACGACATCGCCGTCGGAGACGGCGCGGATCGCGACCGCTCCCTGGGTGGTGGCGATCCGGCCGGTCAGGACCTGGGTCGCGGGTTCCTCGGTACACGCGGTGATGGCACCAGCCAGCGCCACGGTGGTGATGATGGATCGGACAGTCAGCATTCGCTTCCTCCTGCCCCCTAGTGCCCGGACCTCGCCGACCCTTCGCCACAATCGTCCGGGCGGGGTCCACCCCCTCCGATCGGCGCCTCTGGCCGTCGCGCAGACCGTGCCAAGCACAAGGGATTCCTTGGTCGGGGACCGGTCGCACCCTGGTAGGTTGCGAACCGTGAAAGCGTCCCTGCTCTGCGCGTGCCTGGCGATCTCCGCAACCGCCCACGCGGCGCCGGACACCGTCGTGTTCGACTTCACCACCGACCCGGCGCCACGCTGGAACGAACCGTCCCAGGACGAGGCGACCGAGCTGCTACGCCGGTTTCCGCACCCGCACGCTGGCGGCAAGACGTGCGATCCGAACCGCCCCGGCACGCCGGCGAACCAACGCATGGGTGGCCAGCTGTTGCCGCGGATCACCACGGCGCGCGCCGCGATCACGCGGACCGGCGCGGCGCAGGTCGTGTACCTGATCGACTACTGCCCGACTGGCGTGCGGGTCCCACGCACGCGCCGGTTGCTCGTGCTCGACGGCACGAAGGTCGCGCTCGATCACGAGCTGCCCAGCGCGATCCCGGCGGACGAGCTGCTCGCGACGATCGACGTCGACGGCGACGGCCGCGCCGAGCTCGTCGCGACGACCACGGCGGATCGTGGCGGCCGCAACGTCGTCGTCGCTTACCTGGTGAGCACGACGGCGGCCCGCGATCTCCGGCTGCTCGGCACCTGGACCGCGCTCGAGCACTGCACACCCGGCACCTACCCCGAGCAGATCATGCACCGCGTGACGGTCGCCGCCGGCAAGTTCCGGGACGTCGCAAGCACCCAGCGCTGCCACTACCCGCCCGCGGGTCCGTGAGCGCGGCCAAGTCACCAGCTCGGGTCAGGTGTGGAGCCGCCAGCTGGGGGGAAGACTCCCACATCACCCACCATCGGTACCCGGAACTGATTTCGATTCTCATTCATCAGAGCTAACTAGCGCGAACCACGTCATCGCAAGCTGGCTTCGCGATTGCTGAGTGTACGAAGCATGCGCAATCTGACCTGGCTCTTGACCATCGCGTCGTTCGCTACCGGGTGCGGCGTCGGCTCCGTTGATGCTGATCTCACGAAGGGAGGTCCAGGCCCGGCCCGCTGGGCGCATTGCGAGACGGGTGCGTCCTATCGCGTGGTGCCGATGGCCATCGTTCATCCCTTGAATTTCGACGATCAGAGTCTGCCCACCGACTCATGGGAGGACTTCGAGAACCCGATGTCGCTGGAGCTGAGCGATGGCGATGGCTACAGCCTGTCGACGATCCAGTCCTACAAGATCGACCTCGACATGGCCGCGGGGACGGCGATCGCCTACTTCGCGCCAGCTCCGGACTGGGCCATCGACCTGGAGGCCAATCGGAATCCAGACCAGCCGATCGTTGGACTGGGAGACCTCCTGGCCATGAAGTCCAACGGCGATCCGATCGAGCGGTTCTCGCTGCACCTGACCTGCAACAGCGACGAGCTGCTCGTTCCCCCATGGGAGGACAACACGGTCGTCGATGTCCTCGACCATGGCGACGGAAGACCATTCGGGACGCCGATCCACCACGACAGTACTGGGACTGAATTGCTGTTCCAGTTGCAGTACACGGAGTAGGTCTTCTGCGGAACCAGGGCCGTCACCGAAGCGACGCGTGGGCCTCGCGGAGCTCCTTGGAGACCCGGCGGGTCGCGTCGGGACGCAGGCGCTGAGCCTGGCACTGCGTGGGATCGGCGAGCACGGCCGCCGCCTCGGGCGACAGCGTGTCCCAGGGCAGCGTCGCCTGCTGGAACGCCTCCCACGCGCCCGCGGTGACCCGGCCGAGATCAAACGCATCGCACACCGTGCCCTGCTGCAGCGCGGGTGACATCGGCACGCTGTGGAGCAGCGGGGCGGCGAGCGGCAGCGCGGCCACGTCACCGAGCGCGATCGCCGAGCGCCACACCGGCACGAACCGGGTCACCGAGGTGATCGCCGCGAACCGTTCGCGGAAGAACGCCTGCCACGCCGCGAGCTGATCCGCCGGGATCGCCGAGTACCTGCCGAGGGTCGAGAGCGACAGCCGGCTGATCGCGCGATCGCGGAGCGTCACGGTCGGTGCGGTGGTCGCGACCTTCGAGATCAGCGCGAAGGTGCGATCGCCGTGGTCGAACGACAGCAGGTAGTCGAGGCGCCCGGTGGTGGCGGGCGTGACGGTGTCGGCGAGCGTCGCGAGCTCGTCGCCGAGCGGCTGCGCGAGCTCGGTCCCGCACGCGGCGTAGAAGCTGGCGAAGCTCGGCACCGCCGGATTCGCGAGCATGGGTGCGAGGGCGGTGCGCATCGTCGCGGCCTCGGTCGCGGACAGCCCGGGGAGCGCGACGCATGCCGCGAACACCGCCGAGCGGCGCGCCAGGCTCGAGTCGAGCGCGCCGACCACCGCGGTCACATCGTTGCTCGGCAGGCCGACCTCGGACAGCACGCGCTCCTGATCCGCGGCCGCGCGCGCCTCCCACGCCGAGATCGCGGCCGCGCTGCCCGGCAGCGACAGCGCGCCCACGCTGGTGTACGACGCCTGCGAGATCGCGAACGACGCCGGCCACGACGGGTGGACGTCGCGCTCGTCGAGCGCCAGGTAGCCGCCGGTGGGCACGGTGATCGTGGCCGGCAGCATCGCGGGCGTCGCCGCCCCGCTCGCGTCGACCACGGTGATCGAGATCGGTGCGACCAGCGTGTGGTCGGGATCATCGAGCCCGAGCGCGATCTCGGTGCCGCCGGCGGTGGCCAGCGTGGTCGCGGTGATCGCCGGCGAGCGGTGCGACGACAGCGCCGCCAGCCACTGCTGGATGTGGGGCTCGTCGAGCGCGGGCGCGAACGAGCGCACGAACATCTCGCCGGTCGCGGTGCCGAGCGCATTCGCCGCGAGGAAGCCCCGCAGGCTCGACCAGAACGCGTCCTCGCCGATCAGCGCGCGCACCTGGGTGATCGACCACGCCGCGCGCTCGTACGGTCCCGAGGTGTACTTGTCGAGCCCGCGCAGCGTCGGGTCGACGATCGCGTCGCGCTGGCTGTAGCTGTGGTCGCCGCCGAACAGCCGCGGCACGCTGGTCAGCTGATCGCGGTGCGCGCGCTGCGCCTCGGTCTCGAGCAGCGTCGCCATGCCCTCCTTGAACCAGACGTCGTCATAGGTCCGCATCGTCACCCAGTCACCGAACCAGTGATGCGCCAGCTCGTGGGCGTTGAGCACGAAGCCGACGTTGCCCAGCCCGGACGACTCGGCGTTGAACGTGATCGTCGCGTTCTCCATGCCGCCGTTGAAGCCCGGCGCGAGGATCACGGCGTAGCTGTCCCACGGGTACGGCCCGACCAGCGCCTCGAACGTCGCCATCGCGTCGGCGATCGCGTCGAGGTTCTGGTTGGCGTCGATCGCGAGGCCGCGGCGGTGCCAGATCGCCAGCGGGATGCGCCCGGTCGTGCGATCGACGTGGACGAGATCGCCGGCGGCGAACGCCATCAGGTAGGTCGGCACCGGCTGCGTGATCGCGTAGCGCACGACGTGACCGGTCGCGCTCGTCTCGTCGCCAGTCCGGGCACCGTTGGACACCGCGTCGAGCGCCGCGGGCAGATCGAGCTCGACGGCGAACTCGGCGCGGTCCGCGGGATCGTGCTTGGCGACCAGCCAGGCCAGGCCGCGGTCCGGCTCGGAGTCGGTGAAGATCACCGTACCCGCGACCGGATCATCGTCACGCGGACCGCCGACGCGCATCGCGTCCGATGGTGCCGCGGTGTAGTCCACCGTGAACGTCACCGGGTCCGCACCCGACGCGAGCGGCGTGAGATCGACGCGGAGCGTGCCGGCGGTGGCGTCGACCGCGAACGCGAGCGGCTGGTCGCCGGCATGCACGGCCGTGATGTCGACCCGGGCGTCGAGCTCGAGGACGGGCATCGCCGCGATCAGCGTGATGTCCTCGCTCGCGGTCATCGTGAAGGAGGACCAGTCGAAGCTGCCGCGCAGGTGGTAGGACACCGCGTCGTAGCCCCGGTCACCGGGGCAATCGGGCAGGCAGCTCGCCGTGGTGGGCGCGTCGTCACACGCTGCAGCGATCAGGGCGAGGGTCGCGGCGATCCAGGACAGGCGAGGCATGGCGCCGAGTAGAGGCCGCAACCCAGCGGAACGCCAATCACTCTCGCTGACCGTTGCGTCGCGGAGTACTCGCAAGCGGGGTCGCGGGGCGAAAACGCCTGACGCGGCCACAGCCGGCGCGTATGCTCGCCGGCGTGATGCGCCTCCTGCTCGTGGGCTCGCTCGCAGCTTGCGGTGTCGCCGGCAATGCCGGGCCCAAGCTCGACGGCGGCACCGATCGCGATGTCCCCGTCGGGTTCGATGCCCCCGTCGGGTTCGACACCCCACCCGACGAGCTCGGAGCATATCGCCACTCGATCCAGATCGATGGCGCCGATGACTTCGTCGCGGCCGAGCAGTTCCCGACCACGTCGAACGCGTACGCCGCGCGGATCGCGTGGGACGATCATGCGGTCTACGTCGGCTACTCGGGGCCGGATCTCGATCCGGCGGCGCTCGACACCGCGAACAAGTGGCTGTTCGTCTACATCGACGTCGATCCGGGCGCGGCCACCGGCGGCGCCACGAGCCTGCGCTACAACACCCAGCAGGCAACCTTCCCGAGCGGGTTCGGCGCCGAGCTCTACGCGCGCTGGAGGTGCGACGGGACCTTCGCGTCGATCGAGCATCGCGCCGCCGACGACACCTACACGACGATCGACACGCCGACCTCCGCGCAGTCCGGCACGTTCGTCGAGCTCGCGATCCCGCGCACGCTGCTCGGCGGCGCGACCTCGATCGGCGTCGTGACGTGGATGATCAACGAGAAGCCGACCTTCGAGGGCAACTTCGCCGGGCTCTACCCCGACAACTTCGCCGATGGCTACAGCGCCACGCTCCCGCTCACCAGGTACCTGCGAGTCGACTTCGCGTCGCCTGCGCAGCCCAACGATCCTTCGCACACGGCCCCCTGACCCGGGACAAGCGAGTCGCGGACGATGAGGGTCCGGATCACTGCCGGACGAGCTCGACCCGCCGGTTGGCTTGGCGGCCCTCGGCCGTGTCGTTGTTGCCGACCGGCTTGGTCTGCCCGAACCCCTTCGGTGCGAGCCTCGCGGCGGCGACCTTGTGGGCCACGAGCCATGCCTTGACGGCGGCGGCACGTTGCTCGCTGAGCGTCTGGTTCGCCGCAGCGACCCCCTGGTTATCCGTGTACCCCTCGATGGCGAGCTTGAGCTCGGCGTGCTCGGCCAGCATCTTCGCCACCGCGACGAGCGTGGGCGTCGACTCCGGCCGGATCCGATCCCGATTGGTGTCGAACAGGATGCCTTGCAGCACGACCCGCCCCTTCTTCGACAGCTCGTCGAACAGGACGGGATTGCCACCGGCGGCGACCCGGAGGTTCGTCAGCCAGGTGACGACGTTGTGATCGATGAGCGTTGGATCGTCACCGCCGACGAACTCGAAGTGAAGGCGAGCGGTGCGCGGCATGAGCAGCGCGGGCACGTCCAGCCCGGGCAACTGCGCGGCATAGGCCTTCACCTTGGCGCCGTCGAACGACCAGCTGTAGTGCATGGGCTTGGTGCCGTCGATGCCAGCGATCCGATCGATCTCGTTGCTCCGACCTTTGTCCCCTCCGTTGTCGTACGCCAGGGTCGACGGGCTCGAGTCGGCGTTGACCGGGGTATCGAACTGGGATCCGTCGGGCTTCACGGCGTTGAACCGGACGCCGACGCCTCCGGGCCCATCGAGGTCGAAGTCGACGGTGAACCGCTCGGGCAGGACCTGTGGCAACACGACGTCGAAGCCGCAGGGTGGCCGGCATCGCAGCCACTTGCCCCCTGCGTGATCCTGCAGGTCGAGCCTCGCGGTGGGATTCTTGAGGTGCGCAAGCGGGCCGGGCTTCTTGTCGACGGGGATGAAGTCCTCGAAGAACAGCACCTTCGCGCCGGGCACGAAGTCGTACTTCGACCAGACGTCTCCCTCCGAGGCTGGTTGTGGGCTGTCCGCGAAGGCGTAAAGCGGAACGGCGACCGAGAGGACAGCGATCAAGCGGACGCGGGAGAACATGTACCAGTTAGCCCCGCGGGCGCGCCCGGAGTAAAGCGCGTTACCTCGCGAGTGCCAGCAATCCACCAGGACGCAGCGAACTCCGATGTAGGTGCGCGAGACTCAGACTCCTACGGGTCCGCGTCCTGACCCTCGGGCGTCTTGCTCCACCCGCCGAAGTCGCCCCACAGGCCACCTCCGACCTCGCTGATGTCGAGCCAGCTGCTCCACTTCCCGATCTGCACGTGGATGCCCTCGGGGTGCGCGCGCTTGCCGAGCTTGGGGTCGATCACCGTCTTGCCAGGCAACACGGTGATCTTGCGCGTCGCGATCGTCTCGCGGTGGTGGTCGTAGATCTCGAGCGTGACCGGGCCGAGCGCCTCGGTCGCCTCGATCACGATGCCCTTGGCGTCACCCTGATCGGACCATTCGATGTGGAACTTCGGCTCGGGCGGACCGACCACCGTGTAGCTCGTGGCCCACGGCGCGACGCGCGCGGACTCGGGGAGAGCCTCGCCCGCGGCGTCGTCGAGCCGCTTCTGCACCGGCCCCTGGTACTCGTAGGCGCGCGCGACGGGGCCGACCTCGACCCGCGGTCCGCCACCGGTATCGACGACGAACACGCCGAGTCGTGGGGCGGTCGCGCCGACGTAGGAGATCGCCTCGCCGGTGAAGAAGCTCGCGATGAAGCCGGCCTTCGCGAGGCCATCGAGCTCGCGATGGCGGAACAGATCGAACCACCAACCGGTGTAGGTCGGTGGGCCGCCCGTGGTGCCTGCCTCCATCTCGGCGACCATCGACAGGAACGCTCGTTCGTCGGCAGACAGCGCGCGGCCCGCGAGCTCGTCATCCTGGATCGTTCGCAACACGCGGAGGATCTTGGCGAGCCGCTGGAAGTACGCGCGGCCTCCCAGCTCGTCCGTGGGATCGAGTGTGGCCAGGGCCTGCTCGCCGCGTGCTGCGTAGTCGAGCAGCGCCGCGTACATCGCGGGGGCGGGCTCGACGTAGCCGTCCGGGATCACGCAGCCTCCCTCGAAGTACGACTCGCCGGCGATCAGCACGTAGTTGTGCTTGATCTGGCCAAACCCGGCGAGCGCCGAGTCGATGCGCAGGTCGGAGAAGGCGGGCGTGGACATGAACGACGGGCGTGCGCCGGCAGGCTGCTCCGCGAGCGCGAGCACCGCGGTCATCCACGCGCTGTACAGATCATCGGTCCCACGCGGCGTGGTCGCGACGACCTTGCGGGCGACCCCGAGCTGATGCTCGAGCGTGGGGAACGCGGCACGGTCCTCCGTCAGGTACGCGAGCGCGCGATCATGACCGAGCACGTAAGCCATGTCGGCCGCATGGAGCTTGGTCCGGCCCGGGACCTCGCCGTTGACGATCGGCCGCGTGGCGGCAGCGTCCGGGACCACGCGCGGCCCGAGCAGCGTCGTGATCGCCGGCAGCACCGACGAGCCCTCCGGCATGTAGTGGAGGCGGGCCGTGCGCTGGAACGAGCTGCCGATCGCGGCGCGCAGCTTCGCGGCGGCCTCGGGATCGGTGAGCCGTGCGATGTGCGCCTGCTTGCGCAACGCGGCGAGCTGCGCGACCGAGACGTCCTCGCGCCGCCCGGCGAGCAGCGCCCACGCGGTGTCGAGCGCGGCGAGCTCGGGTGCGGCACCCGCGCGGTCGACGAGATCGGCGAGCGCGAGCGCGGCGAGGTCCTCGCGCGGCGTCTCCGACGGGTCGGGCCTCGTCCCCGGGTGCGAGCTGCGACTCGAGCGCGACACCAGGTTGAATTCGAGCCGCGACAGCCACATCCCGGCGCGGAAGTACTGCTGGCGCTCCGGCGTCGCCGCGTAGTGACTGCGCGGCGTGTAGGCCGTGAAGTCGACCATCCGGCTGCGGCCGAACAGCATCACCGGGTGCATCTCGGCGGCGGCCACCGCCTCGGCGACCAGCCGCTGCGCCTCGGCCTCGACGCTCGGGTCGCCGAACATGCTCACCGGGGCCCGGGCGTGCAGCAACGCCCGCGCGACGGCGAGGTAGAGATCGAGATCGCGGCGCGTCTCGGCCGGGTAGTCCGCGGCCGCGGCCGGCAGCGCGCACGCCAGCGCATCGAGCACGCCGACCAGCTTGGGCGCGAGCTTGCGGTCCTCGAGCTCGGCGATCAGGCTGTCGTTGCCCTGGTAGATGGCGTGGAGGATCGCATCGACCGAGATGTAGATCGGGAGCTGCGACTGGTAGATCTCGTGGAACGCGAAGGCGTAGCTGCTGAACGTGTGACGCTCGAGCACCACGAAGCCGTTGGCATCGAGCAGCCGCTTCTCGTCGGGCACCAGCGCCAGGCGCTTGCTGACGAGCGCCATCCGTTCCGGCGTGCGTTTGTGATCCCACGGCTTGCTGCTGACCGCACCGCTGCGCTTGCCCACCAGGATCGCGTCCTCGGTGACCGTGAGGTTCGAGTCCGCGGTCTGGCAGCGATCGCCATGCGTGGGCCGCTCGACCCGCGCTTCACCTTCGACACCCTCGGTGGGCGGCTCGCCCGCCGGCCAGGCGACGGCGGGCATCGGGCAGCTGGGCGCGTGGGTGACGAACGTCGGCGACGTGACGACCGGCGCGACCGGCGCGACCGGCGCGACCGGCGCGGGATGCGATGCCGGCTGACGATCACCGCCACACGCGGCCAGGACCAGGACGACGGAGGTCAGCTTGCGCATGCGCTTGGACAGACGGCCCGCGGTGGACAATTATTGCGTCGATCCGGGAGCGCCCGAGCTCACGTCGCGTCGTCGGCGGCGCCGAGCAAGCGGCCCAGCGGATCGCCGCCGCTCGGCGCGAGCAGGCGCAGGCTGGACAGGTGGTGCAGGAGCAGGTCGCGGTTGTCGCCGACCGACAGGTTCTGCAGCTCGAGCGCACCGATCCGATCCTCGGGCGTGAATGCCGGCTCCTCGACGCGCTCCATCGACAGCTTGTCGGGACCGTAGGCCATGTGCTGCGCCCTGGTAGCGACGATCGTGTAGTCGTCGCCGCGGCGCAGCTCGAGCGTGACCTCGCCGGTGACGCTCGGCGCCACCCAGCGAGTCAGGCCTTCCTTGAGCAGGCAGGCCTCGGGGTCGTACCACTTCCCCTCGTAGAGCAAGCGGCCGAGGCGACGGCCCAGCGTGGCGTACAGCTCGAGCGTGTTCTCGTTGTGGATTGCCGAGAGCAGCCGCTCGTAGGCGATGTGCAGGAGCGCCATGCCCGGCGCCTCGTAGATGCCACGACTCTTGGCGTCGATGACGCGGTTCTCGATCTGATCGCTCATCCCCAGTCCGTGGCGCCCGCCGAGCCGGTTGGCCTCGACGAACATCGCGTACGGTGATTCGAAGCGCTGGCCGTTGAGCGTCATCGGCCGGCCCTGCTCGAAGCCGATCGTGATCTCCTCGGCCGTGATCGCCACCTCGGGCTTCCAGAACGCCACGCCCATGATCGGCTCGACGATGCGGATGCCGCGATCGAGGCGCTCGAGGTCCTTGGCCTCGTGGGTGGCGCCCAGCAGGTTCGCGTCCGTGGAGTACGCCTTGTCGACGCCGGTCTTGTACGGCTTGCCGATGCGCTCGAGATACTGGGACATCTCGGTGCGACCGCCGAACGCCTTGACGAAGGCGCTGTCGAGCCACGGCTTGTAGATGCGCAGCGTCGGGTCGACGAGAATGCCGTAGCGGTAGAACCGCTGGATGTCGTTGCCCTTGTGGGTCGAGCCGTCGCCGAACACGTGGACGTCGTCGTCGACCATCGCCCGCACGATCGCCGTGGTGGTGACCGCGCGGCCCAGCGGCGTGGTGTTGAAGTACTTCTTGCCGCCCACCGACAGGTGGAAGGCGCCGCACTGGATCGCGACCAGACCCTCGCGCACCAGGCTCTCGCGGCAGTCGATCAGGCGCGCCGCACGGGCGCCGTGCTCGAGCGCGATCGGCGGGATGTCATTCGAGTTGGCCTCGTCGGGCTGCGCCAGATCGGCGGTGTAGCAGCGCACGTCCATGCCCTGCTCCGCCAGCCACGCCACGGCGCAGCGGGTATCCAGACCTCCCGAGAACGCGATCGCGAGGCGCGTCCCCTTCGGTGGCAGCGAGCGGTAGATGCGGCTCATGCCCTCTCCTACCACGTTCTCCATCCATCCTGAGAACGGACGGACTGCGCTAGGATGCGGCATGACCGAAGCCGTGAAATCGCGAGTCAGTGACGTCGAGTGGCAGCTGCGCGTCGATCTCGCCGCGTGTTATCGCCTGGTCGCCCACTACCACTGGGACGATCTGATCTTCACGCACATCTCGGCTCGCCTGCCGGGACCCGAGCATCACTTCCTGATCAACCCCTACGGGATGACGTTCGACGAGATCACCGCGTCGAACCTGGTCAAGATCGACCTCGACGGCAAGAAGCTCCTGGACAGCCCCTACGAGATCAACCCGGCGGGGTTCACGATCCACGGCGCGATCCACGCCGGGCGCGAGGATGCGAAGTGCGTGCTGCACACCCACAGCCTCAACGGCGTGGCGGTGTCGGCCTCCAAGCAGGGCGTGTTGCCGATCTCGCAGCAGTCAACGTTCGTGCTGTCGTCGCTCGCGTACCACGACTATGAAGGGATCGCGGTCAACGCCGACGAGAAGCCGCGGCTCGTCCGCGATCTCGGTGACAAGAGCTTCTTCATGCTGCGCAACCACGGCCTGCTGACCGTCGGGCCGAGCATCGCGGACGCGTTCTTGCTGATGTACCTGTTCGAGGCGACGTGCGCGATCCAGCTGCGCGCACAGGCAGCCCAGGCCGAGCTGATCCAGATCGAGCCTGCCGTGCTCGGTACGGCCAAGATGATGGCCTCGATGGTGATGCGCGGCGGCGGCGGCGGGCTCGCGTGGCCCGCGCTGCTGCGCAAGCTCGATCGGATCGATCCGAGCTATCGTACCTGAACCGGCGTACCTGAACCGGCGTACCTGAACCGGCGTACCTGAACCGGCGTGCCTGAACCGGCGTACCTGAACCGGCTGATCTGGCCCGTGATAACGTGGGCAAGGTGACCGGTGGACTGCATCGCTGAAGACCTGCTGCTGCAGTTCGTCGACGGCAAGCTCGCGCCAGCGAGCGCCGCGCTCGTCACCGAGCACATCGCGGGGTGTGCATCGTGCCGAGACCGCATCACCGGGGTCGACGTGACGCATCACCCGGGACCGAAGATCGACGCCTTCGAGGCGACGCTCACCTCCCTGCCCGTTGCGCCCGCGATCGCCGACCTCGCCACCCGGTCCCCGCGCGGCGCCGTGATCGGCCGCTACGTGATCGCCAACGTGCTCGGCCAGGGTGGCATGGGCGTCGTCTACGCGGCCAAGGACCCCAAGCTCGATCGCAATGTCGCGCTCAAGGTGCTCCACCCCACGGCCGGCGGAGAGGCCTCGGCACGCCTGCAGCGCGAGGGGCGCGCGATCGCACGGCTCGCGCACCCCAACGTCGTGACCGTGTTCGACGTCGCGACCCACGACGACACCGTGTTCATCGCGATGGAGCTCGTCGCGGGCGGCTCGCT
>JAGSPR010000182.1 GCA_018262455.1 Deltaproteobacteria bacterium | reverse complement strand
TTGTTCGTCATCAGGCGGACGGAGGTCACGCCGAGGTCGGCGAGAATTCCAGCCGCGAGCTCGTAGGTCCGGTGGTCGGCCTGAAACCCGAGGGCAAGGTTGGCGTCGACCGTGTCGTGTCCCTCGTCCTGGAGATGGTAGGCGCGGACCTTGTTGCCAAGGCCGATCCCGCGACCCTCCTGGACCAGGTAGACCACCACGCCGCGGCCTTCCTGACCGATCCGCTCGAGTGCCGTGTCGAGCTGCGCCCGACAATCGCAGCGCAAGCTGCCGAGCACCTCACCCGTGAAGCACGAGCTGTGCACGCGGGTCAGCACACCGGATCCGGTGACATCCCCGAGTACCATCGCGACGTGCTCCTCCGCGCCTGCCCCGACCGTGGTCCCGCCCTGCCCTGCAGGTTCTCCCGTCCTGTACACGACGACGCGGAACTCACCTTGGGGGGTGGGTAGCCGCGCCTCGGAGTACCGCGAAATCATGGGGATGGGCGTGTATGGCTTCGCGCGGGGCCCTTGTCAATCGCGACGCTGGTTCGTATGGTGTGGGCCATGGCGGTGCGTCCAGTCGTGGTGTGGCCCGACGACCGGCTCAGGCAGGCTTCGATTGCCGTCGAGTCGGTCGACGCCTCGGTGCGCGCCCTGTATCAGGACCTGGTCGACTCGATGTACGCCGAGAACGGCCTGGGGATCGCCGCCCTCCAGCTCGGCGACCCGCGCCGGATGTTCATCGTGGAGCCCAAGCTGGCAGGCCGCGATCCCACCGATCCGCCGCTCGCCTTCATCAATCCCGAAGTGATGTGGACCTCTGACGAGCAGCAGGACAGCGAAGAAGGCTGTCTGTCGTTTCCCGAGATCTACATCAAGGTGAAGCGTCCGATGCGCGCGCGCGTCCGCGCGATGGGGCTCGACGGCCAGCTGTTCGAGCTCGAAGGCGAAGCGCTGCTCGCCCGCTGCCTGCTCCACGAGAACGATCACCTCACCGGCAAGCTGCTCGTCGACTTCGTCGGGCCGCTCAAGCGCCAGATGATCAAGAAGAAGCTGCAGCGGGTGAAGAGCGACCTCGACGCCGATGAAGTCGAAGCGTAGTAGCCTGCGGGCGTGACCGACAGCGTCTTCGTCCGAGGGCTCGAGTTCGAGGGCAACCATGGCTACACCGCGGCCGAGCGCCGCGGGACCCGGCGGTTTCGCGTCAACCTGACGCTGGAGCTCTCGCTGGCCGCCGCCGCCGCGTCGGACCGGATCGTCGACACGATCGATTACTGGAAGGTCAGCGAGATCGTCGTCGCGCTCGGCACCAAGTCGACGTATCGCCTGCTCGAGGCGCTTGCCGGTGCGATCGCTGCCAAGATCCAGGAGCTCTATCCCCACGCGAAGGTCGCGATCGAGCTCGAGAAGCTCGCGCCACCTTGCCCCGGGGTGCCGGCCGCGTGCGGGGTCCGCCTCGTCCTGCCGCCGGTGTCCGCGTGAGCTTCACCTACGCCACGCCGGTCCGCTTCTCCGACATCGATCACGCGGGCATCGTCTACTACCCGCGGTTCTTCCACTTGTTCCACCTGGCGTTCGAGGAGCTGTGGCGCGCGCGGATCGGGCCGCGGGCCTACAGCGAACTGATCGATCGCGAGCACGTCGGCTTTCCCTGTGTCCGGGCCGAGTGCGACTTCAAGGCGCCCCTGCGGTTCGGGGACACGGCCGAGATCGAGGTCAGCGTGACGCGTCTCGGCGCCAGATCGATCACCTTCCGGTATCGCGTGTACCGCGCGGAGGACGGCGCCGCGACCCGTCACGCGGTCGACGACCAACCGCGCGCACTGTGCGCAGAGGGCACGGTGGTGTGCGCCGTGGTCGATCTCGCGCGGTTCGTGGCGATCAAGGTGCCCGAGCGCGTGGTCACGATGCTCGCGGATCTCGTCGAAACTCCGTCGTTGTGAGCCTCCCCACACGCTTGTGGCCGAGATGGGCTTTACCATCGCCACGCGACGGAGTAAGTCCGCGACATGCTCGAGCGTGACCCCAAGACCCTGGCCCGTCTCCAGACGGTGGTGACCGCGCTCATCGAGCATCGCGTGTCGACCTCGCTCGTCGATGTCGAACGCGCGCTCGCACGCTGGCACAGCGGTGCGCACAGCGCGCTCGCGGCCCATGGCGCGGTGCTCCGTCACGCCGCGCGCTGCGAGCGAACGGTCGAACGGGTGACCGCGGCCGCAGGCGATCGGCCCGAGGGCATCCTGCGCGATGCCGTCGACGCGGGACTGATGTCCTCCGAGGAGTTCGTGCAGCTCGTCGGCAAGCCGCCTGCGGACGTGCCCTCGATCGACTCGCTGCGCGATGAGGATGACGCCAGCGCTCCCGACAAGCGCCGCACGCTCGACGCCCTGCTCGCGCGCGGCCCGGTGCTCGTCCATATCGACGCGCGCCGCGCCGAGGTCAGCGTCCCTACCCAGTTCCGAGCCGATGCGAGCCTCGTGCTGCGGTTCGGACACGCGCTGTCGCCGGCGATCGCCGACCTCGTGATCGACGACGAGGCGATCTCCGGCACCCTGACCTTCGCGGGTCAGCCGTTCCGCTGCATCCTGCCATGGACCGCGGTCTACGCCGCGATGGTCGAGGGCGAGCAGCGTGGCACCGTGTGGCCCGAGGACGTCCCGGAGGACGTGCTGACAGGCGGCAGCAGCGAGCTCGAGTCCCGGCCCTCCGCACAGCCTCCACTCGTGAAGGACGTCGAGATGGCGAGCCAGATCGAGGAGCCGCGCAAGCGGACGAGCCACCTCAAGCTCGTCGAGTAACCCTGGGGTCAAAGGCGAGTGATCGACGTACGCGGAACGATCAGCTCGCGCTGCGTTCCTTCTTGCGCTCTTCGGGGTTCTCGTCGAGCCAGGCGCGATGGCTCTCCTCGGTGATCTCGACGACGACATCCACGGTGCCCAGCTTGGCCTGGCACGCGAGCCGCGACTCCGAGCTGACGCCGAACGCCTTGTCCATGATGTCGTTCTCCTTGTCGGTGACCTCGGGCAACGAGTCGACGCCCTGCTGCACCCACACGTGACAGGTCGAGCACGCGAGATTGCCACCGCAGGCGTGGCCGACCCGCGCGTGACACTCCTCGGCGGCATCGAGGATCGAGGTGCCTGGCGCGACCTCGATCGTGATCGGATCGAACAGCTTCAGCGCCAGCGGATTCTTGAACGTTACCTTGGGCATGCGAACTCTCTGATCGGACTCAGGCGCCGACCTTGCGGGCGGCATCGTCGAGGGTCACGCCGTGCAGCTGCGCCGCGACGGCTCGGTTCATGCGCTCCTGCGCGAACGGCTTGGTGGCGACATCGAGAGCCTCGATGGCAGCACGGATCTCGAGGTGGTCCTCACCGGCCATCGCGGCCTCGAGCACGCGCATCGCTTGCTCGCCGGCCTCGCGAACTCCAGCGCCGACCACGCGATCGAGGAGGACGGCGTCACTCACGAACGCATGCTTCGTGGCCGTGAGGATGCGCGCGGCCTCGACCCGCTCGATCGCGAGGTTGCGCCGCGCGAGGTCGTCCTCTGCGAAGTCGAACGACTCGATCAACATCCGCTCGACCTCCTCGTCGGTCAGGCCGTAGCTGGGCTTGACCGCGATCGAAGCCTCCTTGCCGGTGGTCAGCTCCTTCGCCATGACCTTGAGCAGGCCGTCGGCATCGATCAGGAACGTGATCTCGACGCGCAGCATCCCCGCGATCATCGGCGGCAAACCGCGCAGCGTGAACCGCGCGAGCGAGCGATTGGACTCCACGGTCTCGCGCTCACCCTGGAGCACGTGGATATCGAAGCCGGTCTGGTTGTCGGCGTAGGTCGTGAACGTCTGGGTAGCGCCGGTGGGGATCGTGGTGTTGCGATGGATCAGCTTCTCGACGACACCGCCCATCATCTCCACGCCGAGCGAGAGCGGCACGACATCGAGCAAGGTCACGTTGTGCTGGCCACCCGCGAGCACGTCGGCCTGGACCGCCGCGCCGAGCGCCACCACCTGCTCGGGATCGAGATCGGCGAGCGGCTCCTTGTCGAACAGCGCGCGCACGTGATCGCGCACGACGGGGGACCGCGTGGAGCCGCCCACGAGGATCACCCCGTCGAGGTCGGTCCTGTCGAGCTCGGCATCCTTCAGCACGCGACGGCATGCCTTGCTGGTGCGGTCGAGCAGCGGCTGGACCCAGCGCGCGAGGTCGGCACGCGTGACGCTGCGCTCGATTGCCCGCTTGCCCGACTCCCCGCCCACGAGGCCGTCGGCCAGCGTGAACACGATCGGCTCGCGCTCCGAAAGCGCTTCCTTGACCCGCCTGGACTCCGCGACCGCCGCTCCGATCAGCCGGCGCTGGGCGTCACCCGAGCTGCCCTCGGCGCGCTCGATCATCGCGATCCCGGCGTCTCCGAGCACTGCCAACGCGATCGTTCGATCGAAGTCGTCACCGCCGAGCGCGGAGTCTCCACCGGTGGCCTTCACCTCGAACACGCCGTCGACGAGCTTCAGGATCGAGACGTCGAACGTGCCTCCGCCGAGATCGAACACCGCGTAGACGCCACCGGAGCCATGATCGATCCCGCGATCGAGCCCATAGGCGACCGCCGCGGCGGTTGGCTCGGCAAGCAAGCGCATCACCTCGAGCCCGGCGAGCCGGCCGGCATCGCGCGTGGCCTGGCGCTGGGCGTCGTCGAAGTACGCCGGCACGGTGATCACCGCGCCCTCGATCGGACCACCAAGCGCGGCCTCGGCGCGGGCCTTGAGCTCCCGCAGCACCTCGGCAGACACCTCGACCGGGGTCACCTTGCGGCCACCCGCGACCCGGACGTGGACCGCGCGGTCATCGCCCTCGAGATCGTAAGGCAGCATCGCGCGCATCCCCGCGAGGTCCTTCGCGCCGCGGCCGATCAGCCGCTTCACCGAAGCGAGCGTGTCGCGCGGTGATTCGTGCGCGTGCGCCTGAGCAGCTCGGCCAACCACGACGCTGCCATCCGCACCATAGTAGACGACGGACGGCACGAGCGGTCCACCCTCGCCATCGATCACGGCGGGCGACGAGTCCGCCACGTGGGCCACGAGGCTGTTCGTGGTGCCGAGGTCGATGCCGACGACGCGCAGCTTGCACGCCTCCTTCTGCTTCGACTGCCCCGGTTCTGCGATCTGCATCAGCATGGTTTCGCTCAGTCCTCGTCCAACGCTGCGTCGCACTCCGCGAGGTAGCGCTCCACATAGCGCAGCAGGATCAGCTGGCCCTTGATGGCGGTGAGGGCGGCCAGGCGCGCGTCGCCGGTGGCCGTCTCGACCTCGCGGAACAGCGCCTTCACGCGATCGAGCGCGCCGCGCCGGCGGCCGCGCATGCTGGCCTGCAGCCGCTCGACCTCGCGGAGCTCACCGCGCAGGCGAGCCTCGGAGAGCACCTCGCGCTCCTCGAGCAGCTCCATGACGAGCGCAGGGTCGATGCGCTCGTTGTCACCGATCGTGAGGCCCTCGCGCCCGAGCATGTACTCGGCGCGTGAGACCTCGCGCTTCAGCAACTGATACGCATCGTTGAGCGCACGCGACTTCGACAGCGCGACGACGCGCTCGGAGGCCGGTGCGGTCGCGAACCGGTCCGGGTGCAGCTCCTTGCTGCGCTCGAAGAACGCGCGCTCGAGCTGCGCGGGCTCCACGTCGAATCGCGGCGACAGGCCGAGCAGACCGAACGCGTCGGCCCGATCAGAAGTTGACGGACTCGCCACAGCCGCACGCACCCTTGGCGTTCGGGTTGTTGAACTTGAACCCGTGACCCATCATCCCGCGCACGAAATCGAGCTGCATACCGCCGAGGTACACGAGGCTCTTCGGATCGACGACCACCGACACGCCATGCGCGCTGAACACCTTGTCGGTCGGGCGAACAGACTCGGCCCATTCAAAGACATAGGTGAACCCCGTGCAGCCGCCGCCGCGCACGCCGACGCGGATCATCGCGGCGGGGTTGTCGCGCTTGGCCTGCTGCTTGGCGATCTCCTCGGCGGCTGCCGCGGTGATCTCGATCTCCCGCTTGCTCGGCCCGGAGGCCGGCGCGGCGGAGGGGTCATTGGTAGCCGTCGAGGTCATCACTTTTGCTTCTTCTTGTAGTCCTCGATCGCCGCCTTGATCGCATCCTCGGCGAGCACCGAGCAGTGGATCTTGACGGGCGGGAGGTTCAGCTCCTCGACGAGCTGGGTGTTCTTGATCGCGGCGGCCTGGTCGAGGGTCATCCCCTTGATCATCTCGGTCGCGAGCGAGCTCGACGCGATCGCCGAGCCACAGCCGAACGTCTTGAACTTCGCGTCGGCGATCAGGCCGTCCTTGACCCGGATCTCGAGCCGCATGACATCGCCACACGCAGGTGCCCCGACCAGCCCGGTGCCGATCTCGTTCCTGTCGACATCAGCGTCGGTCTTGAAGGTCCCGACATTGCGGGGGTTCTCGTAGTGTTCGATGACTTTCTCTGAGTACGCCATGATCGTTCTCGTTTCTGCAGATCAGTGTGGAGTCCACTGGATCGAATTGATGTCGATGCCGTCCTGGTGCATCTCCCATAGCGGCGACAGCGTGCGCAATCTCTCGACGCTCTTCACGACGAGCTCGATCACGTAGTCCACCTCGGCTTGCGTGTTGAACCGGCCGAGGCCGAAGCGGATCGAGGTATGGGCCAGCTCATCGCCGACGCCGAGGGCGCGCAGTACGTAGCTCGGCTCGAGAGACGCGGACGTACAGGCCGAGCCCGACGACACCGCGAGGTCCTTGAGCGCCATCAGCAGCGACTCGCCTTCGACGAAGGCGAACGAGATGTTGAGGTTGCCGGGCAACCGGTGCTCCATCGAGCCGTTGACGTAGGTCTCGGTCAGCCGCGACGAGATCCCGCGATGCAGCCGGTCGCGCAACGCGCGCAACCGGATGGCTTCCTCCGCCATCTCCTCCCGTGCGATCTCGGCAGCCTTGCCGAAGCCGACGATCATCGGGACGGGGAGCGTGCCCGAGCGCATGCCACGCTCGTGACCGCCACCATCGATGATCGGGTCGATGCGGACGCGTGGCTTGCGACGTACCCACAGCGCGCCGATCCCCTTGGGACCGTACAGCTTGTGGGCCGTGATCGACGCGAGGTCGACCTTGGACTTCTCGACGTCGAACGGGATCTTGCCGTACGCCTGTACGGCGTCGGTGTGGAACAGGCACTTCGGGTTGCGCGCCTTGATCGCGGCACCGATCGCCTCGATCGGCTGGACGACGCCGATCTCGTTGTTGGCCACCATGATGCTGACCAGGATCGTCTGGTCGGTCATCGCGGCGACGACCTGCGCGGGGGTGACGAGGCCGTCCTTCGCGGGCGTCAGGTACGTCACCTCGAAGCCCTCGCGCTGGAGCCGCTTGCAGGTATCGAGGACGCTCTTGTGCTCGGTCTCGACCGTGATGAGGTGATTGCCCTGCTTGCGCAGAAACGACGCCGCACCCTTGATCGCGAGGTTGTTCGATTCGGTCGCGCCCGACGTGAAGACGATCTCCTTGGCATCCCCCCCGAGCAGCGCCGCGAGCTGACCACGAGCATTCTCGACCGCGGCCTCCGCCACCCAACCGAACGAGTGGTTGCGGCTGGCGGCGTTGCCGTAGTGGTTCGTGAAGAACGGCAGCATCGCCTCGACGACGCGCGGATCGACCGCCGTCGTCGAATGGTTGTCCATGAAGATGGGCAACTTCACGGTCTCGGGGAGGGTGATCTGGAGCTTCTCGGGCTTCGCACTCATCGTGGACATCAGGACCTCAGTTGTTGCCTTCGCGGTAGAGCACCGTGACGGGCACATCAAACGGCTTGTCTTTCGCCTGCGCCTGCGTCGGGTCGGACTCGCGGCGAGACAGACCCGCAAACAGCGGAGGCGCCTCTCCGCGATGATGGCCGTTGTGATCGCATGCGCCGCATGCGGCCGGCGCGTAGTCATCGGTGCAGGTCTGACAGGAATCGAGGTACGCGAGCGCCTCGTTGAGATCGTTCTCGATGACCTGGAGCTGCGTGATCTGGACCCGGATCTGCGCCTGCTTCTCGGTGAACAGCGCCCTCACCCGCTCGGTCGCTTCGCGGGCCGAGCCGGCATCCTGAAAGTCGCCGACGAAACCCTGGATCTCTGCGAGCGTGAACCCGATCGCCTGGAGCTTCACGATCCAGTGGATGCGATCGATCGCGTCCGGGCCGTACAGCCGGAACCCGCCGTCCGATCGCGCGCGCGGCTCCAGCAGGCCCAGCTCTTCGTAGAGGTGCATCGCGCGCACGGTCTTGCCGACCGCCTTGGCGAGCTCTCCAACACGCATGAGCTTGGGATCGTCCTTCATGAGCACCTCAACCTAACGCATACGTAAGGTTTAGCCGAGTCTGAAGGCACTATGTGGGCATCCCTACAGGCTGTCAAGCACAACCCTGACGCTAACGTCCGAGTAGGGTCGGGAACGTTCCTACCTTCCTGCTGTCTATCCCGGCGTGCGAAGGCTCCTGCTGATCGGACTGCTCGCGTGTCGGACCCAGCCGTCGCCACCGGTCCTTCCGCCACCGACCCCTCCGACCAGCGCTGCATCGCGCCCCTATCAGCTGCCAGCCAAGCCGGACCTCCCCCGCTGGCAACTCAGCTGTCAGGGCACGGAGCCGCCGAGGCCTCCCACCTCCGTCGTGATCTACGAGTTCGCGCCGCGCCCCATCGAGCCGGTTCGCCGCGGTCCAACGACCGCGGATCGCTCGCGAGCAGGCCTGCCCCGCTCGAGTCTCCAGCTCGACGAGGCATTCAATCGGGCCGCGCAACCGATCACGCGATGCTGGAAGTGGGCCTCGGCACGAGGAGCCACCCCGACGACGATCGAGGTGACATTCACCGCCGACGGGTTCGGCAAGACTTCGCAGCTGTCGGTGACCGCCAAACACCACGCCAGCGCCGAGCTCGTCGGTTGCCTGCAGGATACGTTGCGCGAGCTCGAGCTCCGAGAGCTGTCTGCGCGGACGACCCGGATGACCGCGACCCTCTTGTTCACGCTCGCCGACCAGCCCCCCTGGCCAGCGCGGCCGCGCCGGCCCATCGCGATCGCCGCAGAGGGGTTGCGCCAGCGCACCTGCACGCCGATCCTCGTCGACGGGCCGATCGATCGAGTCAAGGCGGGGGTTCCGCTGGAGGTCAGCGACGCCGACGCATCGCGCACGCCGCACCTGCCGACTGTCCGCGTGGGCTGCGTCACGAGATCGTGGCTACCGAACAAGCGAGACATCCGGCAGGCGTTCGAGGCCAACCTCGGCGCGTATCAGCGTTGCTATGCAGACGCGCGCTCGCGCGATCCCGGACTCGCCGGCACCGTCCTCCTCACGGCGCGGTTCGCCGGTAGCGGCATCGCCTCGAACGTCACGGTCAGCGGCGCAGGGGAAGCCAGCTTCGAGAGCTGCCTCGTGGCCGCGGCGCGCGACGTCTGGCTCACGCCGTCGCCGGGTGCGGGACACTCGATCGAGGTCCGGTTTCCGCTCGCACTCGTGCCCGCGACCCAGCCCACCGCCCAGACTGCCGAGGCTCTGCTCGTTGCAGGCGATAGCGATGCCGCGATCGAACGCTGGGCGGCCGAGCTTGCGACCTCGCGCGATGCACCGAGCGCGTGCCTCGCGCGGGTCGGGATCTTGCGAGCGCTCGTCGCGCAAGCACCGTGGCCCGACGACGCCCGCACCGATGCGGCGCTGCGCGAGCTCGGCGCGTTCGCCGCGACGATGCGCCGCTCCGAGCTGTTGCCCTGCATCGAGCAGGCGAGTGATCTCATCCGCGAGCTCGCGATGGCCGAGGTCGGGCAGCAGCGCAACTTCCGATGGTCGTCACTCGGGCGAGTGGAGGCGATGCTGCCGCTCGCCCAGGCGATCGATGGTGCGCTGGCCCGACGGCGTCCATCAAGCCCCGAGCCTCGCCGGTGGTACCCGGAGCTTCGCCTGTTGCGTGCCGAGCTCTTGCTGCTCGATGGGGACCGCCGACTCGAGGCGATCTCCGAGCTCAAGGCGCTTGCCGCGACCAGGGATGAAGCCATCGATCAGGACGTCCACGGGATGCTCGACGGTATTCCGGACAGCACCCGGCTCGGGCCGGAACGCTGCGACCGCACGCGACCTTGAGGGTCGGGCAGACCACGCGGCACGCTAGACGTGACGATGACGGTCGTGCTCGCCCTCCTCGCGCTCGCAGTCATCCATGCACTCGCCATCCATGACGGCGTGCCACGGGGGCCGCTCCAGGGCCTCGGGCAGGGTCGGGCCCTTCTTGCGCGGACCGGGGATGGGGTGAGGTTTCTTCGGATCTGCTTCGTCGAAGGAACGCATGACGGGTTGGCGGATTGCAGTCGACATGCCGAGCGGTCGAACCGCACGGGCCGAAAAAAGCACCAGGGCAAGACGCCGTCACTCGTCTTGCCCTGGCCCCACCACGCGCGCCCGAGAGCGGCGCGTGATGCAACACGATGGGTCTAGGCTTACCGACCCTGCGGGTCTGGCTCGGGTTGCCTCGGCTCTGCACGGCCCGCCCCTCGAGCCGAAACGCCCAGCACGCGAAGCTGGTTCTGGACGTCCTTGACGCCCGGGCAGTTCTCGACCACATCCTCGGCCGCGCGCTTGGTCTGGCGATCCTCGACCGTGCCGGTCAGGAACACCTCGCCGTTGTTCACGACGACGTCGATGTACGTCGCATCGATGTTCGGATCATCGCTCAGCGCCTCGCAGACCAGCTCGCGAATCCGCTCGTCGGACCGGATGTAGCCCTGCGGGCCCTTGCCGCGATGCGGCCCCTGCGGACGCTGCGGCTCGCGCTGACCGCCCTGCCAGCCCTGCGAGCTCGGCCCTCGGCTCTGATCACTCGACCAGCCCGGACCTGGGCCTCGGTCCTGGCGGTCCATCCAGTAATCGCCTCCGCCACGCCCACTCGACAACCGATCGCCCTGCCCGTAGCCGCCGTGCCAGGAGCCTTCGTTGCGATCGTGAAACCGCATCGAGCGATCCTCGCCGTAGCGTGCCTCGGCATGGCCGCGCTGGCCCTGCCCGAACGAGTCGCTCTGGCGGATGCGCGCCCCCTCGTACCGGTCATCTTCCCAGTACCCGCGCGGGCGCGACGGGTGGTGCTCGCTCGCGTCTCGATCGTCCACTCGATCGTCGCGATCTCGACCCTCATCGCCTCCGCTCCACGGCCGCAAGCGCTGATCCTGCGGACGCCAGCTGGGTCGGTTCTCGTCGGGAAGCGCGACATTCCGGCCATTGCCACTCTGGTTACTCGCCATGCTCTCGCTCCTTCACGTTCGCGCTGCTCGGGACTGCGCAGATGCCGCGACGGCTGCATCGCGCGTGCCCCCCGCACGTCCACGATCGCAACGCACGCCGCGCGGGATCGCTGCCGCCGTCCGGGATCGCGCGCGAACGCTCACCGCGAGATGTGCGGTGTGGCCGATCCGCGCGGCCCAGGCGCTGGGCTCGCGGCTAGTTCGCCTTGCGCCATGACCCTTCGGGTCACCGAGTGCGCTTCGCGTCCTCGCGCTGCTTCGCAGCCCGGCGCGGCAGACGACGCGGGGAACGCGCCTTCGGCGCTTCCCGCTAGTTCGCGGTCGAGGTCGCTTCGAACGCGCGGATCACGGTGACCTTGATCTGTCCCGGAAACGTCATCTGGTCGGAGATCTGCGCGGCGATCGCGGTCGACATCTCGACGACCGTGAGGTCATCGACGTCTCGCTCCCGCACGTACACCCGCAACTCACGGCCACCGTGCACCGCGTGTGCGCCGATCACGCCGCGATGCGCCATCCCGATCCGCTCGAGGTCCTCGACCTTCGCCGTGAAGCCTTCCGCGAGCTCCTGGCGAGCGCCCGGTCGCGCGCCACTCATCGCGTCGGACGCGGCGACCAGATACGCGTAGACCGAGTTGCACGGTTCATCGGCGTGATGCGCGCCGATCGCGTTCGCGACCACCTCCGACTCGCCGAGCCGGCGAGCGATATCCGCACCGATCACCGCGTGCGAGCCCTCGATCTTGTGGGTCAGAGCCTTGCCGATGTCGTGCATGAGCGTGGCGCGGCGCGCGAGCTTCTCGTCGAGCCCGAGCTCGGCGGCCATCATCCCGCAGAGGTACGAGGACTCGACCGCGTGCCACCACTGGTTCTGCGTGTAACTCGTTCGAAAGTTGAGGGCCCCGACGAGCTCGACGATCTCCGGATGGGCCTTCTGGATCCCGAGCGTCTGGAACGCTCGCTTGCCGAGCGCGCGG
>JAGSPR010000181.1 GCA_018262455.1 Deltaproteobacteria bacterium | reverse complement strand
GATGCAGGGCCACAAGCTCGAGGCCGCCAAGGAGTCGGCGCGCGCGACCGCGGAGGTCCTGTCGCCGAACGACTTCATCTCGGTCGTCGCGTTCGACAGCGAGGCGACGCCGATCGTCCGCCCGACCCGGGCATCGAACAAGATGCGGATCTCGAACGACATCGCGCGGCTGCAGTCCGGCGGCGGCACCAACATCTTCCCGGGCCTGAAAGAAGCGTTCGAGATCCTGCAGGGCATCAACGCCAAGGTGAAGCACGTCATCCTGATGACCGACGGCGAGGCCCCGACCGATGGCATCTCCGAGCTCGTCCAGGACATGCGGGCCTCGCGGATCACGGTGTCGTGCGTCGGTGTCCAGGGCGCCGATCGGAATCTATTGTCGATGATCGCCGATGCCGGCGACGGTCGGCTCTACATGGTCGAGGACATCGGCGCGCTTCCGAAGATCTTCATGAAGGAGACCCAGGAGGCGCAGAAGTCGCAGCTCGTCGAGGACCTCGTCCACGTCCGGATCGCCAAGAAGGTCGAGGCGATCGAGGGCACGAATGTCGAGGGAGCGCCGCCGCTGCACGGCTACGTCACCACCAAGCCCAAGCCGACCGGCGAGACGATCCTGATCTCGGATCTCGGCGAGCCGATCCTCGCGCGCTGGCGCTACGGCGCCGGGACGTCGGTCGCATGGACCAGCGACGTCAAGAACCGGTGGTCGGTCGACTGGATCCGGTGGGGCGGCTATCCCAAGTTCTGGGCGCAGGTCGTCCGGACGTCGATGCGCCGCAAGGTCTACGACAGCTACGAGCTGTCCGCCAAGGTCGCCGATGGTCGCGCGCTCGTCACCGTCGATGCGGTCGATAGCGGGGACAAGTTCGTCAACGAGCTCGACACCAAGCTCCTCGTGATCGATCCAGCGACCAACAAGGTCACGCAGGAGGTCGCGATGGAACAGACCGCAGCGGGCCGCTACACGGCCGACTTCCGGATCCAGAAGTACGGCAGCTACTTGCTGAAGGCCGTGCACCAGCGTGAGGGCAAGACCGTCGCGGAGTCGATGGGATCGGTCGCCCTGTCCTACCCGCTCGAGTACCTGCGCACGACCCCGGATCTCGAGCCGCTCAAGCACGCGGCGCAGGTCTCGGGGGGGCTCGACCAGGCGGACCCCGCCAAGATGTTCGACCCGGGCGACGAGTCCGTCAGCTACACACAGGACCTCTGGCCGTACGTGCTGATCGGTGTCATCGGGCTGTTCCTGCTCGATCTCTACGCCAAGCGAGTCCGCCTGTTCGGTTACCGCACGATCAAATTTGGCTAGCGGCAAGTTCGGCTATGCTCCGCCGCATGAAGCGGAGCCTCTCCTCATTGTTCGCCGTAGCCCCTCTCCTCGTCGGCCTCGTCGTCGGTTCCTGCGCTCCGGCCCGGACGTCGTACGCGACCTTCCCGAACGCACCCGCGACGTTCGACCGCGCCGGCTCGGATCCCAAGGCGCTCGAGCTCGCCGATCAGGTCTTCGCGGCCGCGGGCGGCCCGGGCAACTGGGACAAGGCCAAGCAGATCCGATGGAACCAGACGGTGACGTCGGACGGCAAGGTCCTGCTGGAAGGCGAGCATGCCTGGGATCGCTGGAACGCTCGACACTTCGCCCGCCTGCACAAGCCCGACGGCAACATCAAGGTGGGCTACCAGCTCTACGGATCCTTCGCGATGGGCTTCATGGAGAGCGACAACGGCAAGACCCGCAACCTCGACGACGAGAGCCGAGAGCGAGCGGTCAAGGTCGCCAAGGAGGCGTTCAACGTCGACACCGCGGTGATGTCGCTGCAATTCCTGCTATTCGAGCCGGGCGCGAAGCTGTCCTACGTCGGGCCGGTGCGCGACGATGCCGGCAATGAGGCCGCGTATGACGACCTCCAGGTCGTGTTCGCCGACCCGTTGCGGGAGAACCTCGAGTTCCACGCGATCGTCGACCACACGAGCCACCTGATCGTGCGGGTCGAGATGATGAAGCCCGGCGTGAACCAGAAGGTCGGTTACACGCTGAAGGACTGGACCACGGTCAACGGCCTCAAGTTCGCGACCGCGCGCACCAACCTCGGCTACTCCGGCGAGACGACGGCGATCAAGGACGTCAAGGTCTCCGAGCCCGAGGACACCCTGTTCATCACCCCACTCTGAGCTTGCGGCTCCGGGCGAGCGGGCGGCGGCGCCGGCAAGCGTCCGAGCGCAGCCAGCAGGTGATCAGCATCGCGCCCACCGCGACATCGCAGCCGAGGCCCCAGAACGCCATGACGCGGAGGCCCGACGGGTAGAGGTGCTCGAGCTGGCCGCGCACGACGCCAGAGCCGACCATCACCGCTACGACCGCGATCGAGCCGAGCAGGCCGGCGCGAAGGTCGATCGACCGCGCGGGGGTCCGCCTGCCAGCGAGTAACCCACGGACATTCCAGGCGGACACCACGGTCGCGGCCAGCATCACCGCCAGCCAGAGTCCCAGGTTCGCAGCCATCGTGACGGGACAACGTCACACGCTGCGATGGTGTTCCCGGTTCAGAAGCGATATGCGGCCCGCACGAAGCCGCTGAGCCCGGTCACGGCCGGATCGGCAGTTCCGGTGGTTCCAATGAAGCTGGTGATGTTCTGGCGGTTCAAGAACAACCCACCCATCCCCAGCCAGTCCCGGTTGAACCGGTAGAACAGGCTGCCACCGAGCGACAGCACGGATGACGTGGCCGCGCCGTAACACGTGAGGATGTCGGCACACGTCGTCATCGAGCCGGCCTGGTCGTCCTTCGTGGTCGAGTACGCGACCTCGGCCTCCCACTCGCCGTGTCCATTCTTGAGCTCGCGACCGAGGAAGCCGCGCATCGCGGAGGCGGTGGTCCGCTGATACGTCGCGTCGCCGACGCGGATCACGCGCGAGCCGTCGACACCGATCCGGAGGTGGGCGATCGACCTCCGATCGGTAATGCCGCCGAACACCTCGATCGACTTGCCAGGCGGCAGCGTGATCGACGCCGGGGTCGTGCCGACCGGAGCGCCCTGCGCCGTCAGCGTCAGGCCTTGGCGATAGCGGAACGTCGCGGCGGTCGTGATCTCGAACCGCTGGAGCTGGCCGAGACCGGCCGACAAGCTCGCCCGCGCCTGGTTCTGAGCGACCCGGATCAGGAACGCCTCGTTCTGGATGATGTTGATGTCCTTCTCGGGATCCGAGAGGAACGCCTGCGCCTGGACATTGAGCGTCTCGGTGTCGACGCGGTTGATGCTCAGCGTGCCGCGCAGCCGCTGATCCGGCTTGAGGTTCACGCCCGCCGACAGGTTCGTGATGCCTGCGCTGTCGCCGACGGTGTCGACCACGGCGAAGTGATAGAAGTCGAGCTTGGGGCCGGCCCGCCAGTATCCGGTGGAGGTGCCGAAGATGCGCGGCGCCTCCGACGAGAACGGCACGAGGGCGACGCCGCCGAATGCGCCGTAGGAATTCGGGGTCCGGTACGCCGCGCCGAACCCGCCCGCGCCCGTGAACCGCCCCGCGGACGCGCGTGCGCCGGTCTGATCGGGCGCCGCGAGCAGCGGCGTGTAGTCCGTCGTGATCGAACGCGAGCCACGGATCGGATACAGCCCGCCGAAGCCGAGGTACGTGAACTTGCTCGAGCTCGCGTAGTCGACACGCAGGCCGTCGAACTTGACGCCCGCGAGGTCGGGCACGAACTGGCGGCCGAAGAACACGTCGCTGCGCTTGCCGCTGCGCGCCAGCCACAGCTCGCGCACCTCGAGCTCGTTCTCGCCGAGAAACCCGGACTGCGCCGACGAGTCCGTCCCCGGCGTGAAGTTGTCGGCATAGGTCCCGGAGAGCCCCGGGTTCGCGACGGCGCGGCCCCGAAGATCGACCCGTGCATCCCACTTGCCGCCGCCGAGGTGCCGGAAGTCGGTCTGCAAGCGGAGGTCGGTGAAGACCCGCGTGAACTGGCTGGCCGATGGCACGCCGGCGTCATTCGGCGCGATCGTCCCGCCGGTCTCGCGGTACACGAACGAGGTCGACGTCAGGCTGCCCTGGACCAGGGTCTTGTGCTCGGTCTTTGACGTGTCGAGCTTGTCGACGAAGAACCGATCCTTCTCGAACAGGTTCGACGACTTCTTCCCGTCCGCCAGGTCGTGCCCGCTCAGGTCCTGCTTGCGAAACGGCACCGGCTTCGCCGGCTTGGCAGGCTTGGCAGGCTTGGCGTCGGGATCGGGCGTCTCCTCGTCACCGCTGTCGTCGGTCTCCGAGGTTGGCTCCTCTTCCTCCTCGTCGGCATCCTCATCGCCTTTGGCAGCAGCCGTGCGAGGCACGAACGCCACCGCCGCGACCGCGAGCGCGAGCGCGAGCGACCGCCTCATCGGCACACCGACTCGCGGTTGAACGCGCCACCAGGGACCCAGGTGTTCGGGTTGTGACACCCGGAGCCGGTACACGTCGTGTCGGTCTGGTGGTGAGCGGAACCGCCATGCCGGATCGCGTCATCGCGATGGCAGCTCGCGCACTGCGGCGACAGCGCGGTGAAGTTGCCGTTGCGATGGCAATCGAAGCACGCGACCGTACGGTGCAACCCGGTGAGGTTGCAGCCGACCCGACTGTGGTCGAACCGCGCGGGCGCGAAGCTCCACTGGGTGTGGCACTCGCCGCAGCGAGGCGACAGCGAGTTGTTGTGAATGTCGTCCTGGCGGTGACAGTTGATGCAGAGGTTGCCACTGCCAGCGAGCGGCCGATTGTCGCGATGGCAGCGCTCGCAGGCGATGTTGTTGTGCGAGCCCCGGAGCGAGAAGTCGCCGACATCGTGCAGCGGCTTGATGTCCTCCCACGTCCGCGTGGTGTGGCACTGCGCGCAGCCCGTGCCGTATTGACCCTTGTGGACCGCCGGCTCGGGGTGGCACCCGAAGCAGTCCTTCGGGCGCGGCTTGAACGTCACCGATGGATGGCAGTCGGTGCAGCGCACGGTGAGGTGCTTGCCGTCGAGCCGGAACGCCGACATCGTGTTGTGGTTGAACAGGTTGTCGCCGGTCTCGAGGTGGCATTGCTCGCACTTGGTGCCGAGCCGTCCCTTGTGGGCATCGTCGTCCGCGTGGCAGCCCTCCGCAGCACACGTGGTCTTCGCCTCGGTGAACTTGCGCTCGGGGTGGCACGACTCGCACTTGTTCTTCTTGTGCTCGCCCTTGAGCGGGAAGCTCGACAGCTCGCCCTTGGCATCGGAGGGGAACGGCTTGTCGTGATCGAAGCCGAGCGCGTCCCATGTCCCCGACGCGTGGCAGGCCACGCACTTGCCGCCGAGCGTGCCCTCGTGCAGCGAGTCCTCGTGGCACTGCCCGGCTGCGTTGCAGTTGGGCTTGAGGCCGGAGAACGACGTCTTGCCCCGCTTGTCACGTCCGGTATGGCAGTCGGCGCAGGGTACGCCCTTGTGCTTCTTGACCAGCGGGAACGCGCCGCTCGCGCCGTGGATCTCGTCCACGATCTTGTTGTCCTTGCCGGTCCGGATCGTCGGATCGCCGGCGTGGAGATGGCATCCCAGGCATTGCGTGTTCTTGTACTTGCCGCTCGGATGAGAGTCGTCAGAGTGGACCTTGGCGTGCGCGTGGCACGACATGCAGTTCTTCGTCGGATCGAAATCTAACTTCTCGAAGTCCGATGGTCCCTTGCCGCGGTGACAACGCCGGCAGCTCTGCTCCCCGTGCTTGAACAACAGCGGGAACTTCGTCCGCGTTGCGTGGTTGAAGGCGCTCGGCGTGAACTTCGGGCCTCCGGACGGGTGGCAGACCTGACACGTCGGTGGGCTGCCGAACGCGCTGAACCGGTCGCCGTGCTTGTTGTCCTTGGCGTGGCACTGCGCGCACGCGCCGCTCGGCTTGCTCTCTCCGAGCGCCTTGGTGTGGCAGTCGAGGCACTTGATCTTCTTGTGCGCGGATCCGAGATCGAACCGCGTGTTCGAGGAATGATCGAAGTTCTGCTGTTTGAGCGTCTTGAACGTCGGCGAGTGGCACCACTCGCATTTGCGCGTGTTGTACAGGTGGCCCTTGTGCGGGTTCTCCTTGTCGTGACAGCCGGAGTTACCGCAGGCGTCGGGATCGGCGGCCGCCATGTTGAAGACCGCCTTCGGGTGGCACTTCGCGCACGCAACGTCCTTGTGAGATCCGAGGATCGGCATCCCGGCATCCTTGCGATCGTTGTGATCGAACTGCTTGGTCTGCTTCGTCGGTTTCCACACGCTCTCGGTGTGGCACCGCTCGCATGCGAGCATGTCCTTGCGATCGAACTTGTGGGGCTGGTCCTTCTGGTGACAGCCCGAGGAACCGCACAACCGATCGGTGCCCATGAAGGTCCGCAGGCCCTGCTTGTTGCGCGACTTGTGGCAGTCATCGCAATCGGTGGACTGATGCTTGCCAGAGAGCGGCCAGCCGGTCGTGCCGTGGTCGAACTGCTTCTGGCCACCCTTGATCGACAGCCACCCCATCAAGTCGAAGCCCTTGCCCTTGTGCTCCTTGTGGCAGGTCTCGCACTTCTTGCCCTTGACGCTCGCGGAGGCGTGGAAGCCCTTCCCGGCGTTGATCCGGCCAGCGAGGTCCTGGTGATCGTGGCAGTTCAGGCACTTCTGGGGTGACAGCTCCTTGGTGTTGTCGACGTGGCAGTCGTTGCACTTGTCCTGGCTGTCGAGTGCGGCGTGGCTCGCCGCAAGGTCACCTGGTGACGACGCGAAGAAGTCGTCGGCGTTCGCGGCGCTGCCTGCGACGACCAGCAACGCGACGCCGGCGACCACGGCGGCCAGCCACTTCGTCACGACGAGGAATCGATTGTTACCAGGACGCATGAGACCACGAGATGAAGATATGGGCCGTCGCGAACACGGTGAGGATGACGGTGAACGGCACGTGGACCTTCTTCCACGAGTGAAGCAGCAACTGCGCCTTCGGTGCGACGACCTGCCGGCGAGCGATCACGATCATACGCGCCGCGCGCCGCGCCAGATCCTTGCGAGTGCGACGATCGACACCCAGCTTGCCGAGCCGGCTGCGCCGGGCCATCGTCCGCGGGATCCTCCCGATATCCTGGAACACCAGCCACCACAGCGCGCGCAGGACACTGGGTGACATCGCGACCCGGTGGGCGTGAGCACGCTGCGTCGACAGCTCGCGGTCGATCTCGGCCATCGGGACCGTCAGCGTCGGGCGAGCCTTCTGGAACGCGCGCTCGTGATCGAGCTCCTCGAGCTCCACCCCGCTCGAGAGCTCGGGGACCTGGGTGTAGAGATAGCGGCCGAGGAACCCGCTCACCACGGTAATCACCATGCTCCAGAATGCCGCCGACACCCACGAGTCGAGCTTGAACGCGCAGTGCAGAGCGACGTAGATCGGCCCCACGGTGCCGGCCATCAGGTGGAAGTCGAACCACATCGTGTTCGAGGCGAGCCACCGGAAGATCTTGATGCGGCGGAACACCGGATAGATCGCGGCGATGATCATGAGGGCAGTCCCGACGGCGCCGCAGTACGTCGACAGCTGATCGCCCGGCGTGAACTTCACCTTGTCGAGGATCAGCCGCGCCTTGTCGATGGTGCCGTCGTCCGCCATGTTGACGAACTCCGCCGAGTCGCGGATCTGCGTGTAGAGATAGGACATCCGCTTGCCGTCGTCGCCGAGCACCGAGCGCAGCAGGGCCTCGCCGAGCGCCAGCACGAAGCCAGACATGCCGACGAGCCACATCAGGAGCGGCGCGTAGCGGCCGCGCTTGAGCTTGGCGATGCCGCCAGAGCGGACCGAGAGCCCCTCGGTGAACGGCATCACCGGGAGCACTTCCTGGCGATCCTTCTTCTGGAGGTCGCTGTCGAACCCGGTGCGCGCGATGGCCGCCATCTTCGGCGAGCGCTCGACGAACAGATCGTACGCGTTGATCTCGATCAAGGAGCCGGTCGGGCACGCCGACACGCAGGCCTGGTCACCGTACGCGATGCAGTGATCGCACTTGTTGGCGATCCGGCGAGCGCGCGCCACGCGGGGCGTCCCGGCGCCGAACTTGAGCGCATCCTGCTTCTCGAGCCGCGCCTTGAACTGCTTCTTGAACTGCGGCGCGTCGGCCTCGACCTCGACCATGTCGATCGCGCCGTACGGGCACGCCTGCGCGCAGGCGGTGCAGCCGGTGCACGTCGACTCGTTGATGACGACCTCTTGCCTGCTCTCGTCGAACCGGATCGAGTCGTAGGCGCAGGGATCGATGCAGCGCTGATCCGTGCAGGTCCGGCACGTGTAGATGAAGTCCAGCATGCCGAGCTGGTAGCCACCGAGAGTCAGCCGACGCGCACCGTAGCGCTCCTCGCAGGCCTCTTCGCACAGCTTGCAGTCGATGCAGAGCCCGAGCTGGCGAACGCGCACCATCTCGCCCGAGACCGAGATCCCCTGGCGGACAAAGAAGTCGAGCAGCTCCTGCTTGACCCCCGAGACCCACGCGAGCCGCTCGCGCGAGATCGAGAGCGCGCGGCGCAGCCGCTGCTCGAAGACCGGATGGCGCACCGCGAGCTCGGCGATCCAGCGCTGATCGATCGAGACCAGGGTCGAGGGCGCGGTGGTGTAGAACGCGATCGGCTGACCGCGCGCGGCGGCGAGGGCGCCCGAGTTGAACAGGTCGCCCTGCATGAACAGCGCGACGTTCTTGAGCGCGACGCGCGCCAGCGGCGGCGGCTTGATCAGTGACTCGGCCTCACGTTCTTCCTTGCTCGCCTGCTCGTGGGCCAGCTGGTGGGCTCGGCGTTCGACCAGCTCGTTCTCCACGAACACGGCGGCGGCGACCTGGCCGCGCGCGACGTAGACGACCGGGGCGGGCTGACCGCCCGCGAGTCCGATCGGGTCGAGCACGAACATGTCGCGCTCGATCGTGCGGACCGCGATCCCGCCCTGCCGCATGGCGTTGGCCAGATCGTCGTTGCCAACCCCCTCGAACAGAGGGAGCTGACGGACCACCGCGTAGTCGTTGTCGAGCCCGGGTGGTAGCATCGACGACGTCGGTCCGACCGGAGCGCTGCGCTGGATGGCCAAATTCGAGTTCTCACCGGAAGCAAACTACGAGCCCACTCCACCAGTGCGACGTTTAGGGCCTGATTCTACCAGGATGCGCTCGGCGATTGTGACTTCCAACCAGCCTCAAAGGGGTATGCAGACCCCACACCCGGGGCGGTTCGCCACGACCGGGATCGCGTCGATCCTCGCAGGCTTGCTGGCCCTGCCCGCGACGGCACTCGCCGATCCGGGATCGGGGGCGACCCCGGCCGCCGATCCACCGCCTCGCCGTACCCCGCCGCGCTCGGGCCCCGATGCGTTCCCGTCGAGCTGGGACCTCGATGGCAGCTATCTCTGGCTGGGTCCCTCGGGCGCGGCGAGCCATGTCGACGCGACGTGGGACTCGACGATCGGGGCCGACGCCGCGATCGTGCGGGTCCGTGAGCATGACCGACTGGCGCTCGTCGGCGCGACGTTCGGCGGCAGCCGGTGGACGGAGCGCGGGGGCGGTCGGCTGTGGCTCGATGCCCTGGCCGGGACCCACCTCGGGAGCCGGATGCTCGGGCTGTCCGCCGGCCCGCTCGTCGAGCTGTCGGACCTCGCGCATCCCCGGCTGGGTGGATCGCTCGGGTTGTGGGCGTTCCTCGGCATGACGCCGTTCGTGCGGGTGGGGATGGTCCAGGAGCTGGGCGTGTTCGGAGAGATCGGGATCCACCTGGCCCTGCCGGTGTTTCGCCGAGCCCGCCACGATTGACAATCGGCAAGCGTCGAGCTACCTACTTTCCCGACCCAGAATTCGGGTCTTTCCGGGGCGTAGCGCAGCCTGGTAGCGCACTTGGTTCGGGACCAAGGAGTCGCAGGTTCAAATCCTGTCGCCCCGACTACCGCGGAGGTCTTCCCCTCCGCGGCCACGTCTTTTGAGAGTATGGTGGGCTGGTGGTTGCCGGCGCTGCGTTACAGACGGCCTCGAAACTCTCGGTCCTTGTCGTCGACGACGATCAGGACATCCGGGAGTATCTTCAGGACTTCCTGAACGCCGAAGGGTTCGAGGTCACGACCCTCGGCGACCCGAGCCTCGCGGTCGAGCGGATCCGGGACGAGGTGTTCCACCTCGTCGTGCTCGACCTGATGATGCCGAAGATCTCCGGCCTCGATCTGCTCGCGCAGATTCGCTCGGTCGATGACGACATCGCGGTGATCATCCTCACCGGCTACCCCTCGCTCGAGACCGCGTCGGCGTCGTTCCAGCACGAGGTCTCGGCCTACATCCACAAGCCATTCGCCCCGCAGGAGTTCCGCGATGTCATCGCGCGGATCGCCAAGCGCAAGGGTCTCGTGCTGCGCCGCGAGGACGAGCTCCACGCCGCCATCGGGCGCCAGATCCGCGAGCTCCGCAAGGCGCGCGGGCTCACGCTCAGGCAGATGGCACGCCGCACGAATCTGTCGGTGTCGTTGCTCTCGCAGATCGAGCGCGCCGAGTCGAGCGCGTCGGTGTCGAGCTTGTTCAAGGTGGCCACCGCGTTCAACGTACCGCTGACCGATCTGTTCGGCGGCTACTGACCGAGCCACATCGCGATCGCCATCGCGGCCACGATCACGAGGACGATCGCGAGCAGGAGCTTCTCGCCGGCCGGCAGCAACGTGAACCACGCCAGGAGCCCGGGCTTCGTCGGTGGCTCGGCCTGGACCATGGGAGTCGGCACGGCGAGCAGCCGGACCCGGCAGCCGATGCCATCGAACGCGCGGCTCGCCTTGCACGCGGGGCAGCGCGCGGTGCCAACCGCCCCCGTCGGGACCCGCAGCCGCTTGCCGCACCCGGGCGCGCGACACGGCACGACGACGTGGCCTTCGAGCACGCGGTACGCGAGCGGCTGCTGGCGAAAGCTCGTCAGCAGGTACCAGCTCACCGCGAGCTTCGCGCCGGGCACGGACAGGTGGCGCGTCGCCCGCCAGCGCTCGATCCCGAGCGATGCGGCGACCCGCGCATAGGCATGCTGGAGCAGCGGCGCGCGCAGGTAGCCGAACGAGCGATGGCGGTGGACGACGACGTTCCCGTTGCGCTCGGAGGTGTCGGCGATGCCGTTGAGCGTCAGCGCGCCGAGCCCCGACAGCATCACCGCGAGATCGACGTGGACCTCGTCGACCGCGGTCTCGAACCGACGGAGTCCGCGCTCCTCCACGAGGATGTGGCAGCACTCGTGCGCGAGGATCGCCCCGATCGCGTCGCCATCGCCCCGGTACTCGGTCGCGATCTCGATGAACCAGTCACGGCCGCTGCGCTGGATATGCCCGGGATGCGTCAGGCTGCGGAACGAGACGATCACGGTGTCGCACGTCAGCCCGAGGTGTTCGATGATCCGCCTCGCCGCGCCCTGCAGCGAGATGATCGACGCCGTGCAGTCGGAGTAGAACGCCGGATCGGCATGGAACAGGAAGCTGTCGTGCACCGGCGTGGGAAGCAGCAGCGCCTCCGCGAGCGCGTCGAGCCGGCGATTCACCCACCCGGGGGTGGCTTCGACGACGGCGTGCCCGGGTCCGAGCGTCACGCGCGGACGTGACCACGCAGCCCCGTGGGCGTCAAGCGAAGCGTGCTAGCGTCGCCGCGTGCAGCGCCCGCCGATTCGCATCGCACCCTCGATCCTGTCCGCCGACTTCGGTCGGTTAGCTGACGAGGTCAAAGCGATCTCCGCAGCCGACTACGTGCACGTCGACGTGATGGACGGTCACTTCGTCCCGAACATGACGATCGGGCCGATCGTGGTCGAGGCGGTCAAGCGAGCGACCCAGCTGCCGCTCGATGTTCACCTGATGATCGAGGATGCCGAGCGCTGGGTCGCGGCCTACGCGAAGGCCGGTGCCGACCTGATCGGCATCCACGTCGAGGCGTGTCCCCACCTGCACCGCACGATCTCGCAGATCCGCGAGCTCGGGAAGAAGCCATACGTGGTGCTCAACCCGCACACCCCGGCGGAATCGATCGAGTACGTGCTCGCGGACGTCGCCCAGGTGCTCGTCATGTCGGTCAACCCCGGGTTCGGCGGCCAGAAGTTCATCCCGTCGTCGCTGACGAAGATCCGCGCGCTCCGCAAGATGATCCTCGACCGCGGACTCGACGTCGAGATCGAGGTCGACGGCGGCGTCAACCTCGACAACATCGCCGAGGTGTGTGCCGCTGGCGCGAACGTGATCGTCTCGGGCTCCGGCGTGTACGGCACGAAGGACTACGCCGCGACCATCGCCCTGTTGCGCAAGCGCGGCGAAGC
>JAGSPR010000778.1 GCA_018262455.1 Deltaproteobacteria bacterium | reverse complement strand
GCCGCGCAGTTCTCGGCCGGCGCGTGGAGCGCTCCGGCGGAGCTCGACAAGATTCCGGCGTCGCCGAACGACGAGGTCGGACGCCCGGCACTCGCGCTCGACGATCGCGGCAACGCGACGGTGGTGTGGACGCGCGTGCCGCAGTCCGGGCGCCGCACGACGGTCGTCTCGCGCGCCCGCGGTGGTCCGTGGAGCTCGCCGGCGCAGCTCGACGAGGGCACGGGCAGCACGTACGTGTGGACCGCGGGAGTCGACGCGGCGGGCCGCGTGACGACGGCGTGGACGCAGACCGACGGGACTGGATACACGGTCTGGGGCGCGCACCTCCAGTGAGCAAGCCGCCTGCGGTTATCGACCAGATGTCGACAGGCGCTGCAGATTCGCGAGCGCGCCTCGAGCATGGTCACCGAACCGCTTCCACGCCTGCGCGAGGCTTGACTCGCTCGTCATCGCGCGAAGGCCGCGCGAGGGATTGAGGCGCGCGCTCTCGAGCCAGTCGCGAAGATCGGGCTCCTTCGACCACGCGTAGTCGGCGGCCATCGCGATCATCGTGCCGCGGACCCAGTCGAGCGGGACGTCGGGCAGCTGGTTCGGAGGACACAGCCGGTTCTTCACGGCGAGATCGTCGCGCGTCGCTTCGACGTAGCCGACGACGGCCGCGTTGAACGGGATCAGGCCCGGGCGGATCGGCTGCAGCGTGATCCGATCGGCGGAGAAGATCGGGATCGCGGGCGCGGGGTTGAGCCCGCGCGCGGCGCAATGCACGTGCACGTGGTGCGGGCTCGTCGGGAGCGTCCCGCCGTCGAGGACGAGCGTGTCGCGCTCGATGCGACGCAGCTTCCCGAGCCGCACGACGCCCTCGATGGATCGCAGCTGCTCGACCTCCGCGACGCTGAGCGTCGGTCCCTTGTACATCGTCGGTGCGACGCGTGCGTCGACGCGCAGCAGCTGCTCGGATGCTTCCAGGCGAGCGAACAGATCCTCGAGCGACGTGGCCTGGGCGGCGGCCTCGATCTGCAGGGCGTAGCCTTCGAGCATCGTGCCGACGAGCGCGCCGCCCTGCGCGAACTTTCGGTTGAGGAACCATGCCTCGCGCGCCTTGATCCAACGGATGTCGCTCGGGGAGACGCCGGTCTCGAGGAGCCACGTGCAGGTGTCGAGCGCCGTCTTGCCGGCGCCGATGATCACGTAACCGTCCGCGCGCTTCGCGAACCGGACGAGCTCGCCCGGCGGCACGCAGCGCACGCCCGGCGCGACCTCGAACGGCGGCTCGGTCGTCGCCGGCACCGCCGGTTCGAGGTAGACCGCGTCGACCCGCTGCTTGCGAACCTTGACCTCGTACTCGTCACCGGTCAGGCGCGACACGAAGCGGTGATCGCCGACGTACTCGCACATCGGGAAGTAGCGAACCTTGCCCGAAGGGAGCAGCCGCTGCTGCATGACGCGGTCGTAGTAGCCGCAGATCTCGGGCGCGCTCGCGCGCTCGAACATGCCCGCTCGATCGATCGCGTCGTCGCCGAGCGGCATCGAGTTGACGCCGTAGTACGCGGAGGGCTGATGCAGCCGGTGCCAGTGCCCGCCGGGCGCGTGGCGCCGGTCCACCATGACGACGCTCGCGTCGCACGCGCTGATCAGCGAGTCGGTGAACGCCATGCCGGCCGCACCACAACCCACGACGAGGTAGTCCGCTTCGAGTGTTCGTCTGGCCATGGCGTGTTCTCGCCGCGCATCCTCGCACGCGCCACACGCGCGCGGCAGCTCACCTCCAGCTCACGCACGGACGGACCGGTCGACGAGGTCACCGGCGTCGTCCACGTGGCGGCTGGTGCTCACGGCGCTGGCTCGAAGGCTGCCTGGATCGAGACATCGGTTGTCATCGAGACGTGGCATCCCATCGGAACGACGCTGCATGGTCCCGACCAGCCCGCGAACACCGAGGTTGCATCCGGGATCGCACGTAGCAGCGGCGTCGCACCATCCGCGTACTGCTCCGAGCAATCGACACCGCAGTCCACACCGGGCGACGAGACGACGGTGCCGCTTCCGGCCCCTGTCTTGGTGACCATGAGCGTGTGCGACGGGAACGGGGCGAACGTCGCTTCGATGATCGTCGGAGTGTTTGCGATCGTGACTCGACAACGTGGTGGTGGCTCGAGCATGCAGGGTCCGCCCCATCCGGTGAACGCGAACCCGGGTTCCGCGAAGGCGTCCAAGATGATCGACTGCCCGACCGCCGCGGACATCGCGCAGGCCTCGCCACAGTCGATCCCTGGGGGCTCGGATCGCACCAATCCACCGCCCGTTCGGACGACGCGTAACGCGTTGGCATCGAACCGTGCGGTGATCCGGACGTCTTCGGTCGTCGCGATGCGGCACTCCCCGTCGCCCTGACACGCGCCCTGCCAGCCGGCGAAGAACGAGTCAGCTGCGGGCTGCGCGAACAACAGGGTCGGCGGGGTCTCCACCGCCATCGAGCACGCCTGCTGCGAGCAGGTGAGTCCGGCGGGGTCCGAGGTGATCGTGCCTCGCCCGTTACCGGCAAGGTCCACGTGAATCGTGACCTCGTCACAACCACAGA
>JAGSPR010000478.1 GCA_018262455.1 Deltaproteobacteria bacterium | reverse complement strand
CGGCCTTGAGCGCGGGCGAGATCAGCCGGCGGGCTTCCCACAGCGCCCGGCGCTCGGCGGGCTCCGTGGCAGCCAGCACGTCGAGCGCGCCGAGCTCGTCGCACCGCATGCCGATCTTCTCCATCATCATCGCCATCGCGTCGTGCTCGCCATCGACCTCGAGCAGCACGATCGCGCCGGCATCGGCGGGGAACCGATAGCGGCTCTTGGGGCGCACCTGATCGATCGAGTGACGGTCGGCGATCTCGAGCACGCGCGGGCGAAGGCCGTCGCGGAGCAGGCCGGTGATCGCGGTCCCCGCGGCGGCCGAGTCCTTGAAGACCGCGAGCACGGTCGCCGCGGCGGGCGGGTTCGGCAGCAGCTTGACGACGAGCTCGGTGATGACGCCGAACGTGCCCTCGGTTCCGACGAAGCCGGCCACGAGATCGTAGCCGGTGACGCCCTTCGCGGTGCGGCGGCCGCAGCGCAGTACCTCGCCGCCCATCAGTGCGACCTGCAGCCCGAGGATGTACTCGCGGGTGACGCCGTACTTGAAGGCGCGCGGACCGCCGGCGTTGGTCGCGGCGTTGCCGCCGATCGAACAGAACTCGAGCGAGGCAGGGTCGGGCGGGTAGAACAGGCCCTGGGCCTCGACCTCGGCCTGCAGCACACCGGTGACGACGCCGGGCTCGACCACCGCGACGAGATCCGCCGGATCGATCTCCTTGATCCGCTTCATCCGCTCGGTCGACAGCACCACGCCACCCTCGATCGGCAGCGAGCCGCCGCACATGCCGCTGCCGGCACCGCGTGGGGTGACCGGCACCTTGCGCTCGAGACAGATCCGCAGCACCGCGGCTGCTTGCTCGGTCGACTCGACCAGCACCGCGCACTCCGGCGGGAAGAACTCCGGGAGTGGGCTCTCGTCGCGGCCGTAGTCGTCGAGCCGCTCGTGACCGGGGCCGATCACCGCATCGGCGCCGAGCTCACGCTCGAGGACGGAGACGATGTCGGTGACACGCTTTGGCGTGGTGGCCAGCACTGCGGGCGATGATCAGACGGAGAACGACGAACCGCAACCGCAGGTCGACTTCACGTTCGGATTATTGAACTTGAAGCCGGCCCCCTGGAGCCCCTCGACGTAGTCGATCTCGGTGCCGACCAGGTACATGAGGCTCATCTCGTCGACGACGACCTTCACGCCCTGGATCTCGAACTGGCGATCGACCTCGCCGGTATCATCGAAGTACAGATCGTACGAGAAGCCTGCGCATCCGCCGCCAACCACGCGCAATCGTAGCGCCATGGTGGGCTCGATCGCCTCGGCATTGCGGATCTCGTTGACCTTGAGCGCGGCGGTTGGTGTGATGAGCACCATGGACTCAGGTCCCGGGGCACTCGATTCGGTTGTTGCGGTAGCTAGTTGCGTCATTTGCGTCTCCTCAGCCCAAACACCTTACCCTCACGTGAGGGTCATGGCAATCTCTCGCCGTGCCGACATTTGACACACTGCTCCGCGACCTCCGTGGCAAGACGCCGGAGATCGAGGCTGCCGTGCTCGGCGCCGATCTCGCTGCCAGCGCGGACAGCGGCCCGGCCATGCCGGCCGTGATCGATGTGAGAGAGACCGATGAGCACGTGCAGGGGATGATCCCCGGTGCCGTGCACATCCCGCGTGGCTATCTGGAGATCCGGATCGAGCGCACCGTCCCCGATCGCGAGACCCCCGTGGTGCTGTACTGCGCGAGCGGGCAGCGTTCGGTGCTCGCGGTTCGCAGCCTTCTCGAGCTCGGCTACACCAACGTTCGCTCGCTCGCGGGAGGGTTCACCAGCTGGAAGCGCGCAGGGTTGCCGTGGGAGCAACCCGCCGCGCTGCGCGCAGATCAACAGACTCGCTACTCGCGACACACGCTGATCCCGGAGATCGGGGTGGCGGGCCAGCTGAAGCTCCTGAAGGCCAAGGTGCTGTGCATCGGCGCCGGCGGGCTCGGCTCGCCGTCGAGCATGTACCTCGCCGCCGCCGGCATCGGGACGCTCGGGCTCGTCGATGACGACGTCGTCGACGCGTCGAACCTGCAGCGCCAGATCCTGCACTGCACGGACCGCATCGGCACGCCGAAGGTCGAGAGCGCGGAGCGCACGCTGCGCGGCCTCAACCCCGACGTCAAGGTCGACAAGCACCGCACCCGGATCACGTCTGACAACGCGCTCGAGCTGATCGCCGGCTACGACGTCGTGATCGACGGCGCCGACAACTTCGCGACGCGTTACCTCGTCAACGACTGCGCGCTGCGACTCGGCAAGCCGGTCGTCCATGCTTCGATCTTCCGGTTCGAGGGCCAGATCACGGTGTTTCCCGGCGCTGGCTCACCTTGCTACCGCTGCTTGTATCCGTCGCCTCCGCCTGCCGAGGAGGCGCCGTCGTGCGCGGAGGCAGGCGTGCTCGGCGTGTTGCCGGGCATCATGGGTGTCATGCAGGCCACCGAGGCGATCAAGCTCGTCCTCGGGCTCGGCGACACGCTCGCGGGCCGGCTGGTCCTGTACGACGCGCTGAAGACTCGGTTCCGCGAGCTCAAGTTGCGGCGCGACCCGAAGTGCCTCACCTGCGGCGATGGCGTCGATCGCGGCACTATCCCGCTCATCGACTACGAGCAGTTCTGCGCCGGACCGAAGCACTGAGCGTGCGGGCTGATACACTGGCGGCGCGGTGATCGCCGTCGGCCAATCGATCGGCAACTACCTCGTCTTGTCGAAGATCGGCACGGGCGGGATGGGTGCGGTCTACCTGGCCGAGCACCCGTTGATCGGCAAGAAGGTCGCGCTCAAGGTGATCCACGGCGAGCTTGCCGGCAACCGGGAGGTGGTGCAGCGCTTCTTCCAGGAGGCGAAGGCCGTCAACCAGATCGGCAACGAGCACATCGTCGAGATCCACGACTTCGGCGTGACCGCGGACAACGATCACTTCTTCATCATGGAGTACCTCGACGGCCAGACGCTCGCGTCGGTGCTGGCGAACGAGCGGATGTTCGATGTCATGCGTGCGCTCCACATCGGGACGCAGATCGCGAATGCGCTCGCGGCCGCGCATGCTGCGCAGGTGATCCACCGCGATCTCAAGCCCGACAACATCATGCTGATGCGGCGGCTCGGGGATCCGGACTTCGTCAAGGTGCTCGATTTCGGGCTCGCCAAGGTGTTCGCGGACGGCGCATCGTCGGTGAACACCGCGGCGGGCGTGTTGCTCGGGACGCCGCAGTACATGTCGCCCGAGGCATGCGAGAGCAAGCGCGACATCGATCACCGGACCGACATCTACGCGCTCGGCATCCTGCTGTTCCAGATGATGACCGGCGTCCTGCCGTTCGACGGCGAGTCGATGGGCGAGGTGCTCGTCAAGCAGGTCACCGCGCTGCCACCGGCGCCGCGCGGGTATAACCCGGCGATCCCTCCAAGCGTGGAGCAGATCGTGTTGCGCTGCCTCGCCAAGCGAGCCTCCGCGCGGTTCCCGACGATGGCCGCGCTGCGCGAGGCGCTGCTCGATCCAGAGGCGTACCTGCGTGGCTCGCCGCCGATCGCGCCGGCTCGCTCGGTCGCGCCAGGGCAGGCCAGAGTCCAGCCGGCCCAGAGGTCCGAGCCCTGGCAGGTCGCGCAGACGATCATCACCGATCGAATGGCGATCGTCAGCGAGCCGCTCGCGATGTCTCCTGGCAGGGTCCTGCCCGATCTCGCGCACCCCACCCAGCCGAACAACCAGACGATGCGGATCGCGACCCCCGAGGGGCACTCGTCGCGGCGTCCGCGCAAGGTGTGGCCGATCGTGCTCGTCCTGGGGCTGCTGCTCGGGCTCGGCGCGGGCGCGGGCGCCTGGCTCGAGCGGGGCTCCGGTGATCGGACCGCCCTCGCCAGCATCGCGGACTCGAGCACGGGGGCAGGCTCTGGTGTCGCCAGTCCGACGCTGGACGCGGCGGTGCTGGCGGTGCCCATCCCGGCCGTGGCGCCGGCCGTGGCGCCCGCCGTGGCGCCCGCCGTGGCTCGCGCGAGGCTCACGATCGAAAGCGTCCCCGCGGGAGCCAGCGTCTTTGGCTCCGATGGCGCGTTGCTCGGCAAGACCCGGCTCGAGCTCGAATGGCCGATCTCGCCCGACGCGGTCGGGTTCGAGCTCCGGCTCCACGGATTCCGCAAGAAACCGAAACAGATCGTCATCTCCGGCGATACCACGGTCGCCGTGGAGCTCGAGAAGCTGCCTGCCCGTACCGGCACCGGCAAGGGGACCGGGTCGGGCCGCGACCACGGCCATGGCCCGGGCGGCTCCGATACCGGCCTCATCAAGCCCGGCGAGTGAGCTCGGTCGCGCTATGCTTGCTGAATGTGGATCGCGTTGGTAGCCGGCCTCGTTGTCGCGGGATTGACCGCGATCCTGGCGGCGCGCGCGTCGCGCGAGGAGTCGCTGCGCAAGACCCGAGAGGCGATCGACATCGCGCGTGGGGAATCCGCGGCGGCCGTGAAGGCTGCCGAGCTCGAAGCCGCCGCCCGCAAGAAATCGCTCGAGACCGCCGCACGGACCGAGGCGCTCGAGATCCGGACCGCGGGTGACGAGGCGCTCGCACGAGCAGAAGCCGCCGCCGAGCGGCGGGCCGAGGCGCTCGCCCGTATCCAGGCCGAGGTCGCAGGGAGCCAGGACGCGCTCGATCAGCGCGAGGAGCACCTGGCTGCCGATCAACGCGAGGTCCAATCGCGGCGCGATCGCGCGACCGGGGTCGAGCGCGATGCGCACGGCCGGCTCGAGTCGTGTCGGCTCGAGCTCGAGGCTCGCGCCGGCGTTCGTGCCATCGAGCTGATCCAGAACCTGGGTCAGACCTGGCTCGACGACGCCCGTGCGCGCGCGGCTGCGCAGCTCCGCACGATCGATCAGACGCCCGCC
>JAGSPR010000477.1 GCA_018262455.1 Deltaproteobacteria bacterium | reverse complement strand
CCAGGCGCTGAGCCTCCTGCCGAGCCGCCCCCGGTGCCCGCGGAGCCGCCCCTGGTGCCCGCGGAGCCGCCCGCGCCGGCCCCGATCGTCGTCGCCCCGCCGGTCGTCACGCCGCCCCCCGAGGTCCCGGCCTCGACGGTCGACAAGGGCGTCGTCGAGGACGCCAACTCGGGCCGCAGCTGGCTCTCTCCGACCGCGCTCACGCCGCCGGCCGGCACGTGGTCGTTTTCGGATTTCGAGCTGTTCGTCATCTCCGGTAGCTACGCGATCTCCGATCAGGTGTCGGTCAGCGCGACCACGTTGCTGCCGATCGTCAAGGACCAGCCGTTCTTCGGCATCGGATCGGTCAAGGCCCAGATCATCAAGTCGGGGAACGTCCGCGCCGCCTTGCAGCTCGCGATCATCCACGCGAGCGACGGCGACGTCTCGACCAACGCGGCGATCGCCGGCGGCGCGGTGACGCTGTGCATCGACAGCGACTGCCGTTCGCACTTCACCGGCTACCTCGGGGCCGGGTTCGCCAATCAGGATCAGTCGTCGGTGCCGTTCGTCGCCTCGGCGGCGGCGACCCTCCGGTTGAACAAGCGGGTCAAGGCCGTGTTCGAGGCCGACACCGGGTTCGTCGTGGGCGACTTCAGCGGCACCTCGGACGCGTTTCTCGCCTGGTACGGCCTCCGGTTCACCTCGCGGGAGATCGGCGTCGACCTCGGGTTCGCCAAGCCGATCTGCAACAACAACTGCGACGTCGGGCTCGCGATGGGGGCCCCGTTCGTCAGCTTCACGTACCGCGCGTTCAAGAACGACTGACCAGTCGTTAGACTTCGGTCGCCCCGGCTCCTATATTTTCGCCCGTGGGAGCGCACCGGGTGTGGCGGCTACTGCCAGTGCTTGCAGGCGTGGTCTGGGGCGGCTGCGTCGACGGCTTTCGCGGCTCGAACGTGCAGATCGATCTGTCCCCGTCGACGCCGGTGCAAGCGTCGGCCGGTGCGATGCCGGGGCCCGGCGAGCTGCCCTCGAACACGCAGTTCCGGCTCTACGCGATCGAGCACGGGACCGCCTGCGATCCCGCCGGCGACTGCGACCGGCTGTTCGAGCTCCAGCGGTTCGAGATCCACCGGATCGTCGATCTGGCCTCGCCGTGCTTCATCGACGTCGGGCCGCACGTGCCGTTCCCGGGCCTCCACGTCAGCCAGTACGGCAACGAGGTCGCGAAGCAGACCGGCATCGACGACCTCGCGAATCCGCCGCCCGACGCCACCGAGGGCCAGAAGATCGATGCCGCGACCGCTGTGCAGCGGATGGTCAACGTCGCCGCGCTCGCCGGCAGCGCCGGGATCAAGGTGGTGTCCTCCGCGTCGGAGAGCTCGTACCCCGCCGTTGATCCCGACTGCGATGGCAGCGGGCTCCCGCCCCCGACCTGCACCGATCCTGACGACAACGCGCGCCGGGCCGCGATCTGCCAGCAGGCGTGGCGCGATGACCCCGCCCTGTTCGAGGGGACCGATCGCATCCTCACCGCACCGCTGGCCGGCACGACGTTCGGCATGGTCGACGGGGTCAACCCGATCAGCCCCGCGCCGGTGGGCGGCGCGCAGTTCTTCGTGCCCGACGCGCTCGGGGCCGTCGACGCCTACGCGATCTACTTCCAGACCGACGGTGTGGCCGACCCGGGCACGCTCCTGCTGACCGGCGAGCCCACCAACCCGACCCGCGGCGTCCAGCACGTCCACCTGACGAGCCCGCTGTTGCCCACGATCGTCACCGCGGAGATGGCGATCTTCGCCGACCTCGGCGAGGACGACGTCCACTTCTAGCGCGCACCCAGGAGCCCATGACCCGAATCCTCGCGATCTCCATGGCGGTGCTCCTCTCGCTGCTCGCCACGTCCTGCAAGACCATCGATTGCGGCGACGGCACGATCGAGCGCAACGGGACCTGCGTCCCCGCGGACGAGACCGTCAGCGCGGCCAAGTGCGGTCCGTTCACCGAGCTGGTCGGCGATCAATGCGTGCCGCAGTTTCCGCCCACGGTTTGCGACCCCGGCACGACGCAGCCCGAGCTCGACGCGGCCGGCGTGATCACCTGCATCGGCACCGGCGCCGGGTTCGCGTGTCCACAGCCCGCGGCCGGCAAGCAGACGATCTGCGGCCAGATCTACGACCTCGCCACGAACCTGCCGTTCTCCGCCCCCGGCGCGACGTGCGTGCCGTGCGCGGCCACGGCGGTGGACGGCCCGTGTTCGCTCGGCATCCGGGCGTTCGACGCGATCACGTTCGCCAGCAACCCCCAGGCCGCGCCGCCGCTGGTCACCGGCCAGATCGTCATCGACGACTGCGGTCGCTACGCGGTGCCGGACATCGTCGTGCCGACGGGGCCGTTCATCGGGCTCGGCATCGATGACGCCGACCCGACGAAGCAAGGTCCGGCGGGCTCGACGAACGCGATCGGCGTCGCGACGCTCAAGTTGCCCGACACCGCGACCAAGGACTTCGAAGGCTTCATCGCCACGAAGGCGACCACGGACCTGTGGCAGACCTCGGGCGGTCCGCTGATCTCGGCCGGCGCCTACGTCACGATCTTCCGCGCCCTGCACACCGGGTTGACCAACCAGGCCGGCGTGACGGTGACGCGCAACGGCGCGGCGATCCCTGTCGACGACTTCTACTTCGGCGCTGGCCAGTCCGGTCGCACCGCGATCGATCCCCTGGCGACCGCCACCGGCGCGAGCGGCACCGCGCTCGTCACCAACGCCTCGATCGCCGAGGGCCCGGCGTACAGCGCGCAGCTCGGCGCGCTTCCTGCCGAGTGTCAGTGGGAGCTCCACGCCGGCGCTTCGATCCCGTTCGTGCTGTTCGTCCAGGTGTTCCGGCCCACCAACGCGAACGGCCAGACGTGTCCGCTCTAGCATCCCCGCGGCGCTGCGCTCTGGGCGTTCGCGCCAGCCTGGTGGTCTTCGCGCTGACGGCTCCGGTTGCGGCCGATCCGACGAGTGGCGTCGATGGCGCGCTGTTTCGCTCGTCCTACGATGCCAACGGGGTGTTCGCGGTCGAGGGCGCGCAGCTGATGCCGAAGCATGACCTCTCGCTCAAGCTGCTGGTCGGCTACGGCAAGTCGCCGCTCGATGTCGGCGTGCCTGGCATCGGGGCCGCTGGCGACACGACCCGCGATCGGATCCTCGACGACCTCGCGACGCTCGACATGGCGTTTGGCATGACGCTCACCGATCGGGTGGCGCTCGGGATCGATGTCGCCGCGTACCGCACGCGCACCGGCGACGGCTACGGCGTGCGCGGTCGCTATGCCACCGGTGGGATGGTCGCACCCTCGACCGGGCTCGTCGCGCTGCGCCCGCTTTCGAACATCGATCCCTCGGCCAACCCCAGCGATGGCACGGCCTACCTCGGCGACGGGCTCGCCGGCCCGCTCGATGCGCGGCTCGGCCTCAAGCTCGCGCTGGTCTCGTGGCCACGGCTCGCGATCACCGCGATCGGTTCGATCTTCCTGCCGTTCGGCGAGGACGAGATGCTGCTCGGCGATCGCAACCTCGTGTTCGAGCCCAAGCTCGCGCTCGCGTGGCGTCCCGATCGCGTGCACGCCACCCGGCTCGTCGGCAACGCCGCGGTGCGGCTCCGCCAGCGCTCCGTGCTCGAGGGCTACGACACGATGGATCCGGTCGCGACCGACGCCGATGCCAGGGTGTTTCTCGACGTCGGCAGCGAGGCGGTCGTGGGCATCGGCGGGGTCTTCGAGCTCGCCCCCCGCGCCTTGCTCGCCGCCGAGGCGCAGGTGTTCGTGCCGTTGCCCGACGCGATGTCGTGGGGCAACTGCCAGCGCCACAACGGCGAGCGCTGCTCCGCCATCAAGGACGCCGACTACTTCGGCGACACCAAGCACGGCGACCTGACGACGCTTGCCACCGTCGGCGCGATGCTCCGCGTCTCGGCGGATGTCACCGCGACGGTCATGGTGGGGACGGGCCAGCTCGGTGCGCGCGGGGACGACCTCCGGTTCACCACTGGCCTCACCTGGGCGCCCCAGCCGGCCGGTGCGTCCGCGCCCGGGCGCAACGACCAGGACGGCGACGGCGTGCCCAATTCTCTCGATGGGTGCAAGGACGAGCCCGAGGACAAGGACGGCTTCCAGGACGAGGACGGGTGTCCCGATCGCGACAACGACGGGGATGGGATCGCCGACCCCGACGACAGCTGCCCGAACGCGCCCGAGGACAAGGACGGCTTCGAGGACGGCGATGGCTGCCCCGAGCTCGACAACGACAAGGATGGGATCCTCGACACCACGGATCGCTGTCCGGATCAGGCCGAGGACAAGGATGGATTCGAGGACGAGGACGGCTGTCCTGACGAGGACAACGATGGTGATGGGCTGGCGGACGCCGATGACAAGTGCCCGAACGACCCCGAGACGGTCAACGGGATCGACGATGACGATGGCTGCCCGGACGTCCGTGGCACGGCGGGGCCCGAGGAGCGGCTGGATCGGATCGATCTCAAGGGTGTGCAGGTCGGGTTCCTGCGCGGCACGTCGACCCTGACCGCGCAGGCCAAGCAGCTGCTCGTTCAGGTCGCCACGATCATCAAGGTGCGTCGGCTCGTGATCCGCGTCGAGGTCCATGTCCCGCTCGGGACCAAGGCCACGGGCGCCGCGCAGATCCTGGCGCAGAAGAAGCAGGACAAGGCCCTCGCCCAGCTGCGCGCGCGCGCGATCCTCGATTACCTGATCGCGCAGGGCGTGACGGTGCAGCAGCTCCAGGCGGTCGGGCTGGGTTCGGATCGCCCGCTCGGCACCTCGAACCCGACGGATCCCGCGAACGAGCGGATCGAATTTATCAAGGCCCAGCAGGGCAAGGCCCCGCCGGGCAAGGCCCCGCCGGGCAAGGGCAACGGCAA
>JAGSPR010000476.1 GCA_018262455.1 Deltaproteobacteria bacterium | reverse complement strand
GTCGAGATCCGGGCCGCGAGGCGCGCGTCGTCGGTATGCTTCCGAGCCGCCAGGAGATCGCCGTGACATGGATCGAGCATCTGCATGCACGCCTCCTCTGCCTGGCTCCAGCTCGAGCTCGCGCGGCTCCCCATGACCACGCCGATCCCGATCCCGACCACGCCGGTGATCCCGAGCGACGCGCCGATCACGTGACGCTTCCGCCGTGATGCGACCAGCTCCTCGCGAGACGGTCCCGGCGCGCTCGGTCGGGCTTCCTGGCCGGCCTCCCGGCCGGGTGGCTCGGGGAGCGGTCGCAGGCTCGGGATCTCGATCGAGGTGACCTTGCCCTCGAACGCGGTGAACGTGGAGGTCCATGCCTCGTACTTCGGCGCGGTCGCGGTGGCGACGATCGGGCCGGGGTCAACCGGCAGCTCGATCTCGAGCGTCAGATCGGCGGGACTGCCGTCGACGGTCACGACGAGTCCAGGGATCGACGGGCCGACCACGCTGAGCTTGAAATGCGGCAAGCGCGGCAGGAGCTTCGCCGCGTTCGCGGCGGCATCGGTCTTGAGCTCTGCCGTCGGCGCGGTCTCGGCGAGCTCCTTCCACAGGCGCCAGGAGGACGCGATCCGTCCGAGCTGCGTGTAGCACTCGGCGAGGGCACCCTTCGTGCCGCTGTCCTCGTACTTCTTCAGGCTCGCCCCGAGCTCCCGGCACGCGAGGTCGGTCTTGCCCGCCTCCATGTCCTTGATCCCCTGCTCGAACAGCGCCATCGCCTCCGCTTGGGGATCGGCGTGCGCGACCGAGCTGGCGCAGACAACGAGCCCGAGGGCAGCGAGGGCGGCTCGGATCATCACCGGCTGCCTGCCCGCGACGACCTCGCTGACGCTGACGAACGTCATTGCAGGAAGACCTCAAGGAACGGGCTGTTGCTCACCCGCAGCAGGTCGGGCTTGCCATTCGCGTTGATGTCCTCGAACACCTGCGCGGCGGTCGACGAGCCCGCGGGCAAGCGCAGGAACGACTCGGTCATCGCGAACTGCCCGGGCTGAGGACACTGGAGGACGAATTCCTCGGCACTCGCCAGATCGTCGTGTCCATCCCCGTTCAGATCGAAGGTCACCGGTCGAGCCCCCGTGCTGAACCCAGGAACCGTCATGGTCTCGATGAACGTCCTCGAGCTTGGTTGCGTGAACAACACGACCGAGGGCCCGGAGAACGTCACCAGATCCTTGCGGGGTGCATTGTTCGAGAACGCGCCGACGGTCGCGCCGACGAAGTTGCCAGGACCACCAACCGCGGCGGGCGCACCGAACGTTCCAGGAGCGCCCGGTGTGTTGAAGGCGATCTTGATCTGGTCGCCGCCGATGATGATGTCATCGAGCCCGTCTCCGTCAACGTCGCCGACGAACTCCACCGACGAGCCCGGAGGACCGATGGTCGAGCCTATGTCGTAGTCGCCGGGCGAGGCCATTCGCGCGGTGTAGATGCGCGCGCCCGTCATCGTCGCGACCACGAGATCGACGAGCCCGTTCCCGTCCAGCTTGCCCGCTCGAACCGCGTGGGACGCAGCAGGAGTCACTCCGATCGGATTGGTCGTGAAGCTCTGCGGCGCCAGGAACGTGCCGGGCATGATGGTGCTTTGACGATGGATCGTGACCCCCGAGACCGTCCACGTCACCAGATCGTTGAAGCCGTCTCCGTCGAGATCGGCGATCAAGATATCGTCGGCAGGGGTGGCAACGCTGGACCGCAAGGGATGCACGGCGCCGAGCCCACCAACCCCCGTTCCGTTGAAGATGAGCACGTCGGACTGAGAAGCGACGACGATGTCACGAATCCCATCGTGATCCAGATCCCCGACGGCGAGCCCTCGACTACCAGGCGCGCTGAAGTTCGCCCCGGCTCCCCACGCCGGAATCGTCGCGCACACAAACAGCGGCGAGTCGATGGAACCAACTCCGCGTGCATCCTGGAAGTCGGTGGGCTCCGAGATCCCCAGGATCTGTTCGCACCCACACAGGCCGAGTATCAGGACGACGCGGGAGAGCACGTGGTTTCCTTGATAACATGAATGCCCCCCGGCTTCCGGGAGCGGGGCGCGTTACGGTGGCGCCATGTTTGGTCCGCACGATGGCCGACGCGTCAAGGTTCATCCCTACCGCCGGATGATGGGCTTCCTGATGCGCCGCCGGAACGAGTCCGCGGTGTACTTCGAGCAGCACCTCGATCTGTCGCGGACGTTGCCGTGGATCGCGGCGTGGAACGCGCGCGGCGAACGCAAGGCGACGCTGTTCCACGTCGTCCTGCATGGGCTCGCGACCGTGCTCCACGAGCGCGAGCGGCTGAACCGCTTCACGGTCGGGCGGCGCACGTTCCAGCGCACCGGCGTGTTCCTGTCGTTCGCCGCGAAGAAGCAGATGTCTGACGACGCGCCGCTCGCCACGATCAAGCGATCGTTCGGGCGCGAGGAGTCGTTCGAGCAGCTCGTGGCGGGGCTCACCGGCGAGATCGGCGGCGCGCGCTCGACCAGCCGCTCGGCGATGGACAAGGAGCTCGGGATCTTGCTCGCGCTGCCGGGGTGCTTGCTCGCGTTCCTCATCGGGATGCTGAAGTGGCTCTACGCGTGGGGCCTCGCGCCACGCTCGCTCGTCGACACCGACCCGCTCTACACGAGCGCGTTCGTGGCCAACCTCGGCAGCCTCAAGATCGATGCCGCCTATCACCACCTCTACGAGCACGGCAACTGTCCGCTGTTCGTCACGATCGGGCAGATCGCGCAGGCGCCGGCGGTGGTCGGCGGCGAGCTGATCGTGCGGCCGCAGCTGACGCTCCGCTACACGTTCGACGAGCGCGTCGAGGACGGGCTGTACTGTGCGAAGGCGCTGCAGGGGCTGGCGCAGCGGATCGAGGATCCCGCGAGCTGGATCGCGTAGGCGCGATGACGCAGCGCGCGCGGCCGGTCAGGCCTTCGCCACGGCGGCGTCCCACCGGGCGAGGTGCTCGGCGAGCTTCGCGCGATCGGCGGTCGGCGTGAACTTGCGGTCGAGCCGCCAGGTCGCGCGCACCTGATCCTGGTCCTTCCACACCCCGGTGCCGAGGCCGGCGAGGAACGCGGCGCCGAGCGCGGTGGTCTCGACGAGCGCGGGGCGGGCGATCTCGACGCCGAGGACGTCGGCCTGGAACTGCATCAGCAGGTTGTTGGCCGCGGCTCCACCATCGACCTTGAGCGTGGTGAGGGGCCGACCCGCATCGCGCTCCATCGCGCGCAGGATGTCGACGTTCTGCAGCGCGATGCCCTCGAGCGTGGCGCGCGCGATGTGGGCGCGCGTGCTGCCGCGGGTCAGGCCGCTGATCAAACCCCGCGCCTCGGGACGCCAGTGCGGCGCGCCGAGCCCCGCGAACGCCGGCACGACGATCACGCCGCCGGAGTCCGGAACCGTCAGCGCCAGGGCCTCGATCTCGGTCGCCGATGAGAAGAACTGGAGGCCGTCGCGCAGCCACTGCACGGCGGCGCCGGCGATGAACGCCGATCCCTCGAGCGCGTAGCGCAGCTCGCCGGTCGCCAGCTGCCAGGCGACCGTGGTGAGCAGGCCCGCCTTCGACGCCACTGGCGCATCTCCGGTGTTCATCAGGATGAACGCGCCGGTGCCGAACGTGCACTTCGCCTCGCCCGCGGTGAAGCAGGCCTGACCGAACAGCGCCGCTTGCTGGTCGCCGGCGATGCCCGCGATCGGGATGCCATCGGGCAGCCCGGGCACGCCCTTGGTGAGGCCCACCGTGCCCGACGAAGGGACCACCGTCGGGAGCAGCGCGCGCGGCACGCCGAAAAGCTCGAGCAGCTCGTCGGACCACGCGAGCTTGCCGATGTCGAACAGCAGCGTGCGCGAGGCGTTCGTGACGTCGGTGGCGTGGACGGCACCCGCGGTGAGCCGCGAGAGCAGATAGCTGTCGACGGTGCCGAACGCGAGCTGGCCGGCGCGCGCCGAGGCGGCCAGCGAGAGGTGCGACAGCATCCAGCTGATCTTGGTGCCCGAGAAGTAGGGATCGAGCGTGAGCCCCGTGAGCTGCTTGACCCGGGCCTCCTTGCCCGCGGCCGCGAGCTCGGCGCAGCGGTCTGCGGTGCGGCGGTCCTGCCACACGATCGCGTTGTGCACCGGCGTGCCGGTCCTGCGATCCCACAGCACCGCGGTCTCGCGCTGGTTGGTGATGCCGATCGCCGCGATCGACGACCGCTCGATCCCGCCGTCCTCGGGCCGCCCGAGGGCCTGCTCGAGCGCGAACACCACCGAGCTCCAGATGTCCTCCGGATCGTGCTCGACCCAGCCCGGCTGGGGGTAGATCTGGCGAAACTCGCGGTAGCCGCGACCGGCGACGCGCAGGGTCTCGTCGAGCACGAGGACGGTCGAGCCGGTGGTGCCCTGGTCGATCGAGATCACGTGGCGCATGACAGGTCCTCCGGTGGACGGGCGGCCGTGGATGCGTGCTCGCGCAGGAAGGCGGTCACCTCGGCGGCGACGATGTCACGCTCGACGTCGACCGAGATCAGGTGGTAGCTGCGCGGCAGGATGCGGATCCGGCGCGCGCGGGTCAGCTCGGCGATCCGCGGCGCGCACGCCACCGGCGCCGTGTGGTCCTGGCGTGCGTGGAGCACCAGCACCGGCTGGGTGATCTCGGGCAGCGCCGCATGGGCGAGCTTCATGAAGGCAAGCAGCTGGCCAAGCGCGCGCGTCGGGATCGCGGGGTACGAGGGGTTGTCGGCCCTCGCGCGACGGTCTCGGACGTCTGCCCCGCCCAGCTTGGGGAGCGTGCGAATCCGGGTCAACGGGCCGGTGGTGGTCCACCGTGACACGCGCTCCGAGAGCCCCTCGAGCCAGAGCGGGGCGGCGAGCGTCCCGTCGGCGGCGAGGTCACGGCGGTGACTC
>JAGSPR010000475.1 GCA_018262455.1 Deltaproteobacteria bacterium | reverse complement strand
ATCGCCATCGTGATCGACGTCGCCGAACTCGAGGTCACCGATGCTGGTGGCCTGCTGGGGGAGCTTCGCGGTCGAGTCGACCCAGGTCCCGCCCTCGCGGGTGAACAGCCGGAGCTGGGTCTGGTAGGCGCCACCGGTGATGAGGTCGAGATCACCGTCGCCGTCGATGTCGGCCGCCTTGATCACGCGCGACAGGCCCGTGGTGCCGCCGAGCGCCTGGGCCGAGATCTCGGTGCACGCCGAGCCGGCGCTCCAGGTGCCGAGGTTCTTCCACACCCGCGACGGTTCCGCCGTGCCCGCGGTCGCGTAGCCGCCGCCGTTGGCGACCAGGATATCGACCAGCCCGTCGCCGTCGACGTCGGCCAGCTCGACCTTGTTGCTCCATCCGGTCGTGGTGCCCGTGTCGCCGGTGCACCTGGCGGTCGCATCCGTCCAGCGCTGGGCGTCGGCATGCCTCGTGCCAAGCAAGCCCACCGCAACCACCAGCCCGAACCGAACCCAGGTCTTCATGGGGTGGCACACAACCATGACGTCCGCTCATTGGCCAGCGCCGTGCACTGACATGAGCACCGGGCGGTGCGTAGCTCACGCATCGAGATGAGAGTTGGATTGAGCGGGCATGAGCCCGCCGATTCGTGGGATCAGGGCACCCTACCGGCCATGAAGCGGCGAACGTTCCTGACGCTCACGGGCGGTGCTGGCGCGGCGGTGCTCGTTGGCCCCTGGATCCGGAGATCGAGCGCCGCGACGTTCGGGGCGTTCCCGGCCGGCACCGATTCGGTGCAGCTACCGGCGAACCAGCGCGCCAAGAAGGTCCTCGAGATCTTCCTCTACGGCGGGCTGTCGCCGTGGGAGACGCTGTACTTCGTCCGCGACTACGGCACGCCGAGCGATCCGCAGTTTCCGAACTCGCAGTACTACGCGTACGCGACCTCGAACGCGGCGGCCGCGGCGACCTGCGGCGGCTCCGAGGACGCGAGGCCGTTCGGGCAGGACGCGAACGCCGCGCTGGTCGAGCTCGGCCCGTTCGCGTCGCGGCTCGCGACCCGCAGCGACGTCGTCGATCGGATGCGGATCGTCGTCCAGCGCCACAGCCTCGAGCCCCACGAGGCCGCGGTCCCGATGGCGCTCACCGGCCGCCCGGTCGGTCAGCCCAACGCGGCAGGGCTCGGCGCGCACGTCCAGCGCGCGCGCAACGATGCCGGGCTGACGCCGGGTCGCGCGTCGCCCCACTCGTACGTGTTCGCCACCGGCGGCGTGTCGAGCGACAACATCGCGGCGGCGGCCGCGGCCGGGACGCATCCAGGCAGCGCGCGCCCGATGCTGATCAAGACCAACAACGCGACCGGGTTCACGAGCCTGCTCGAGCGCGGCACCGTCGGCAGCAACCGCGCGAGCCACGACTCGCTCGTCCAGGCCTACGTCGACCAGTACCAGGGCCGGTTGACGTGGCCCGATCAGGGACGCGTGCGCAGCCCGCGCACCGATGACATGGTGGTCGCGCACCAGACCGCGACGAAGACCGACGCGATCCGCGCCGTGTTCAGCGATGACCTGCTCGCCAGCAAGCAGAACACCGCGTGCGGCCTCACCAGGCAGAGCATCCCGCACATGGGGCTCAATGCCGCGGCCGGGCTGCTCACGCACCCGACCGAGCCGGCCTCGTACGTGTGCGTCAGCGACATCGGCCTCGAGGAGGCCTCCGGGGGTGGCGGCTACGACACCCACAGCCGCAACGCGACCGACACCTCGCGCAACTTCGACAACCTGCTGCAGGGCCTGCTCGGCATCATCAACGCACCCGGCGAGACCGACCCTCGCAAGCTCTCGCTCGACGACACGCTGATCATCTTGAACACCGAGTTCGGCCGCACCCCTGGCCGGCAGGACGCCAGCGGACGCAACCATCATCCCTACGGCTACGTGACGTCCTTCATCGGAGGACCTATCACCACCGCGCAGAAGGGCGTGTCGGGCGCGATCGGCCGCGACGGCATCGCGACCCAGTTCGCGACCCCCGCCGAGAACCGGATGGCGGCGCTGCTCGCGATGGGAATCTGGCCGTTCGCGGCCGAGGGCTACAACGTCTCCGACGCCCCCGCCGCGACGACCGAGCTCGATGCTGCGCAGAAAGCCATGGCGAAGTTCCTCGGGAGGGTGTCATGAAGCAAGTCCTGCTCGCGGCGATGCTCGGCGCCCTCACGCTGACCGGGTGCGGCGATGACACCACCGGCGACGACGCGCCGCCCGACGCCAACGACAACTCGACGTTCGATCTGTGCGACGGCGACGCCGCCTCGTTCGTGCGCCAGTCGTTCCTCGCGCTCGACGGTCATCGGCCGCGGAGCCAGGCCGAGGTCGATGTCTACGTCGATCTCTACACCTCGGCCAAGGAGCGGGGCGACGACCCGGTCGACGTGGTCGCGCGCGCGATCATGAACCGGCCCGAGTTCGCCGATCACTGGCTCGACGTCATCATGGATGCGCTGCATGTCCAGCGCCTCGACATCCAGACCGAGGCGAGCTGCTGGGATCAGGGCGTTCGCCCGACCGCCTCGCCAGGCCTCGCGATGGCCGTGCGTGACAAGGCCGCGACCCAGAACGCGGACAACCAGAGCTTCACGATGGTCGATCTGGCGCGCAGCGCGCTCGCCCTCGACGATCTGTCCCCGGTGTATCGCGCGCAGCTGTTCTCGATGGTCGACCACCCGATCCCGGCCGCGAATGTCGGTCCCGTCGAGGCCGAGCTGGCGCGCCGTGCCGATTTCGGCGCGACGTTCGCGTCGAGCTACCTGCACCGCGACACCGTCTGCCTCGGCTGCCACAACAGCGAGATGTCGGTGACCGACAGCGACGATCCCCTGCTCGATCGCCACTGGCCGGTCCCCGGCAACCCCGAGCGGGCCGTGTATGGCTCGCCCACGGGGGTCGCGGACGACCGCGCCGAGGCCGTGTTCCGGGTCGACGGCTTCGTCGAGGACGGCAACACGCGACCCTGGGGCTGGTCGAGCTCGTGTGGCCAGTTCCGCGCACCCGCGACCGTGTCGGCCGACATCGCGGGGATCGACGCGAAGCTGGCCAGCGTCACGGGCTCGCGCGTGACGGTGTTCGACCTCGAGGCCTCGCTCGCGCGCGGGTTTGCCGCCCTGCGCGCCGGCGCCCCGACGACGGACATCACGGATCCCGATGTCGGGCTCGCGTGGCTGGTGACGTTGAAGATCACCGAGGATGTCTGGCACCAGGCCACCGGGACCCAGCTCACGATCGCGAACTACTTCCCGCGCAACCAGGCCTCCAGCGAGCTGCTCTACTCGCTGGCGTCGCGGTTCGCGACGAGCGGCTTCTCGCTCAAGGCCCTGCTCGGCGCGATCGTCGCGACCGACTACTTCAACCGCAAGCCGCCCGAGCTCAAGTGCGGGTCGTCGCCGTACACCTACCCCAACGTGTTCGATCCCTGGGTCATCTCGGACGCCGATGAGGCGCGCCAGCACAACGGTCCCGGCGACGCGGTGATGCCGGTCGACGCCCGCACGCTGCTCGAGCTCACGAGCGCCGCGCTCGAATGGCCGGCCCCTCCCGCGGCGAGCCGGTTCCCTGACTACGGCGAGCCCGGCTGCGAGACGCTGTCGTGCAGCGGGCTCGCGCAGGCATGCGGCTTCAACCAGTGCTGCACCACCCACGCCGCGGCCTGCGACATGAACGGCGTCTTGCCGCAGATCGAGGTGCCGTTCCTGCGCAGCATCGGCGTGTTCCTGCGGAACAGCGAGCGCGGCTTCCGCGGCATCGACTTCCAGGCTCGCCTCGCGTGGGAGGATCGCAACGGCGCCTGCGGCAAGCCCAAGTGGGTCTCGCAGGACTTCATCGATCGGCTCGTCGCCGCGGCCGCGGCGGACCCCGCCGCCACCGCACGCGACGTGATCGCCGCGCTCAAGGATCGGCTGATCGGCGAGCCCGCGATCGCGGACGGAGCCGAGACCGCTGCACTCACGGCGATCGTCGGCCCGCTCGAAGGTCCTGCGAATGCCGTGACCGCCGACGGGTTGCGCCGGGTCTGTGGCGCGCTCAGCGAGTCTCCGCAGTATCTGCTGCAAGGGATCGCGGGACGTGGCGGCGAGCGTCCGAAGCTGACGCCGGCAAACGCCGGCTACGACGCGGTGTGTGCCGACCTCGCGGCAACGGGGATCGGCGTACCGGGTCGTGTGGTGGCGTGCGGCACCGGCGTGGCGGTGCTCGCCGATGGCCGGACGACGGCTGCCCCGGCCCGCGCGGTCCCGTTCACGACCGCGCTCCCGGTGCGCCACGGCATCCCGGATCGTCGACGGCAGGCCGCTCCGACGCGCCGCCCGCGTTGAGCCGCTTGCAGCGCCTCCGGGTTTGCGCCATGGTCCCGGCCCCATGCGAAGCACAACGATCGCCGCGCTGCTGACCACGCTCGCGCTCGGAGCCGGTTGCGAGCGCAAGACCAGGAACGAGCCCGGCCCCACGCCGAAGGCCAACGAAGGCGAGCAGGCCGAAGCCGTCGGCACGTCGGAGCTCCGGCCCCCGGTCGCGGCCGACCTCGCCGCGTACACCAAGGACATCATCGGAGCGCCCGGCCATGGCGACAAGCTGATGGCGACGATCGAGACGCCGCTCGGCACGCTGCATTGCGAGCTCTACGGGGACAAGGCCCCGATGACGGTCGCGAACTTCGTCGGGCTCGCCACCGGCAAGAAGCCGTGGCGCAGCGCCAAGACCGGCAACGTCGAGCAGGGCAAGCCGTTCTTCGACGGGCTGGTGTTCCACCGCGTGATCCCGGACTTCATGATCCAGGGCGGCGATCCGAAGGGCAGCGGCACCGGCGGCCCCGGCTACCAGTTCGGCGACGAGTTCGCACCGGGCCTCGAGATGAGCCCCGGCACGCTCGCG
>JAGSPR010000474.1 GCA_018262455.1 Deltaproteobacteria bacterium | reverse complement strand
GGAAAGACCCCTCGCACTGCTCGCAACCCAACCTTCGCGACGCCGGCCGTCCCGAACGTGGTGTCGAGCACGCCGTCAGCGCCAAACGACCGGACCTGCGTCGGCTCGGCACCGGTCCCGCTCTCGACCGCAAGCAACGTGCGCGAGCCATCGACGTGGAGCGCACGCGGCGCCGAGGCGCCGATCACCAGCTGTCCGGTGCGCGCAAAGGCCGGATCCGGCGAGCCGACCGCGATCGTCGCGGTGAGCGAGATCGTGGTCCAGCCGCAGAGATCGAACTCGTCGCAGCGCGCGACCTCGAGCTTGTTCATGCCAGGCGCGAGCTCGGCGGCGAACACGTATGGCAGGCCGCCCATCTCGCGCTGCGTCGATGGGAATTGCACGTCATGGATCGGTCCGTCGTTCACGCGCCAGTTCGCGTGCGGCCCCCCCGCTTCGAGAGGCCTGACTTTGCCGTCGAGGTCCACACCTTCGGCGGGCGGATTCATGCGGACGCGCACGAGACAGCACCCGACGGTCGCGCCGTTCACCGGCTCGGCGACGCGTGGCGGCGTCGTCGCGGTTTCCTCATCCTCCTTGCAACCGATGAGGAGCAGAGCCCCAGCGGCGAATGAGCTCAATCGCAAAAGCCACCGCCGCCGAAGTTGCTGCTGTTCACGAGCGTCGTCGCGGATCCCGTGATCTCGGGCGGCTGGGGCCACTCGTCGGGCGGTGCTTCCGACGGAACGATCAGGTTGCGCGTCGGAGCGACATCCCCCGCGAGCGAGGGCGGCTGGGTATTCACCGTGATCATCACCGACGGATTCGGAGCCAGCCACGTCGGATCATACGGCTCGAAGCGCTCGCGATCACGGTTCGAGTGGACGCCAACGACCCGGCACTGCGACTCGCCGTTTGCGCCGACGCCATCGAAGGCGATCAATGCCTGCATCTCGTCACCGAGCTCCTTGTCGTACGTGATGAGCCCGCGAGCGGCGCGACCTGCGAAGGTTCGCTCGGTGCCCGACCACTGCACCAGCCCGACGGCCTGCAGGTTCGTATCCGGCATCTGGCTCAGGCCGTAGCCTCGCGTCGGCGATAGCTCCACGAACATCCGGGACACCCCGTTCGTCCCGTCGGGCCACCCGAGTGTGATGAGGTGACCGTCCCACGCCGGGCCCCGCTGGTACGACGCCGCCGCACGAGCGCGCTCGTAGGGCAGGAATCTCAGCGAGAGCAAGTCATCCGCCTCGGTGGCCATCGGGTCGGGGTCGGCGACCCCGCACTCGCCCGCCATCGTCACGATCCGAACGAACGCGATCCCATTGGGCGCATCGTCACCGGCGCACGCCGATAGCACGCACACGACACACGCCAGTTTCAGGGTACCCATCGGCCCATCTGACCACACCCCGCTGTTCCAACCCGCACCCGGGTTGATGTTTCACGCGACGTGGCCGTGTGGCGTGGCTCCGCACCACGCCGTGACGGCGCATGCAGGTCACGGCACACGCTGCCTCGCGGCTCATGCCGGGGGCTCCCGCAACCCCGCTCAGGTCTCCCAAGCCGTGCGCGGATTGTCGACGTGTCACCCTCAGGGCGCATCAGGCGTGCCTATACTGCGGCCGACCACGGAGACACCATGAAGACCCACTGGCTAGCCTGTCTTGCCCTCTCGCTGGGGGCTTGTCCGAGTGTCACGCTCGACACCAATGAAGGGGCCCTCGGGCCCACCATCGAGTTCGACCCGGCGAACAAGATCGTTCCCTTCCCCAATAACCTGTTACTCGATCCCGCGACCGGGAAGGTCAACCTGCCCGAGCAGTGCAACGAGAGCGCGTCCACGGCGGCGACGCGACTCGGGGCCCTCAACAAGCTCGATGGCTTCGGAACCTACGAGGCCGCCATCAACGTCACGTTCACCGAACCGGTCGACGTCGAGTCGCTGGCCAACCACGTGCTGCTGTACCAGCGCGTACAGGGCGGCGAGGCCCTCGATCCGAAGACCGCGCGGTCGATCCCGGTGGTGGCGATCCCCGGCAAGACGACCCGGTTCACCGACCAGACCAACATCAAGGCCTGCACCGGCCCGGTGGCCGTCGACCAGGTCACGTTCGTGCCGACCACCCCGCTCGAGCAGACGTCGACCTATACGGTCGCGCTGCTGAGCGGCATCAAGACCGCGACCGGTGCGGACTTCAACCCGTCGTTTACCTGGTCGATGGTCCGCGAGCCCAAGCCCGTCGTCGCGTTCGACGACGCGGGCAACGTGATCGTCAACCGCACTCCGCTCGATCCCGAGAAGGCGGCTGACAAGCTGCAGCTCGCGGGCATCGACCTGTTGTGGAACGCTCACCACGATGCGATCTCGTTCCTCGCGGGGGCCGAGCACGAGAGCACCGATCTGCTGCTGGCATTCGAGTTCAACACGCAGACCACGACCGATCCGCTCGACCCCGCCGTCGCGAGCTCGCCGGCGGCCAAGCCGACCGCGCTGCCTCTGCTCGGCAACCAGTCGCAGGCTGCACTCGCGACCGCGCGAACTGGCGTGTTCGCGCAGTGCGCGGTCGATGACCCGATCACCGACACGGAGTGCTTCCTCCGGATCATCCTCGGCGCCGGCAACTACGCCGTCGGCAAAGCGACGTGCGCCGCGGCCGGCTGCGCAGCGATCAACGACGTGCTCGGCTCGCTCATGCTGTCGAAGCAGTACCAGACCGATGTCCCCAACACGAAGTACACCGGCACCGGCGCGCTGCCGATTCCGGGTGCGTGGACTGACCCGGTGGCGCCGACGGTCGTCCACGGCACCAGCAACGCGAATCCTTTCGCCAACGACGTCCAGGCCCAGGTCAGCGCGCTCGTACTGATCCCGCAGGGCGCCGCGCCCGCGGGCGGCTTCCCGACGGTGATCTTCCAGCACGGCATCACCCGCTCGCGAGGCGACGTGTTCGGCGTCGCCGGCGCGCTCACCTCCCAGGGCTTCGCGGTGGTGGCGATCGACGCTCCCAACCACGGTTCGCGCGCAGTCCGGATCTCGAACGTGGCGAACACCACCGATCCCCTGCTCGATTGCACGGACGTCAACGTCGGCATCCCGGGACCTCGCGCGGATCGCGGCCCCGATCCGAGCACCCAGACGGGCTGCTACGCGCCGCCGTTCTCGGCCGACCTCGCCGCGACCCGCGACGGGTTCCGCCAGAGCGTGCTCGATCTCCAGCAGCTGGTCACCTCGCTCACGGCGTGCGGCACCACGAACTGCGGCAAGCTCAAGGTCGACCCGACGAAGATCATGTACGTCGGTCACTCGATGATCGGCGGCAACCTGGGAGCCATCGCGCTCGCCACGACCGGCATCAAGGCCGGTGTGCTCGACGTCGCGGGCGCCGGCTGGCTCGACATCCTCGAGAACACCGGGCAGGTCGAGACCTTCCAGTGCCCGCTCGTCGATGCGCTGATCGACGCGGGCGCCTTGACCTGCAACGGCGCCAAGTGCACCGCCGCGGACAAGTTCAACAAGGCGGCGAACACCGGGCTGTGCCTCACCAGCGCGTGGAAGCGGGACCCGGGCTACATCCAGTTCTCGGTGATCGGGCGCTGGGTGCTCGACCCGGCGGACCCGGCGAACTTCAGCACCCAGCTCGCACCCGCGCGGTTCCTGCTCCAGGAAGTCGACGGCGACAAGGTCGTCCCGAACGTCGCGACCAACAACGCGGGCGCGCTCGCCCTCCAGCTCCGCGGCGACGCGAGCTGCGGCACGCCGATCGGCGCGTCGATCCCGCCCTCGACGGCGCTGCTCGCAGCGCCGACCAAGAGCCACTTCCTCAGCTACCTCACGGTGGCTCCCGGCAGCCCGTCGTGCCCTCCGGGCAACACGTTCTCGCACAGCTCGCTGCTCAAGCCGGAACCGAGCGTCCTCGGCGTGCCCTGCAACCCGGGAACCGGCGCGGCCTGCGACGGCACGTTCGCGACCGTCCGGTTGCAGACCGACGCCGTCTACTTCCTCCTCTCCAACCGCTAGGCCGATCATGAACAACCTACGCAGCTCCCTGTTCACCACCCTGGGCCTCGTCGGGATCGCCGGCACCGCGTCGGCGAACTCGTTCAACATCAACGAGCACGACGCGCGCGTCACCGGTCGTGGCGGTGCGACCGCGGCCAGCAACGACGATGCCTCGGCGATCGTGTTCAACCCCGGAGGCCTCGCGCTCACCGAGGGCACGACGATCAACCTCGGCGGGTCGCTCTACATCGCCGAGGGCTCCTACGAGAACGCGAACACCCCGAAGGTGACGACCGACAGCCCGCCAGCGCCGGTCCCGAATCTCTATCTCGCGTCGCGCCTCAACGACATGGTGGCGGTCGGCATCGGCTTCCACCTCCCGTTCGGCCTCGCGGTCTCGTATCCGGAGAACCACCCGCAGGCGACGGTCGCGCAGGACACCAGTCTGAGGACGTTGTTCATCTCGCCGACGGTCGGGCTCAACCTCCACAAGCAGGTACCCGGGCTGTCGATCGGCGCCGGCGTCGACATCGTGCCCGCGAGCGTCGAGCTCAAGCGTGCGGTGGTGTTCGGCGATACCCGTGGATCGGTCGATCTCGCCGCCGACACCGTCGGCTTCGGATTCCGCGCCGGCGTCATGTATCACCCTCCCGCGGCCAAGGGGCTCAAGCTCGGGATGATGTACCGCAACGCGGTCAAGCTCGACTTCGAGGGCCAGGCCGACTTTGACATCGCCGATCCGTACCGGGCGCAGCTGCCACCCGATGGCGACGCCTCGACCACGATCAATCTGCCGATGGCGATCTCCGGGGGCGTCGCGTACTCGCCCGTGGGCAACCTCGAGCTCGAGCTCAACGCCGTGTGGATCAACTGGGCCAAGACGTTCAGCAAGGACGCGAACCGCGGCGGCGATGCGACGTCGCTCACGATCAAGCT
>JAGSPR010000473.1 GCA_018262455.1 Deltaproteobacteria bacterium | reverse complement strand
GGCTTTTTCGGGATGCCATCGCGAGCGGTAGCTTCCACATGCGCGAGGGCTGCGTCCAGTCCCAGGTAGTAGCTTTGTGCACCGAACCCGCAGATCTGGCCGATGCAACGGGCCGCCGTGATCGATTCCCGGCGAAATGGCTCGCGCGCGTGCAGGTTGGACAGGTGCACCTCCACGGTCGGCAACGCGACGGCCTCGATCGCGTCGCGGATCGCGACGGACGTGTGCGTGTAGCCACCCGGGTTGATGACGATCGCGTCCGCCCAGCCCTTGGCGCGCTGGATCAGGTCGACCAGGTCGCCCTCGACGTTGGACTGGGCAGACCGCAGCTCGGCACCGCGCGCCTTGGCTCGCCGCGCCAGCTCGCCGTCGATCTCCGCGAGCGTCGTGGTTCCGTAGACCGCGGGATCGCGCGTACCGAGCAGGTTCAGGTTCGGCCCGTGGAGGACCTGGATGCGAAGCGCCCGCGAACGAGCTCGCTGCTTGCTCCGCGTCACCCGCAGGTTCCTCAGAGCTCGGCGACGAGCGCCGGCGTGGCCATCCGCACGAGATAGCGCGCCTTGCCGAAGTTGCCCTCGGGTGCCATCGCGATCGCCACGAAGTATTGCGGCGAGATCATCCGGCAGATGAGCAGCAGGCGCTGCGCCTTCACCGACAGCTCCTCGAGGCTGCCCACGGCGAGGCTGTCGCCTGCCTTGCGGACCTGGCCGAGGATGAACGAGAACTCCATCGCGACGGTGTTGACGTCGAGCTGGTCGTCGTGACGCGTGTAGCTCTCGACGGGAATCCCGTCGAGCCCCATGATCACCGCCGCGATGCCACCGTCGACATTGTCGACGACCTTCTTGAGCGTGTCAGCGAACAAGGCCACCGTCCAACGTTACTAGAGGGTTCGAGATCCGCGCCAGAGCCAGGGCCAGCTGTTTGCTCAAGGCGTCGGCGGAGGAAGGATCGAGACGGGCGCCGGGCAGACTGGCCCGCCGGTATCGTTGCAGCAATCCACGATGCCATCCTGGTAGGGATTGCAGGGGTTGCCGAGGCGAGGCACCGTGCCCATCACGAGCGGGCAATTCACCGGAGCCCCCTGGTCATCGACCACAGGGCTGACGACGCAGTCGTTGCACACCGTGACCGGGAACTGGAACGGCGCGCCGCGCAGCTCCGCGCCGTAGTAGTCGCCGAACGGGGTCGCGGTGGTCTGGACCTGGGCGTGGATGGTGACCGCGCCGCCCGCGCGCGCCCGGATGCTGGCCAGCGCGGCGAGCGGCACGACATCGAACTCGGCCACGAGCAGCCCGCCGTTGGGGTTGAGCGCGCCGGTGAACACGCTCTGGAACCCCGGCAGGGTCTCCTCGACCGCATCGGTCGTGACGTTGCCCTCGGCGTCGATCATCTCGATCGGGCCGACCACGACCGAGACATCGGCGCCCTTCAGGAACACCGTGCGCTGGCTCTCCTTGCCCTCGGGCGCGACGATCCGGCTCTGAAACAGCGCGTGCAGCACGTACGGGTTCTTCGAGAACAGCGACAGCTGGCCTCGAGAGAGTGCCTGGGCGTTGACATCGGGCGTGAACTCGCACGTTCCCTCGGTCGGCGCGGCGACGTTACTGCGGATGATGAAGCTCTCGTCGCCGCTATCGGCTGCGCAGCCGACGCCAAGAGACGTGAGAATGATCAGTATCGAGATGCGGTGCATCGCTTCCTCCGACGAAAAGAAATCGTATCAAGCCCTCTGAACGAAACGCAAAATTCTTCCCAATTCGGTGACGGCGACCTCGACTGGCTCACACGCCCCTACCTCGCGGACGGCAATGAATCGCAGGTTCGTGCCGATTCGCTTCTTGTCGACCTGGACACGCGCCAAAACCTCATCGGTGAGCCAGCGATCGAGGTCCACCGGGAGCCCACTCGCCGCGAGCGCGAAGGCGACCTCGGACTCGAGCTCCGCGCGGGTCCCCGTGATCGCGGCCGAGACGCGACACGCGGCGATCAGGCCAAGCCCCACTGCCTCGCCGTGCAGCATCCCGGAGGCGCTCTCGATCGCGTGGCCGATCGTGTGGCCGAGGTTGAGCAGCGCGCGGTGTCCCGTCAGCTCGCGCTCGTCGCGCCCGACGATCGCCGCCTTGTAGGCGATCGAACGATCGATCGCGGCGCGCAGCTCGGGCGGTGGCGGCGTGCCGTCCGGACCGGCGGCCCAGCCAGCGCACGCGGCCACCAGCTCCCACAGCTCGCGGCCGTCGAGCAACGCGTACTTCCACAGCTCGCCGAAGCCGGCGCGGCGGTCGCGCGCGGGCAGCGTGGCCAGCATGTCGGTGCTGCAGGCGACCAGGCGCGGCTGCCAGAACGCGCCCACGAGGTTCTTGCCCGCGGGCAGATCGACCGCGGTCTTGCCGCCGATCGCGGCATCGGTCATCGCGACGATCGTGGTCGGCACCTGGATCACCGGGATGCCGCGAAACAGCGTCGCCGCGACGAACCCCGCGAGGTCGCCGACGACGCCGCCACCGAGCGCGACGATCGCCGAGCCGCGATCGAGCCCGCGCGCGACCAGGTCGTTGCACAGCTGCTCGTAGACCGCGAAGGCCTTGCTCGGCTCGCCGGGCTCGATCTCGAGGATGTCGTGGACCAGCGAGCCCAGCAGCGGCAGGTAGCGCGCGACGTTGCGATCGGTGATCACCGCGATCCGCGTCGCGGCCCCGAGCTGGTCGCGCAGCAACGAGGCATCGAGCGCGCCGCCGACCGTGACGGCATAGCTGCGGTCGCCGAGCGCCACGATGGTGGCCTGGCGGTGCGCGGGCGGCAGCCGGAGCCACGTCCGCTCGACGGCAGTGACGGCGGCGACGACCTCCGGGATCGTGCGCGCGGTGGTGTCGACCATGGCGTGGGCCCGGCGATAGCTCGGCGCCCGCGTCACCGCGAGCGTGGCCGCCGACGCGAGCAGCGGGCGGCTCGGTCCTCCGGCGGCGCGCTGCTCGGCGGTGGCGACGTCGACCCCGAGCGCCACGACCAGCCCCGCTGCCCGCATGCGGTCGAGGTTCTCGCCGTAGGCCGCGGCGCCGCCCCCGGTCGCGATCACGGCAGTCGAGTCCTGCGCGATCAGCTCGGCGAGGGCCCGCGCCTCGCGGCGGCGGAACTCGGGCTCGTCGCGCGCCACCAGCGTCGCGACAGGCTCTCCCATCGCGGCGACCTGATCGTCGAGATCGACGAACTCCCGGCCGGAGGTCTGCGCGATCGCACGGCCCACCGACGTCTTGCCGGCTGCCATGAATCCGATCAGGAAGAGTGGCGGCACGTCGGCCTCTCGGTCAGTGTGCCGCGCCGCGCGACTACTGGCAGCTGAGCGCGCCCTTGTTCGTGATCTTCGGGGTGATGAACACCAGGATCTCGGTGCGGTCGTCGTTCTCGCGGCGGTTCTTGAACAGCCAGCCGAGGACCGGGATGTCACCGAAGAACGGGATCTTCTTGTAGGCGAGACCGCTGTTGCGCGTGTAGATGCCGCCGAGCACCGAGGTGTCGCCGTCGTTGACCAGCATCGTGGTGCTCGCTTCCTTGCGGAGGAACGACGGGTCACCACGAGCACCGACGTTGACGAAGTCGGGCTCGTTCTTCGTCACGTTGAGCTTCATCTGGACCGCGCAGTCACGGGCCGAGACATACGGCGTGACCTCGAGGGTGAGGTCAGCCTGGACCAGCTGCGTCTGCGTGCCGGCCGCGGAGATCACCTGGATGGGGATCGACACGCCCTGCGTGATCTTCGCGGCCTTGTTGTTGAGCACCGTGATCTTCGGAGCCGACACGATGCGGATGGTGCCGCTGTCCTCGAGGGCGGACAGCCGGAGGTTGAGGTTGAAGTTGCCGCCGATCGAACCGAGCGAGAGCCCGACCGCGCCACCTTCTCCGGACCCGGTGGCGGCCGGCAGGTTGACCGCGAAGTCCGACGGAGACGCGACGCCGGTGCGATTCGTGGTTGCATCCTCGTTGCCGCCAAGCAGGCTGATCGCCGACGGGAACAGCAGCCCCGTCGCGTTGCCGCCGGCCGCGGTCGCGAGCGCCCTGCCACCCCACTGCACGCCGATCTGGCGAAGGAACGTCGAGCGAGCTTCGACGATCCGGGCCTCGATCGAGATCTGCGGGGTCTGGGTGTCGAGCGAGAGCGCGAGGCGTGCGATCTGTTCGCGGTTGCCGCCGACGTCGTTGATGATCAGCGCGTTCTGGCGGGTGTCGACCTCCAGCGTGCCGTTCGGAGACACCATCCCCTTGAGCTTGGGCGCGAGCTCGTTGGCGTCGGCGTAGTTGAGACGGATCACCTCGGGACGCGGGACCTCGGCCTTGCGCGCGGCCTCGGCACGCGCCGCGGCCTCCTGATCCTCCTGGTCGAGCTCCTTGCGAGGAGCGATCCGGTAGAGGTTGCCTTCGCGCCGGTACCACAGCCCGTGCGACGACAGGATGACCTCGAGCGCCTGGTCCCACGGCACGCGCTTGAGCCGGACGGTGACCTTGGCGCTGACGTCATCGGGGACGACGATGTTGACGCGACCGGTGTCCGCGATGATGCGGAGCAGGTCGTGGATCGGCGCATCCTTGAAGTCGAAGTCGACGGTCGCGCCGCGATAGACTTTCCGGCGGGTGCCTTGCGGAGGGACCTGCGAGACCGATTGCTGGGCGACCGGCGTGGAGGCCGCGCCGAAGCCGCCGATGACCGGTGACGGCATCGACTGCGTCCGCGGCGCCTGCGCGACCCGCTTGGCCGGAGCATCGCTGGCGACGAACCGCCAGTGCACGCCACCGCCGTTGCGATCGAACGTCGGCGTCACGGGCTCGGAGAGCTCGGCGATCAGCCGGATCCGGCCAGCGGTGCGACGGTCGCGGAACGACGACACCGCGCGCACCGGGCTGCCGAACCGCGACACGTCGAGCTTG
>JAGSPR010000472.1 GCA_018262455.1 Deltaproteobacteria bacterium | reverse complement strand
CGCCGAGCCGTACGCGGCGTACGTGGTGCCGAGCGCCTTCATCGTGCTGCTGTTCTGCGAGCGGCCCGCTGCCGGATCACGTGCGGACACGAACGTGATCGCACCGAGCGCCGCGACGATGGGCGTCGTCAGCCCCGAACCACCACCGTCGAGGTTCGCGTACGCGATCCGCGACAGCAGCTCCGTATCACCGGCGGCGTGGGCCTGCGCCAGCAGCTCGTGCGCCACGAACGCGCCGCTCGAGTGCGCGACGATGTAGATCGGCGTGCCGGCCGCCAGCGAGAGCAGGTGTGCGCGCAGCTTCGTGTTCGCGATCTCGCGCGCCGCGTACGCTGCATCCGCCGGTCCCCGGACCGCGTAGACGTGCCCGACGTCGACCGCACCGAGCTTCGCATCGACGAGCTCGGTCGCCCAGGCGGCGGCGTAGCTCAGCTTCGCCGAGTACCCGCCGTACGCGATCAGCACCGCGCCGCCCGTCGTGACCTGCTGGTAGGCGACGCCGACGCCGATGCCGGTCCAGGCGCCGAGCGGTCCATCGCCCTTGCCGAGGTCAGCGAGGTCGTCGAGGTCGTCGAGCTGCTCGACCTCGTCGCCCGCGCACGCCATGAGGGTCAGCGCAGCGAGTACCGGGACGAGCGAGCGCAGCATCGCCACCGCACGTTGCGAGCGCCGCGCCAGTCCCTCGTCGTGTGGTCCCGCCCGCTTGCGCTGCATACGACCGACCCCACCGGGGGCACAGTCCCAGGGCGGATGCCGAGGTCGTGCGCATCCGTGCGCAGTCTGTGCGTGCCGTGAGGCAACCGCCGTGGCTCCAGTGCAGGAGCTCGTCGAACGCGAGCAAGACGGTGCGAGCGCTGGTTCACGGGTCGCTACGGGATCTGAGCTACGCTCGCGGCCACCATGGCCGATCCAGCCGCGCTCGATGACGCCACCGCCCTCGCCGAGCGCGTCCGACGCGGCGACGTGCACCCGACCGAGCTCGTCGAGGCGGCGATCGCCGCGATCGAGAAGGTCAACCCGACGCTCAACGCGGTGATCCACCGCATGTACGACCAGGCGCGCGCGGCCGCGAAGGCCCCGCTGCCCGACGGGCCCTTCCGCGGCGTCCCGTTCGTGGTCAAGGACCTCGATGGCTGGCTCGCGGGTGAGCCGTACACGCAGTCGTGTCGGATGTCGAAGGACTTCGTCCCCACCGAGGACGCCGAGATCATCGCCCGCATGAAGCGCACCGGCGTGGTGATCGTCGGCAAGACGAACACGCCGGAGCTCGGCCTGCTCGGCATCACGGAGTCCGAGCTCCGCGGCCCGGCGCGCAATCCGTGGAACCCCGACCACACGCCCGGTGGTTCGAGTGGCGGCACCGCCGCGATCGTCGCGGCGCGCGCGGTGCCGATGGGCCACGGCGGCGATGGGGGCGGATCGATCCGCATCCCCTCGTCGGCGTGCGGCCTGTTCGGGCTCAAGCCGACGCGCGGCCGCAACCCGCTCGGCCCGAAGGTCGGCGAGGGCTGGGGCGGCTACGTGCAGCCCGGCGTGCTCACACGCAGCGTGCGCGACTGCGCGACGATGCTCGACGCGACCCAGGGCCCCGACGTCGGCGCGCCGTACGCCTCGCCACCGCGCGAGCGGCCGTACGCCGAGGAGATCCAGCGCGCGCCGCGCAAGCTGCGCATCGCGTTCTCCACCGGATCGCAGCTCGGGCGCGACACCCACGCCGATGTTCAAGCCGCGGTGAGGGACGCGGCCGCGCTGTGCGCGAGCCTCGGCCACGAGGTCACCGAGGTCGCGCTCCCCATCGACAAGGACGCGCTGGTCGCCGCGTACTTCACGCAGGTCGCCGTCGGCGCGGCGATCGGCATCGAGGACACCGCGCGATGGGTCGGCCGCGCGCCGACGCCCGCGGACTTCGAGCCGACGACGTGGCTGCTCGGTACGATCGGCCGCAAGCTGCCGGCGATCGAGCTCCAGCGGTCGCGCGACGCCTGTCAGAGCGCGGGTCGCCAGCTCGGGCGCTTCTTCCAGGACCACGACCTGTTCCTCGACGGCACCCTCGCCTATCCGCCGATCAAGGTCGGCGAGCTGGCGCTCAAGTCGGCCGAGAAGATGGCGCTCGCCGCGCTGCGCGTGGTCTCGCCGCGGTTCGTGCTCGACAAGCTGCTCGCGTCGCTCGGGGCGAACGCGCTCGAGAAGACCCCGAACACCCAGGTCGCGAACCAGACCGGGCTCCCCGCGATGAGCGTGCCGCTGCACTGGAACGCGGCCGGGCTGCCGATCGGCGTGCAGTTCATGGCGCCGTTCGGCGACGAGGCGACGCTGTTCCAGCTCGCCGCGCAGCTCGAGGTCGCGCGCCCGTGGGCGGGGCGCATCCCGCCGGTCTCGGCGCGCTGACCATCGAGGCGTGTCGCGCGAGCCTAGAGCTCGATCACCGTGCCGGTGACGGATCCGACGACCGGTGCGCCGGCGGTGGTGCTGGCCGAGGTCAACGTCAGGGAGCCGGGCAGGAGCAGGCCACCGCCGCTCGCGGTGTCGGTGGCGGGATCGTAGAACGTCATGACGGCGGCGACGTTCACGAGATCGATCGACCGGGTGCCTGGCGTGACGTCGGCCGGGTTGGTGACGATGACGAACACCACGGCGTAGCGTCCGTCGGGGAGCCTCCCCAGGAGCTGCATCGCGCCCTTGCCGTCGGTGTCGAGGCCGGCGTTGGCGGTGACCGTCGACGTGGTCACGTCGACGCCCGAGATGGTGCCGCTCATGGTGCCGCTGCCGACGGAGAAGTCCCCGAGCGTGCCCCAGGTGGTCGAGAACGTCGTGGTGATGGTGCCGATGTTGATCCGACACGACGCGTCGCCGGCGGCGAACGGCCACACCGGATCGCCCGCGTCGAGCTCGGCGCGCAGCTGGCCCTCGCGCGCCATCGCGAAGGCGCGCACGCGATCGATCCGGCCGGCGAACGCGCCGCTGTTGGTAGGGTCGGCCAGCGGACGCAGCAGCGCCTCGAGGCGATCGATCTCGGCGACGATCGTCGACGGATCCCACACGGTGTCGAGCACGTCGCGCAGCGCCGCCAGGTACATGGCGCGCGTCGTCGGGGCCGCGTAGAGCCGCCAGGGCAACGAGCCGCACGCGAACACCGCGTCGGGTCGCGTGGAGCGAAGGCGGCCCGTGAACAGCGCGTCGATGCCCCACGGGATGAAGTGCATGCGGCCCGAGGTCGGGTCGTCGTAGAAGAAGACGTTGTTGCGGTTGTTGGCGTAGCCGTCCCAGTGATCGGTCACGACCTCCATCGCCCAGAACCGCATGTACTGGCCGAGGTCGATGACCGCGCCGACGCGGGCCACGAGCTGATCATCGGGGACGGCCAGCGCGGCCACGACCGGATCGAGGTCGCTGCAATCGGGCGCCGCGGAGTTGGTCTTGGGCTGGAACCCACCCGTCCCTCCCGGCACGAAGTCACCGCCGCTCTCGTACAGGTTGCCGGTGGCATCGGTGAAGTGGTGCGCCAGGAACTCCTCGCGGATGGTCTCGACGTGGGAGTAGACGCCGAGATCCTCGCCATTGACGGTGACGTGGGCGAACGCGCAGCGTGGCGCGGGCAGCCCCGCGGCGCGGAACAGGCCGTAGCCCAGACACTGGCTGATCAGCGTGTCGTCCTGGTGGTTGTTGTTGAGGGTGACCACCTTGAGCCCGGCGATCCGCTGCCCGGCGACGTACTCGTTGGCCTTGATGCGCAGCCCCGGTCGCGTGCTCGACACCGAGCCGAGGTTGCCCTTCTTGCGCAGCGCCACGTTGGCGACCGTGACCCCGTCGATCGTGATGGTGGCCGGGTAGTTCGTGTATCCCTCCGCGGTGGGTTGACGGGCGCACGTGGTGTCGGCCAGGCCGCTCGGCCGCGGCTGGTTGCGCAGGGCGGCCCAGTCAGCGGCGGCGAGCGTGATCGCCACATCGAGTACGCGGTCGCGCGGAAACAGCGCGGCGCTCGGGTCGACCGCAGCATCGGGGGCGCCCGCATCGACCAGGGCGCCGTCGGGCGGGGCGTTGCCGGCGTCGTCGCCGCACGCGGCCACGGCGACCACGAGGGCGACGGTAGCGATCAGGCCAGCGCGAACGGACATCGAGACCATCGTACCTCCGCCCGGCGAGGGCGTGGCGATGAGGTGCACACCGCGTGCTCGCGTAGGTGCGCGGAATCTGCGACGGGCCCGCTGTCGGAGGTGGCCACACCGCTGGAAAGCGCGACACCCAACCTCACAACAGCTCGAACCTCGACTGAAAGAACCGCAGGTACTTCGGTTCGTAGACCATCCTCAGGCCGCGAGCATGGCTGCGCGTGTCCCAGACCGCCGCCACCGACTCGGCCGTCACGTCCATGTGCGCCTGCGTGTAGACGCGGCGCGGAATCGCCAGGCGAACCAGCTCGAGCTTCGGGAAGTGATGGTGGCCGGTCTGCTTGTCTCGGCCGGCGGAGACGATGCCCCGCTCCATGGCGCGCACCCCCGAATCCTCGTAGAGGTTCGCCGCCAGCGCCTGGGCCGGGAACTGATCCTGGGCAAGGTGCGGGTAGAACGCCCTGGCGTCGAGGTACACCGCGTGGCCGCCGATCGGCCGCACCACCGGCACGCCCCACGCGTGCAGCGTGTCGCCCAGGTACTGGACCTGCCCGATCCGCGCACGCATGTGATCGTCCTGCACCGACTCCGCGATGCCACGAGCCATCGCCTCCATGTCGCGACCGGCCATGCCGCCATAGGTGTGCAGGCCCTCGTAGACGACGACCAGCGCCGAGGCCTCGTCGTAGAGGTTCTTGTCATTGAGCGCCAGCCACCCGCCGATGTTCACGAGCGAGTCCTTCTTGCCCGACATCGTGCAGCCATCGCTGTACGAACAGAACTCGAGCAGGATCTCGGCCACGGATCGGTGTCGGTAGCCCGGCTCG